>JANNPH010000182.1:0-79580 GCA_031399965.1 Gloeobacteraceae cyanobacterium SOY_34_metabat_159 | reverse complement strand
CAAATGACAAAACAAAGGATAAAATATTAGCAAAAGAGTACTACGAAAAAGCAGCAGCAGGTGGCGATTGGCGTGGTTTCTTAGGCTTAGCTAGAATACTATTGGAAGATAATATTCACGAGGCGAAGAAAGACCTTGATGATAAGCAGTTAAAAGACTTTGATGATAAGCAGTTAAAGGAGGCTCAGGTAAAGCTTTTTAATGCTTTAAAAAGTTTACAGTGCTTTGCAGTTGGAGACGAAGAAATTAACTGCGCTTCGGAGTTCGTTAAACCGGCCAATGGCAAAGCTGAAGGTAGCAGTAAAGTAATAAACCCGAAGTTTGTAGACGAACTTATAGACACTACTTTAGAAGTAGCTAACATATATGCTGAAAAATATCTTAATGCAATGAAGGGGAATTCAAGTGTCGATTTAGAGACTAAGAAAGTATATGCCAACTCAGCTGCTTTAGTGTTGGAATATGCAGCAGAGTCACTGTCTCGCTACAGCGCTTTTGGCAATCCTTATTGTACATTTTCCTATAATGGTGTAGAAGCAGTTAATACTAAACTTGACGTACCTGTTAGACCTGATTGCAGTTACACATATATAGCTCTTGCGAAGCTTAAATTATTTGAAATGAGTTTAATTGTCGAAGAATTTACTTTGGGGCGTTCACTAAGTAAAGCAAATCCAATGCGAAAAGTAGAGCGGTTGTTTTTGGAGCTCAAACTCAATCCCACCGATTCTTCAGATGATAAAATAAGAGACACACTACTTCTAAAGATTAATGATCTTTATTCTCGGCTGAACGATATTAGCAGTCATCAAGCTAGTGAACCATTGTCGGAAAGTAGATTAAAACTGCGTGATTTCAGAGCTTTTTGTGATTGCCTTCATGCTGAATTGGCGCTCCCAAATATCTACTATTTGATAGTTACTGCATCCGATAATATAGGCAAAGAAGTCAGAATATTAAAAAAATATGAACGCCCACTCAGAGAAAGCATTCGAAGAGCACTAGATGAGCTGACACTAGCACAGAATCAATACACTTTTTCAGATCCAAAAGCTCCAAACAAGTCTAATCTATTAATAGATCTCAGCATCCCTAAAAAGTATTCAAAGTACACTTTGAATACCTTTAATATCACGAATCATAAGCGAGATAGTTGTGTTCGATCTAGTGATCCATTTATATCCCTTTCCGCCCTATCTGCTAAGCGAACTTTCTGGTTCGACATGCGCCGACACGCGAATGCCTCTTATTAATCAAGAAGGACAAAAGTCGGAAACCAAAGCATTAATATTTGCTGGTAGGGGTATCTCCTTACCATTGTTGATACATTTAAGCCTACCCGTCATGGCACCAAGGATACTTAAGGAATCGGTAGAAGCAAGGTAGAATACCCTGCCATCGGCTCGCACTAAAATTGCAGAAGTTATACCTGCAAAGGCAGCTACCGTAACAAGAAAAATCAAGTTGAAAGATATTAGGGTTACAAGTACAAATGACTTCAGCATTGAAAACTGCCTCCTGAGAGCATGTTGTTTAATAATCTCCCTTGTTAGATTAAGATAATACACAAATGTGGGTCAAACACTGGAGTTTCCAGCATTCCATACTTCTACTAAGCGCAACATTTACTGTGGTGACCCCCTGGAATCTGCACAGTTTATAGGACTGCTGAGTACGCCTCAGCTGGCGGTCGGTACCCCAACGCCTGGTGCGGTCTTCGGGTGTTGTAGTGTCGCACCCACCGGCCGATGACCGCCTGCGCTTGCGACAACGACTCGAAGCGATTCTGCCAGATGCATTCCTCCTTGAGCGTCCGAATCAATCTCTCCACCATCCCGTTTTGTTCGGGTGTGTAGGGTGTGATGAACTCCTGCACCAACCCATAAGACTTCACCGTCTGCGTGTACGTCCGGCTGGTGAACACCAAGCCATTGTCACTGCGCAGAGCCAACTCGCCCGATACCCGGCCCAAGATGCCGAAGCGGTGGATTAGCGCCTCTTCCAGAGCGGCCTCAGCCGTGGTCGCAGTGCCCCGGCTCGATAACCGCCAGCCCAACAACTCCCGCGTGCAGCAGTCGATGACCAACGCCAGATGGCACCAGCCGTCCCGACTACACCAAACCCGCGTCAAGTCCGTTGACCAGCGTTGGTTCGGAAAAGCAGCCAACGAAGGGGTTGCCTTGACCCGAGGACGGTGGCCCTTCGGTCTCGTGTTCACCTGCCAGTGCTTCAGTTGCAGCACCCGCTGTACAGGCTTGCGGTTGACCTGCAACAGTACAGCGATGCGGCGGTAGCCGTAGGTCGGGAACTGCTCCAGGCAGTCTTTGACCCGTTGCACCAGGTCTTCGTTGAGGGGCCGAGTACGTTGCTTTGGGCGGTAGTACAGGGTCCGGCGCGGAAAGTCGAACCAGCGGCACAACTGGCTGAGGCTGGCTGGGGTGCCTTCTGTAGTCAGTTCTGTATGCATGGCCATCAGCTGTTCTCGGCTGATTCCGCCGACCGCTGCAGCTTTTTTAAGGCTTTGTTCTCCAGCAAAGCCTCACCGAGAGCGGCGTGAGCATCCTTGAGTTGAGCTTCGTAGAGTTGCTCGACGTCTTTTGGTTTGGAGCGGAAGCCGTTTTCGATGTTGGCTTGGGCCTGGTCAATCCAGTTTTCGACCTCGGCGGGGGTGAGGTCATATTGGCGGCTGACTTCGGCAATGGTGAGCTTGCCCTTCAAAATCTCGACTACGACTTGGGTTTTGCGCTTGGCAGTCCAACGCTGGAAGGTGCGGTCTTGGTCGTGCATAGTTTCCTCCTTAGGTGCATTATCCGTTGTGCAGTTCCCAAGATACCGTCTTGAACGTCAAGGACTTTTTGCAGCCAACAAGCAACTCTTGCCCTTCCTTAAATTTCCTTCATTCGACTTAGTAAGCAGAGAATTTTCAATGGGGAGCTGAGCGCTTCAATTACATCTGAAGCACTCGGGCATGACAGAAAATTATATTGGAACCAAACAAGAAACAACCAGCTCTAGACCATCTGGCTCCCTTGCCCAGTATCAAATGGACGACCAGATTTCAACACGCCGAATGCATAATGCAACAGTTTGCGCATCACTGCACCGACAATGCACATTTTTGTCTTGCCTGCCGCCGACAGGCGCTCGCCAAACTCCTTGATCCTTGAGTTGTACCTCAATGCCACCACCGCCGGGAAGAACAGCACTTTGCGGATCCGGCCGTTGCCAACCTTAGACAAGTGGGTTCTTCCGAGAACGCTCGTGCCCGATTGATACTGTCGGGGCGACAGACCCGCGAAAGCCGCCAATTGACGTGCGTTGCTGAAAGGAGCGAATCCGAGAAACTCCGCTAGCAGGCGCGCACTTGTCAACTCACCAATACCAGGAATGGAGCAGAGCAGGTGTTGTTGATGCTTGAGTTCCGCCTGCTGTGCAATATGATTGCGGATCTCTTGTTTGAGTTGAGCAATCTGCTCCCCGAAAACTTTGAGCAGCTGCTCAATTGAGCTTTGCACTTGCGGGCACAGATGTGGCATCTGCTTGCGATTTTCCTCCTGCTGCCGCATTTGCTGCAGGCTCTCCAGCCGACGCAGCAGGCCCTGCAGAATGAGTACGGCTTCAGAGGGCGGCTGCCAGGGCTTGGGGTGCAGGGTTGCGCAAAAGTGGGCGATGACGGCTGCGTCAACCCGGTCGGTCTTATCGCGTCTCATCTGGGCCTGAGCGTAGCCTTTGATGCGCTTTGGATTGACGATACTAACGACATGCCCCTGTTTGTATAGATGGAGTGCGAGGTCTTGCTGATAGCCCCCCGTTGCTTCCAGGCAGGCATGGACCTGGGAGAGGCATTCCTGCTCGAGCCAGCGATCGAGTTGTTCGAATCCATCAAACGCGTTTTTGAAACTTTTGGAGCGCACTTTGCCAGAGAGCAGCAGGACAGCCTCAAAGGACTGTTTGGCGATATCGATTCCGAGAAAAGCCTGAGTCAACGCAAAGTCCTCCCGTAGCGTGTGTTGCTCGGGCTACTGCGGGTAAGCACGGATTCAAACCATCCTTATTCATGCAAGAGCAATTGCGAGAATTGTCTTAAGATACCGTCCGGTTATGAGGAATCCGTGTCAGAGGCGGGCGCTCATCTTTGGATCAGGCGAGTAGCCTGAGGGGGTCAACAGCGGTCCAGTCTCCGCCCACCCGGTAGCCCTGAGTAGATTGATATCGGGAGTACTCCCGACATCAAGACTATATAAGGGGGTCAGTTCACTCATCGCGTTCGATAGCTTCTTTTGTGCAATCACAATTCTGCCGTTGCCTGCTACTGTCTTCGACCTTGCAGCCGAGTTACGAGCGCAGCGGGGACTAAACACACCAGATGCCTTGCACTTGGCCACTGCCATTGTTCATGGCTGTGACGTTCCTGGACCAACGATCTTGCGTTCTCCAGCACGACATTGAGTATTGCAATGTGGCAGGTTCCCAATCATTAGCTGTGCCGGTAGTCGCGAATGTCTGTAGAATCCGTTCTGACAAAACATCCACGTCAGCCTTGAAATGAAATTTTTGCCGACAAAGGAACTGGAATCTCTGTTCCAATTCCAATTTCCTGCATTGCTGTGACCACTATATTTGGAACATCTACACTGTTCACTTGTATACTACTAATTATAGCTTCGTAGCAATAGTAGTCCCCCTTGAAGACTAATATATCTCCAATATTAACAGTTGCATTCTCGATCATAGCGATGATAATTCTACCTTTCCTGAAGCTTTTATTTACCTCTCCAATATAAGCTTTATTGCCCAGTATTATTTTTTGTTCTTCCAGCCAATGATATACCCGTTCGTACATTACCTCGCATAGAGATTCGATAAACAAAGAGTAGTTTAATAGGGACTCTTTACCAAGAATATTTTCAATTTTTTTATGGGCTGCTGCATTTCTATACTCTAGAAATGCATTAAGCTCCGACTTTGCAGTCGAACGAGATCCCTTTATTATGAAGTATTCTTTTATAAGCCGATGGTTGCTAAGCCAAGCTTCGTTATTATCAATTCCTAACTTGCTAAATAGTTCCTGCAATGTACTTAAGTTCAGATTCTGCTCGTGTCTCAAAAACGATTCTGGTGCAATAACGTATGGTTGTTGCCCTGACAGTGCTTTGTGGTAATCAGTAATAAGCTGATGTGGCGTCAGATGACTATACCTTGCATAGTGCAATTTGGGCAGCAAGTTCGCTATTCCATTTCTATGTTCATTTCGCATTTTCGTGGTTAGATCCTCATAGCTATATAAATTGGGGAGTAGACTCAACGATGATGTAATTAGTTCTTCAATAAACATTTCATAGACTGCGTAAATTCTGATGAGAGCGACACAGTGGTCATATGTTCTCCAGTCAGTGTTGGATGGGATACCTACTGCTAGCTTTTTCTTGACACGCACATCTCTATCAGCAATATAGTCCCTAGCTGAATCGCTAAACTCAATAGTCAACTTAATCGCTGCAAGTTCGCTTTTTAGCTTCGATAAAAGTGCAGGAAACATAATTTATTCGACGAAGACCGATTCCAACATATTTGAAAAAATGTTTAATCGCTCCTCAACATCTCTCTTAGTATTCGCTCTCCCAGTAAAAGCACTCAGTCCTACTCTTTCAAACATTTTTCTTGTAGCTTCAATAACGAGTTCTTTTCTCTCGATCATAAGTTCTTTGCGCCCTAAATGTTTACTTATCCCGATTAGCACTGCATCTGAATAACTTTTCTGAGCTTTGTCGGACCAAGCTCCTTTTTTTGGGTCGTAAGGCTTGAACAATAACCCCCCATAAATTTCGTGCGCCGTAGTTAAAGTGGTCGTAAATAGCTCTCTTAGAAAGAGGATATCTTCTAGTGGAAAGTTCTTACTTCTAAGCATGTAGAGATCTAAGAACTTTTGCAAGCCATACTTGTAGTGCTTAATGTGTCTGATAGCGAAAAATCTAAGTACAACCTCGACATCTTCCATCTTTTGATAAAAAGGAATCACCAGCAATTCCGGATTTTTGTTAGCGTCTTCTTCTTCTTTCTCATAAAGGGGAAGGCTCCATGCAAGGCGAAAAATACTCAATCTTGAGAGTTCGAGCAATAGATTGTTTAGAGCTCCTTGATATAATGCGTTTCTGATCTCTTGTTTTTCAAGTCTTATTCCTCCGGTATTTAATCTTTCAAATACCAGTTGTCGTAGTAAAAAAGCCTCTTCATCATCAGGCGCAGATTCCTTGAGTAAAACTATTGAATCTATTGCTCTTCTATCTATACCTGCCTTCACCTTTGAAGGCAGATCACTATATTTTTTGCCATTCAACTCTGGCCATATTTCGAGTTTTTCAAGCACTAGAGTATTTTCGTAAAAGTCTTTAATGGCTGTAATTCTTTGCTGGCCATCCATCACCTCGTATGAGTTATAATTTTGCTCGTACAGAAAAATTGGCGGAACAGGAACATTAATAATAAAAGATTCAATAAGTTTGGACTGTCTCTCTCTACTCCACCGAATCCGTCTTTGATAAAATGGCTTTAGATCCATATATCCAGGACGCCTTAAAGCCTCAACGAAGTTAGGTAACTTCTCGCGATTAGATTCTGTGACAATCCTTTGCTCACCCCTTACATATTTTTCGTTTATCGCCTGCGCTGTCATACTGGTTGTAGCTTCTAGCGCTTCGTCGCTCCACATTCTTTGTTCAGAGGGTGACCCAAACTGCTCAGTCATTCTAGTCTCGTTGCCTTGTCGCACTCAAAATACCACAACTTTAACTATATGCCCTCAACGTAAGACCCATTCACTCTCTGCATGTATCAAAAGACACGTTGCCTAAACCCTAGGTTTCTGACCATCTTATCCATTTTGCTGAGCACAGTATCGACAGGAGGTTTTCACTGCCGCCTGGTACCCATTCTAGCTTTGGCCACTAACGAATCTCTTAGACCGATTGATACAAGGAAGGGTCGATACTAAATAGGCATCGACCCTTCCTTGTATCAACCAGCTTACAAAACCGGCACCCGAACAATCGTACCGGTGGCGAAGGAGGTGACAAATAGATCGCCAGTCACTTCGTCACGGGCCATACCGGCTGGTGTGATGAGATCGGTGGCGAGTACCTGACTTGTTGGGCCGGGGAAGGTGAACAGTTGCAGCCGACCAGGGCCGCCGTTCAGTGGGTCAGTGCTGAACTCAAGGGTATACAGCGAAGTGAGAGTACGCGGAATCACATCGATGGCCATTGTCAGCCCGTCGATGAAGGTGTAGCTGTCGCCGGTCTGTGCACCCACTGATAACACCTGAGCAAACCCCGGCGGAAACGGAAAACCAGTCAGTTGCGGCACCAGCAGTCTGCCTGCGAAGGCACGGATGCCGGAGGGGACAGCTTCAATCTGGGGAGGACCGACCGGCGTCGGGTTAGGCTGACTCGGAAAAGTAATCACCAGACGGCTCTCGCCGGTGACAAGGTTGACTTCCTGCACTGCGTTCTGGCTGGCGTCGGCTACGTAGAGTTTGCCGAGATTGAGAGCAAGACCGAAGGGATTAGAGGAACGTACGTTCTCAGGAAGGTTCGGCCGTGGCTCCGGGGTAAAATCGGGGAAATTGACCAGCAACTGCACGCGGGCTTTTTCGCCGCTGGTGCTGATAAGCCCCACCGGCTGTCCTGCCGCCAGACTCTGCTGCTGATCGATACTGAGAACAAAGCTTCCCTCAATCAAGTCAATCTCCCGGTCGAGCCGCACAGTCAAGATTGAGCTGAATAGTTTTGAAGAGGGGTTGGGGTTGGGTAGTTCCGTTCCCGGCGTCGGGCCGCTAATGACAGCGTCGCCGCTACCGATCAGGATGTACAGTTGCCGACCGATCAAGACTACATCCGAGGGTCCCGACGGATCGCCGTTGGGAGCCGAAAACCCGGCAGGCAAGTTGGCAAGCAGCGTCCGACGGTTACCGTCGCGGTTGACAAGCGAAATACGGCCGGTGTTGGGACCGTTGCCTGACTCCGCGACAACGAGCGAACCGTTGGGGGAAAAAATCAATTTCGTGGGCGATAAAAAACCTGCGGAGAAAACACCGGCGCTCTGTGCCCCTGCCTGTCTATTCGGGAGGGTCCAGGCAAGACCGGTTGCAGTGGCCAAAACTAGAAAAGACTTTCTTTTCATGATGTTCCTCCTGACGACTGGAGCATCTTAGCCCTCAAGCCAAAAGCAAATCGATTTCTTGACTATCTGAAATGTATCGTAGAGGACATTCGTTAGTGACTTCGTCGGCTGACCAGTTTGCTGGCGGTACAAAGGTCGCTGTTTGAAGCCGCCTCGAACTGTCCGGGCTATGATCTTCGTGTAGTTTTGTTGCGATATCGATGAGGTCAGGAGGTAGGCAGTTTACGGCACTGCTGGTCGCTGTGTTGGCGCTCAGCGGATGTTCTTTCCAGGCCGACCGTGCCCGGCGCTTTGAACAGCTGGCTGAGGAAAAAAAGTTGCTGGTCGATGTCTGGACTTACGTGAACAGCGACTACTTCGACAGCACCTTCAATCGGCAGGACTGGTGGAGCGTGCGGCAGCAGTATCTGTCAAAACCAGTTGCTTCCCGTACTGAGCTTTATGCTCAGATTAATCAGATGCTCGGCAGTCTCGACGAACCTTTCACCCGCTTTCTGTCTCCCGAACAGTTTGAAAACCTCGAAGATCAAAATAGCGGTGAGCTTTCAGGAGTGGGCCTCCAACTCAATCCGCGTCAATCGGTTCCGACAGTGCTCACGGTGTACGAGGGCTCACCTGCTTTCCGCAAAGGTATTCAGCCGGAGGATGTGATCGCGGTCGTCGATGGCCAGTCCACCAGTGGCCTCGACCTCGATACGGTCGCCGCTCGCATCCGTGGACCCCTGGGGAGCCGGGTGATCCTGGGAGTGCGCCGGGCCGGGCGGGCGTTCGATGTACCTCTAGAGCGGGCGCAGGTCACGATAAACCCGGTGAGTGCTGCTATCAAGCAGGGACGGGGTGGTGCAAAACTGGGCTACATCCGGCTCACCCGCTTCAATGACAATGCTGTCGAGCAGATGCGCCGCACGATTCGTGCCTTTGAAGCCCAAAAAGTGGCTGGATACGTCCTCGACTTGCGCGCCAATCCCGGCGGACGGCTCACAGCCGGGGTGGAGATTGCCCGCTTCTGGCTGAAGCCGGGGCAGACGATCGTCTACACCGAGGACCGGCGCGGTGCCGCTGAAACAGCTCGCGCCCAACAACTGCCCCTGAGCACGAAACCATTGGTCGTACTGGTCAATAGCACCACCGCTTCTGCCAGCGAGGTGGTCGCCGCTGCCTTGAAAGACAACCGCCGTGCGCTGCTTGTGGGCGAAAAAACCTTCGGCAAGGGTTTAATCCAGGGGACGCATCGCTTCCCGGATGGCTCCGGCCTGGTCGTCTCAAACGCCCGCTACCTGACACCAAATCGCCAGGATATTCATAAAAAGGGTATCGAGCCAAATCTAAAAGTGCCGGAAGCCAAAAGCCTGAAGCCGACGGAGCTTGCTACCCCACTCGATAACCAATACACAGCGGCTCTCGCTCAACTGGGCCGTTTACGCACGGGCACCTCGACTACTTGAGTCGCCGAGCACAGTAAAGTCAGTCGTCAAGCAGTCCCTACAAGTCGGTCAAAGAATCTGGTCACTTTTGAGAGACCTGTGTACTCAACTACCCTGTGAGAGCTGGGTTGAGCCTGACTACTTCTACCGGGGGAGTAAAGCGCGACCGAATGGTAGATGTAAGAACAGTCCACGATTGGCGATGATAGGAGAGTATTCTCCTGGAGAGCAAGTCGTGGTCAACTTCTTGATTAGCTGGTTGGTGTCGGCGCTTGTTCTGATTGCCGTCTCCTACTTCCTGCCGGGCTTCACGGTCGCCACCTTTACTGCTGCTTTGATTGCCGCCCTGGTGGTGGGTATCGTCAACGCAGTCGTCGTGCCGGTGCTCAACCTGATTGCCCTGCCGCTCAACATTCTGACTCTGGGCCTGTTTTCGTTCGTAGTCAGCGCGCTCGGCCTCTTGCTGGCCGCAGCCCTGGTACCGGGCTTCGCCATCGCCGGATTCTGGACGGCTCTATTGGGCGCGATTGTGATTGCGATCGCCAACGCGGCGGTCGGCCTGCTCGGCGGACGCAGTTTCGCCTGAATCTCAGGGGCGCAGGGCAATCGACTCGACTTCCACCACCGTCCCCGCCATCACTGTCGTCAGCAGATCGGCGCGGACGATGCCCTGCACCTGAACTGCCTTGCCTTCGAGGCTTTTGAGGTCAGCGGGTCGGCTCTTAAAGCGCAACTGGTAATTACCCTGGGGTGTTACCAGTTGCCAGGTGCCGGTTTCGATATCGATAAAGCGTAGCGTTCCAGTCAGCATTCGTTTTTGACGGTCAGGTTTGCTTTGTGAGATAGGGTGAGTCCCGGCAGGGGGCGCAAGCACCCCAGCACTCAGGGCTAGAAGCAGGAAAGCAGTTCGTGTCTCAATCGCCACTGCGGTAGGCCACGAAGGCAAGAAGCAAGCACAGAGCCGCGTTGACCAGTAAAAACCCGCGCGCCCAGTCCTCTCTGACGAACCACATCAGCGGGCCATAGAACACTGTTCCCTGCAACGTCAGCAATGCGGCCGTCCCGATCGATGCACCGATAGCAAGCGAACGTCCCCAGCCGAAGACGCCAAGCGTCAGGCTCAACAGCAGCGGGACCAGTACCGAGTGTAGGGCCGGATTCAACAGGCCACCCAATAGGACGCGGTCCCAGTTGGCGACAGGTGAAGCCAGTAGTGCGAGCAGTCCCTCCGGTCCCCAGAGCGTGCCCACCGCCGAAAGTGGAAAAAATCCAAGACCAACCACGACAAACCCAAGGGCATAAGTCGTTTCGTTAAACCAGGACCGGCTGCCACCGGGGCCACCGATCAGCACTACTAAGGCGAAGAGTGTGCCGACCAGCAGCGTACTGAGCGGTAGAAGCCAGTTTGCGCCGCCACGCCAGAAAACGTAGGGATTCTCAAGACTTTCAAGGGCAAGTGCGGCGTTGAGTTGTCCGGTACCGTGGCGACTCAAGTAGTCATCGCCGACTGGCCGGGTCGTGCTCAAAAGTGCCTTGCGAATCAGGGCCGGGTCGTGAACACCAGCACTATAGAGAAGTGCTGCTACACCCGCGACGTGGGGGGCCGCCATCGACGTGCCTTGGTAGCTTGCGTAGGTTGAGTTGCCGTTTTCGTCGATGGTGTTTTGGAGGACGCCGCCATCGCTGCCGTTTTCGGTCTTATCGCCGCCTGGAGCACTCAAATCGACGCCACGGCCATAGTTTGAATAGAAAGCGACAGACCCACCAGGACCAGTGGCCGAAACACTCAGACAGTTTGTGTAAAGAGCCGGGTAAGAAGATTGCGCCGCCCCTTCGTTTCCGGCGGCACAGACAATGACCACGCCCTTACTGTGGGCGTAGTTGATGGCCGAGCGCAAGACGGCACTGTCACCGCCGCCGCCGAGGCTCAAGTTGATCACGTTCGCCCCCCGGTCTGCGGCAAGCCGAATGCCGTCGGCCACATCGCTCGCCGTGCCTGAGCCATAACGGTCCAGGACTTTGATTGGCATGATGCGGGCACGGTAGGCGATGCCTGCGACCCCTTTGCCGTTGTCGGTCGATTGGGCAATCGTACCGGCGACGTGGGAGCCGTGACCTTGATCGTCGGTTGCATCGCCGTCGTCGTTCACAAAGTCATAGCCGCGCTCAAATTCAGTGGTATCGAGGTCCGGCAGGTTTGCAGCGACACCCGTGTCGATGACGGCGACCACCGCGCCTGTCCCGTCAGCCCGCTCCCAGGCGCGTTCGATACCAAGGGCCTTCAAGTTCCACTGCTTTGAGTAAAGCGGGTCGTTGGGAAAACCAGTCGCCTTGTAGACATAGTTGGGTTCAGCATCCTCGACCAGCGGCGAAGTCTCGATCTCTAAGAGCAACGCCTGCAACCGGGATTTATTCTCCACGTCGAATTTGAACAGCCGACCACCGGAAGAGGCACTGTTAGGCTCCAGGTCAATGCCGAAACGCGCCTCAAGCTTTTGTAGTTGAGCCGCTGTGACCGGCTGTTTCAAGTAGACGATTGCTTCTTGAGCAGCCGTTTGCGCCTGGGCAGCACCGGCAGCGAAAAGCCATACTCCCAGGGCCAGGACCAGACGAAACCGGGTGGAAACCATGATGCCTGCAGGATCGAAAGTGCCCCGAGCTTAGCATGTCCCCTCGATCCGGCAGCGGGCCGACTGCTGAAAGCAGGTAGCAGGCCGTTCTGGACGCTTTGGGGGCAAGCGCAACGGTTCGCGGTACCCTGAGAGGAGCATGAAAATCTGGAGCAGGGTACTCATGATGCGTTCGTGGCCTGTAAGGCTGAGCTTGATTTCGTTGATGTGGTTGTCGGTCCCCCCGATTCAAGCCAGTGCCCAGACAGCATCCTCAGTTCAGCAACTCTTCAAAGACGGCTACGCGCAGCAAAACAAGGGCAACTACACCAAAGCCCTCCAGATCTGGAATCAGGTGATCCAGAAGAACCCCGACGAACCGGCCGCCTACGTCAACCGCGGCATCACGCGCTATTTGATGCGCGACTTGAAGGGGGCTGCAGGCGACTTGAGCGAGGCCATCCAGCGCAAGGACAACTACGCCAACGCCTACTTCAATCGGGCCGTCGTGCTGAGCGATCTCAAAGAATACGATGCTGCCGTCGTCGATTATCAAAAATATCTCGAACTCGCTCCCAACGCGCCCGACAGTGTGCAGGCGCGCAACATGCTCGAGTCACTACGCAAGCGCATTGCTGCCAGGCCCTCCGCGCCGACGACCACCATCGCCTCGCGACCGATAGCCCCATCTCAGCCGCCCGCGCCACCCCGAGAGCCTGCCCCAGTCACCCCAGAAGCAAGCCGGCCCCGGCCCGCAGCCCTACCTCAGGCCGCGGTCACACCACCGCCCGAGGTGCCGCCGCTCATAGGGTCCCTCGGTAGACCGATAGACACTCCGGTAACAGCTGAGCCTACTGCTACCAACCCCGCCCCGCCCCGCCCCCTGCCGCCATCACCGCCACGCACCGGTACTGGGGTGTCGGTCGGTCGGATTAGCGGCTATGACGCGACTACCGATGATTTGTTACTTGGGTTGCGCCTGGGTGTTGAGCGCAAAGTGCTCAGCCCCCGCGCTTCTGTCTATAAACGCACCCAAAACTTTGTCGTTCGCATGAAGCAGGGTTCGACCGTCGATGACGCACTCGCAGCAACGGGCCTCGATCGCCAGGCATTCATCCGCCTCGCCTGGCGCGGGGCCGCCTGGAGAACTTACAAAATCTATATTAAGTAGGCGCCTTAAATCGGAAGCGTCAGTGAATACTCAACACTGACGCTTCCGATTTAAAGTTTGCTTGAAAATTATCTCGGGGTACCAAGGGGCGAGGAAGCGGGCCGCAGACCTTCTGGCACTGCCTCCGTACCAGTGACTGGCGCTGTGGCCGGACGTAACCCGCCGGTTGCCGGTGCTTTTGCCGGTTGTGGTTTCACGACAGCCACGGTCGGTTTAGGCTTAGCCTGGGTCGGCTTGGGGGCTGTCACCCTGGCGACGATCGGTTTTGTCGGGGTAACAGGTTTTTGTGGTTTGGGTCTGGGCTGCACTGCAACCGGCCTGGGCTTAACAACCGCCGCCTTGATGATGGGGCGCGGCGCGGGAGGTGTCGCAACGGCCTGCTTCGAGGTGGGTTTCACCTGAGGTACGACCTTGGGCTCGATTGCCGGCTTGACTTGTGGTACAACCGCCTGCTGTACTCTGGGCGGGGTCACGACTGCCTCCTGTGGGGCAGTCTCTGGGGGCAGTGCCTCGGGAGCTTTTTGCTGGACCGGTGGTGCCAGGACAGTTTCGGATGGAGGCGAGGTGGCCGGCACCGAGGGCTGTGTTGCAGATGGCCCGAATACAAAGAAGCCGATTGCCGCAGCGGCTGCTACGGCCGCGATACTGGCTCCGGCCAGGATTAAAGTCTTGTTACCGCTGCTGCCACCCTCTAGTGAGCCTGGTTGGGGTGATCTTGTCGGAGCGCCCGTCGCGCCCGATGTTGCCTGCTGAGCTTGTCGCTCGCCCTCGATTGCAAAGCGCGACTGGCCATCATCGGTCGTTTCGCGAGTAGCGGGAGTCGCGGCTCCCGGCGGTGTGATCCGCGTCTGGTCGCGATTCGGCTCGGCGGGAAGCTGACCTTCGCGGGTTGGTGTGGCAGGCGGCTGCGGAATAAAAGGAAGTGATTGGCCGTAGTAAGTCTCCTCGCGCGTGGAGGGTGCCGCGACTGCCGGGGCGGGTTGCTCGGGGATGTACTCGGGCGGAGCAATGGGCTGAGCGTAGCGGGTCTCTTCGTGGGTCGGTGCGGCAGGCGGCTCGGTGAATGCGCCGGACTGCGGAGCAGCAGGCGTCCTGTCTACAGTCTGCGGCTGTGAGGGCAGCGCCAGGTAGGACGGCGTCACAAAATAGCGATCAGTACCCACCAGCGGCTGCAGGGCTTCGAGCGCTTCGACGGCACTCTGATAGCGATCTTTGAAGTGGTAGGAGACCATTTTGCTGACGATCGCTCCGAGTTCCGGGCTGACTCTGGCGTGCTCCTGCCAGAGCGGCTCGCCCGTCTGCGAGTCTTCCTGCAATTCCACCGGGTTCAAACCGGTGAATGCCTGCACGCCGATCATGCCGAGTGCATAGATGTCGCTGCTCGGCCGAGGCTTACCGCGCCCCTGCTCTGTGGACATATAGCCAGGCGTGCCGATGATCGTGCCTGCGACTGTGCCGCCGCGCTGGCCTTGCAAAGCAGCCGGACGCGACCAGACAGTTTTGACGGCACCAAAGTCCACGAGCACAATTTTGCCGTCTTCGGTGCGGCGAATCAGGTTGTCGGGCTTGACGTCACGGTGAATCACACCCTGGCTGTGCACAAAAGCGAGTGTGCTGAGGACATCGCACAGTAGCGCAATCACCTCGGCTTCGGCCATCGGTGCGTCGGGTTGTAATTCGGTCGTCAGCAGGTGCCCTTCGACAAATTCTTGAACGAGGTAAAACTCCTGCTCCTCTTCAAAGTAAGCCAGCAACCTCGGAATTTGATCGTGATATCCGATGCGCTCAAGCGTTTCTGCCTCGCTGCGAAAAAGCCGTCTGGCAATCTGCAAAGAACCAGGATTGTCGCTGTTCGGCTTGAGATGCTTGACGACACAAGTCGGACTGCTAGGACGCCGCGTGTCGAGGGCAAGGTAGGTCTGACTGAACCCCCCCGCACCCAGCATCTGAAGAATTTTGTAACGCCCATCAAGCAGTCTACCGATCATTTTATCTGCGCTCAGTATCCACTGGTGCCATTGCAAGGGTCGATGCCGCAGCTACAGACAGCCCAGCACGGGCAATAACGTTCTATCAGATTTTCTACACATTCTATGTGAAGCTGCATTGCGGCACAAGAGGATTTGTGAAGAAGACTGTCTGTGTTTGCCCTGGTGCGTGAAGAACTATAAAATCTGAAGCCGGTAAGGCTTTATACCCTTTCAGTGCTTCCCTAGGGAATAAATGGAATTTATATGCCGACTTGGGGTTGGGGTGTCATTCCGGATAAAGTGGGCTCTAGACTACTTTGAATGCCCATTCGCGACAGACCGGCATTTCATGGTTTCGGTGAGCATCTACGCCAACCTCGAATGAGGACGAATGGGAGGAGTTATCAGGTGAAACATATTGCTGCTCTACTGACTGCAGGAGCACTGTTGGTCAGCTTCTCGAGTCTGGTCTACGCCAATACTGACTTTCGTGCGGTGATGGCCAGGCTACCAGGCCAGATTGCTGAGCTGCCGACAGGACCCCTGGCACAGAGACCGGCACCAGAAGCTGATACGAAGGCAGCCAACGACAGCGACGGCCTGGAGCCTCTGCCTTTAAAGCCCTCGCGTGAGCCGCTCAGCACCGAGGGTCCTCGCCTGATTGCCGCTGTCGCACCCCTGGGGAGTGAGCGAATTTCCCTGATTGGCGCAGCGGCTCCGCTCGGGACCAGCCAACCGTCGAGTGAGCCCAGGGCCGGGTCGGCGCTACTCCTGAAGAGCGCCAGTACGCCGTTTGGCGAAGCGGCATCAAGTCTTCCAACCCTCGCATCTCCCTCAGCAAACGCGGCTGATAGTGCTCAGCGCACCCCCCTTGTCGGAGCACCACCCTGGATAAAAGTAGCCAGCGGTCCGCTTGCTGACCCGCCCGAAGAGGCTTCCCAGAGTCGCCCCCAGGTCCGGACACCACTCGCCCGCACAAAGCTTGCAGCGCTCGGTGGCCCGGCCGATGCGCTCGCCCGCACCAGGATTCCACTTAAAGATGGGGGCGAAGTCGGGGCCGACCGCCTGCTCAACGTGCAGGAGCGTGTCTGGTACTGGAAAAGCGGCGCTGTTCGCCGCCAACTCAGCACCCTGATCAGTGTCCTGGTCGATACCAGTAACCTCGATCAGGCCATCCGACGCTCTGGGCTCTCACTCAACGAAGTGCAGCATCTCCTGGCCCAGGAAAAGTAGACAAAAAAAAGCCCCTCTCCTCCAGGGGGTCTCTGGGAGTCCGAGAGAATGGGCCAAACAGTTAGGTTAGTCTTCCACATAGTGTCACTTCCGCAGGCGGTGCACCTGTATTGATGGTGACAATTGGGGTCAGTTTTTCAAAAAAGACGGTAGCTCGACGCGGGGATGGGGGAGGGCTTCGCCCCGACTTGTCGGCGCAGCGGTTTTTTCTGGGACCGAAACGAGCGGTTGGGAACGCCCAAAAACGGTTCTCTCCAGCACGCTTTTGAGCTGGAGCAGCTGGCGCTCGACGGCAATCAGGCGGGCGTTGGCGCGCGTGAGCTGGGCTTCGGCTTCTTCTGCCTGGGCAAGATGGCTGTCAGCCAGGTTGTTTGCTGCTTGTAGGCGCCCTTCAAGATCTTGTTGAACTTCGCGTTCTTGCTCCAGACGGTTCACATTCGTCTGCAGACTGCCGAGGCGCTGTTCGAGCGAACGAATGATGCCGTTTGAGCGTTCCAGGTTGCGGCGCAGTTCCTGCAACTCGGAGTGCTGGCTGACCACGGTTTGCCGCTCGACGGTCAGGGCGCTTTGTGCCGCTTGAGCGTCTGCCTGGGCGACGCGGGTCTGCTCCATCTGCTCCAGAAAGAGTTGCTCGTTTTCTTCAGCAAGGTGTTGCCAGTCAGGGGTCTTTTCCTGATTTACACCGTTCGCGCCAGACTCTGTGTTCACGTTTATGCCTCAGAATAGACAAAACCCATTGCCTCAGTCGGCCTCCTCAGAGGCATAAAAGAGCTGCATGGCATTCAGGACCGAGACTTCTTTGAGAACCTCGGTGATAAGAGAGTGCACCTCGTCATCGACTCGCTCGTCGATTGCCTTCAGGAGGAGGGCGACACTTCGCTTTTGGGTATTGACCTCTTCCTGGGTGACAACCCCGTCGGCAACTGCCATTTGCCACGAATCGGCGCGGCTGATGATCTGAAAAGCCAGTTCGCCACTCTGCTCGTCGAACCACGGTGTACGCATCATTCCGGCTTCTCCAATAAGTCGAGCACGCGGTGGGCCATTTCCAGCTTCGAGACCAGGGGAATCTGATGGAGGTCTCCACGTTCGCTTAAGAGCATAGCCTGATTTTTGTCGCTGCCAAATCCCTGGTCCGGCCAATCGACACGGTTGGCCACCAGGAAATCCAGGTGCTTGGCAGCGAGCTTTGCCCAGGCTGGGGAGAGCAGGTCGTCGCCTGTCTGAGCCGCGAAGCCGACAACGGTCTGCCAGGCTTTCTTGCGGCGGGCGAGGCCCTGGATAATATCGTCAACTGCTTCAAGTTCAAGGCTCTCGCCAAGCTGGCTCTTGGGCAACTTTTGCGGGTGGATGCGCCGGGGACGCACATCGGCGACAGCCGCTGTCATCACCGTGAGGTGTGCTTCATCAAAAAGGGCCTCGACGGTCTGCTGCATCTGGGCAGCTGTCGTCACCGGATGGACCCGCACGATTGCGGGCATGTCTTCCGGGTGGTTGTGAGCGGCGACCAAGTGTACATCCGCGCCCCGGTAGGCGGCGGCGAGTGCCACGGCAATTCCCATACGCCCACTACTCGGGTTGCCGATAAAGCGCACCGGATCGATAAATTCGCGCGTACCGCCGCCGGTGACAAGCACCGTCTTACCGGTGAGGTCACGCCTGCCGCCAGTCCACAAAAGCGTTCTGAGGTGATCGACCAGCACTTGCGGTTCGCTCATCCGGCCGCTGCCGACGGTATCGCAGGCGAGCCTGCCCGCAGTCGGACCGCTCGCGTGAAAACGGGGAAGCGATTGTAAGTACTGCCAGTTGCGCTCGACCGGCGGCTGCAGCCACATCTCGGTATTCATGGCCGGGGCCAGCAAGATAGGCGCGGTCGAGGCCAGTACAGTGTTGGTAATCAGGTCGTCAGCAATCCCCATTGCGAGCCTGGCCATCAAGTCGGCGGTGAGCGGTGCTATCAGCAGCACCTCCGCCCACTGTCCGAGAGTGATGTGCAGGGGGGCACCGTGTTCTGCCGACCAGAAATCGGCGTCGGTGTAGGACCGTTCTCGGGCAAGCGTGGCAAAAGTCAGAGGCGAGACGAAGCGCTCGGCCGCTGCGCTCAAGATCACACGCACCTGAGCACCGGCTTTGGCGAGGGTCGAGACCACTTCACAGAGCTTGTAGGCGGCGATACCGCCGCTCACACAGACGACGACCCGGCGACCGGCGAGCATCGAGCGCTAGCTCGTTGCCGGGAAGGTGCGGTCGTATTCGACGAGCAAGTCATCGATTTCCTCTAGCGCCTGAGTGACGTCCTGGCGAAGCGTGCCGAGGTCGGGCTTGTCCAGGAGCTGCATCAGGGTCGCACGCTGTAGTCGGACTTTTTCGACGCGTTCGCGAAGGGTCGGTTCTTCCATCGGGTTCTCCAGACTTGCTCAAGGCTATTGTAAGCATCCCGACGCTCATGCTGATGTACAGAGCGCGGGCCTCCTGCTCGTTGAAAGCGACACGGGGGCAGCCGGGTCCAGAACCGGTGACTACTCCCGTCCCTGAGCGCAGAGCGCTACAGGGCGGGCTTCTTGGGCATGGCCCAGAGACTGTAGCCCCAATCTCAAAATGTTGATTGCTGCATTCCAGTCACGGTCCAAACAAAGACCGCAAGCGGCACAGTTATGGACTCTATCCGCTAGAGTCTTCTCTACCAATGTTCCACACTGACTACACATCTTAGACGTGTTGCGCGGGTTGACTTGCACAACACGACCGCCGGCACTTTCAGCCTTGCTTGTCGTGAACTGGGCAAACTGATTCCACGCTGCATCCGAGATAGATTTAGCCAGGTTGTGATTCTTGAGCATGTTTTGAATGCTCAAATCTTCCAGGCAGATCACTCCGTATTGGTTGACAAGCTTGCGACTCTCCTGGTGAGCAAAGTTCTCGCGCCTCCAGCGAATACGCTCATGCACTCTTGCCACTGCTTTACGTCGAAAGCGTCTAGCCTCAGTACCCTTCTCTTGTCCGCTAAGCCGTCGCTGTACTTGAGCTAGCGCTTTCTCTTCAGTCCGAAAGAATCGAGGGTTCTCAGTCCTCTCGCCATTAGACAGAGTGGCAAAATGAGTCAGACCTACATCAATCCCAACAGAAGTAGGATGATTGGTCGGTGATGGCCCCCGTTGGGACAACGGGGATGGCTTGGGCAGTTCTACAGTGAAGCAGGCATACCATTTACCTGTGGATGAACGTCGGATAGTGAGAGTCTTGACTGTGCCCTCAATTGGTCTGTGCAACACAACCCACATGCGACCAATCTTCGACAGTTCCAGGTGTGAACCATCTAACTTGAAGCCGCTCTGGGTATAGGTAAAACTGTCATACTGGCCTTTGCCTTTGAATCTAGGGTGGCCGGGTGTTTCGCCCGCTTTGACTCTTCTGAAGAAAGCTTGAAAAGCAAGGTCAACTCTAATTGCTACCTGCTGTAAAACTTGAGAGTGAACGTCTTTGAGCCAAGAACGGGTTAGCTTTAAGCCGGGAATACGATTTTGACAGTCATAATGTTTGACTTGTTTTTTCTCCTGTTCCCAGGCATCTTTGCGGAAAGCGAGAGTGTTGTTATACAGCCAACGACACTCCTCAAGGGTCTGACGCAATCGCCTGTCTTGAGTTTTCGTTGGATAAATTCTGTACTTGAACGCTTTCATCATAATAGCTATTGTAGCGCATTTGAGGAGTTCAAAGAATTGGCAGAACGACTTAAATATGGGTTCCAGGGATGTGCTTTCATCCCGGCGCTCACCTGCGGTAGAGTGCGGGACTTTCCGCACATTAGGTTAAACTGGGTTGAACCTGAGCAGTAATTTATTTATGTGGAAAATCCGGCTTTTCGCCTGTGTCGCCGCTGGCAGCTTCTTCATGCCGATCGCCCAGGCCCAGACACCCCTCTTCGCTGTTCCGACCCTCAGTAGCGAAGCCCTGCAGCGGCAAGCCCTGCAACTCTCTGAGGAAGCGATCCGGCTGGTGCAGGTCGCCCGTGTCGATGAGGCTGAAGCCCTTGCGACGCTTGCCGTTCAGCTCTCAAAAGACAACTCCCAGGTCCACACGATTCTGGGTGGCATCTACCTCCAGAACAACAAACTGGAGCCGGCCCTCACAGCCCTCAAGCGAGCCAGCGAAATTGCACCGGACAATGCCCGCTTCCAGTTCAACCTGGCGATGGTCTACACCCGTGCTAAAAACTATCCTCTTGCCGCAAGCACTCTTGAGCGCGGTTTGAAGCTCGACTCCAAAGCAAGCGACGAATACTTCAACCTGGGCAACACCTACGTCGTGCTCGACCGCAAAGAGGATGCGCTCAAGACCTTCGAGCAGGCCGTGAGCTTGAAGAGCACCTTCTGGGAAGCCATCAACAACATCGGTCTTCTGCGCTACGAACAAGGCAAAGTCGCCGAAGCCAAGACCCGCTGGCAAGAAGCAGTCAAGATCAACGCCAAGGCCGCCGAACCGAAGCTTGCCCTGGGCGTCGCACTCTACACTGAAGGCGACCGCGAAAAAGGGCTGGCCCTCAGCGAGGAAGCCCTTACCCTCGATAAGCGCTACAGCAAGCTCGATTACCTTAAAGAAAACCTCTGGGGTACGAAGCTGCTCGCCGATACCAGGGCTCTACTGGAAACGCCGCGCATCAAGGCGGCGCTCGACCGCATTCCGGAGCCGAGCGATAGCAGCGAGACAGCCAATGCTGCTCCGTAGTCCCGCTGCCGGTTGCAGACCGGGTACAGCACTGCGCCGGTCGGAAGTCAACATACATTGCGGTATGCATACTGAAAAAAATAGAACCGTATGATGATCTGTATCTTCGGCCTATTCACTTTTAGTCCGATGGGGAATATCTGGGTAACCGACAAGCGGCAACGGATGCCATCTTGAGTGCGGGAGTTGCGGGGTAGTGGAAGAGTTGCTGTTGGAAATCATTGACCAGCCCAAATCAATCTGGCTGGTCGGCGAGATGATCTATACAGAAGAGCCGTGGCCGCTCCTGGCGCGGCGGCGCTGTACGATAGCCGAATTTACGCGGTTGTGTCTGGACCCGTTCTGGCAGACGCAGTCACTGTTTACAAATCCGATTGCCGGGATATTTCCCGGCGACTGCATAGAACTTGCCGAGGGTACCTACGAATTGGACTGCGATTACCGGCTTGTGCCAGCCAACCGTTCGCTGGCAACCACCGAAGCGTGGCCCATCTGGTCCCTTCGTGCGACCAGGTCACCACTTATTTTCTAATTCGCTCCCGGTAACTTTGCACCGTATTGCTCAGCAACATCGTGACCGTCATCGGTCCTACACCGCCCGGAACCGGGGTAATCGCCGAAGCCACGGCGCGCACCGACTCGAAATCGACGTCGCCCACCAAGCGGCTATTGCCCTCGTAGTCGGTGACCCGGTTGATACCGACATCGATCACCACGCAGCCCGGCCGCACCATGCTGGCGGTGACCAGTTCCGGTCGGCCGGCCGCCGCGATCAAGATTTCGGCTTCCCGCACAATCGCTCCCAGGTCCGCCGTGCGCGAATGGGCAATCACGACGGTCGCATCTTTTTCCAGCAGCATCAGGGCTACCGGCTTGCCAACCAGGATGCTGCGGCCGATTACAACCGCCGTCTTCCCGGCCAGGGTAACCTCCGCGTCTGCTAAAAGCGCCATCACCCCGGCTGGAGTACACGAGCGCAGTCCCGGTTCGCCGCGCACGAGGCGACCGAGGTTGTCTGGATGTAAGCCGTCTGCATCTTTACTGGGATCGATGCGGTTGAGCACCCTGGTCGAATCGATGTGGTCCGGTAATGGCAGTTGCACGAGGATGCCATCGACGGTCGGGTCGAGGTTGAGGGTGTCGATGAGGGCCAGCAATTCCACTTCACTTGTCTCAGCACTCAGATGCTGGCTGCGGCTCGTGTCGATGCCCACGGCGCGCCCGGCGCGGTCTTTGTTGCGCACGTAGGCGGCGCTTGCCGGATTTTCGCCCACCCAGATGACCGCCAGCCCCGGCGGGCGGTTGGCTTCCAACGTGAGCGCACTCACTTCGACTTTCAGCTTTTGTTGCAGTCGTCCGGCAAGGGCCTTGCCATCGAGAATCAGACCTGACAATGGATTACCTCCTCTCTAGCGGCTGCGCTCGCGTCGGCGCGGCCGAAACACCAAAAAGAGCCCGAGCCCGACGACTCCAAGAGCCGACCCCACCCCGAGCACTGTCAGCAGCGAAAACGTAGACTCGACAGCGCTGATGGTAAGGCGCGCCTCGTCCACCGCAATCGCGTCACCGACCCCAAGGCCAATACGCAGATTCATCTCCACCGCCCTCTCACCGGCAACCGCCACGGGCTTACCGGTCTGGTCAAAATTGACCTCTTCGCCCTCCGATTGCACCGGCGGCAGGTTCAATTCACCGGCACTCTTGCCGTTCAGGGTCACGTTGAGGCGGTTCAGGGGGACAGCGAGTGCAAGCCGCCCGTCTTCGACGTCGGTAATCTGCCCCTGGTAGTGCAACTGGGTACGCGTCTGAGAGCCAAGTGCCTCGGGTACCGCAGTCCGTACTAAGAAGGCTACCTCTGTCGGTTCACCGGCATTGACGACGAGCGGTTCCGGGCCGCTGGTTCCGGTTGGACTACTCAAGGTGACGGCGTACTGGCGCTTCGGGGTGTTCTCTTCTGTGACTACGACGCGCATCTCCAGATCGCCAATCTGGCCGCTGTAGCGCAAGGTGCCGACGGCGGCTTCTTGATCGAGCCTGGCACCGTCTTTGATGTCGAGGGTCCGGCCCCCGGCCGTAATCTGTAAAGACAGGGCCAGGGCTGGAGTGACCTGCACAGCCGACAGGCAGCCGATGATGATCAAGGTGCGCAGTACAGGGACAAGCATTCAGATAGCATACTGGATCCGCCTGCTCTGCACCTGGTATCCCTTAAGTCAGGGAGTCGCTATGCACCTGTGTCGTCTCGTAGAAGGAACTCGTCCCTTGAAGCTATCTGCTCTATCTGCGTTGCTGCTCATCGTCCCGTTTGCAACCTCAACAGGCCCGGCTCAGGCCCAAGGCGGCGTCGTCAGTTCCGCGCATCCGCTGGCGACCGAGGCGGGTATCGCTATTTTAAAAGCGGGCGGCAACGCCTTCGATGCGGCGATTGCGACGAGCCTGGTGTTGGGGGTCGTGGAGCCACAGAGTTCAGGCATCGGCGGCGGCGGCTTCGCGCTCGTCTACGCGGCCCGCACCGCCGAGGCGCGTGTCCTGGACTTTCGCGAGGTCGCACCGCTCGGAGCGACTGCTGCAATGTACCGCGACAAAGACGGCAAAGTGATCCCACGCCTGTCTCTCGATGGCTATCTGGCGGTTGCTGTTCCCGGTCAGGCGGCCGGCCTTGCCCAGTTGCAGGCAACTTACGCCTCCTTACCGCTGCGCACCCTGGCTGAACCGGCGATTCGTCTGGCCCGCACGGGCTTTGCTGTAACCCCGCTCGTCAGTGAGCGCCTCAAGGCCAGTGCCGAGCGGCTCGCCCGCGACCCGGAAACAGCGCGCATCTTCCTACCAAATGGCAAAGCACCTGCAGTCGGGACACTCCTGCAGCAGCCCGATCTGGCGCGCACGCTGACTTTATGGGCCGAGAGCGCGGGCCAGAGCTTTTACAGAGGCGAGACAGCTCGCAGTGTCGCCTCTGCTATGTCCCAGCAAAAAGGTCTGGTGACGACGGTCGATTTTGAGCGGTACAGTCCTGTCTGGCGCGACCCGCTTGTCGGAAGCTATAGAGGCGTACCGGTGATCACGATGCCCCCACCCGGTAGTGGGCCGGTGCTACTCACGATGCTCAATACCCTCGAAAATTTTGACCTCGCAAGCCAATCGCCTTTGCTGCGTGCCCATCTGAGCATCCAGGCGATGTCCCGTGCTTATGCTGACCGCTCGCGCTTTTTAGCAGACCCCGCCTTTGTGCCGGTGCCGGTTTCCACCCTCACAGCCAAAAGCTACGGTCAGGCGCTGGCCAAGACGATCACCCGCGAACGGGCTACACCTTCAGGAGCAATCGTTCCAGGGTCGCTCCTGCCGCTGGAAGTGCTCGAACGCTTCAATCGCTGGGAAGCACCGCGCCAGGCTGAAAATACCTCACACCTGAGCGTCATGGACGAATCGGGCAACACCGTCGCCATCACCCAGACCATTAACGGTGCATTTGGGGCAGCCGTCGTGGCCCCCGGCACCGGCATCCTGCTGAATAACGAGATGGACGACTTCAGTAGCGCACCGGGTAACCCCAATCTCTTCGGACTGGTGGGCGAGCAAGCAAACGCCATCGCACCTGCCAAGCGCCCGCTCAGTTCGATGAGCCCCACGATCCTGATGCGCTCCGGACGCCCCTGGATTACCCTCGGTAGCCCCGGCGGCGCCTTTATCACCACCGCCGTCCTGCAGACTATCGTCAACATCGTCGATTATAAGTTGCCCCTGCAACAGGCCGTCGATGCGCCCCGCTACCACCACCAGTGGCAGCCCGACCGACTACTGATCGAGAAGAATGAAGCCCTGAGTGCGGAAGCCCTGGGTGCCCTCGGCTACCGGGTTAGCCCAATTGGGGCGATGGGCAACGTGCAGGCAGCCGAGTTTAGACCGGGAAGCAGCCCGACTTTCATCGGTGCGAGCGACAGCCGTCGCGAGGGCACAAGTGCGGTCTGGAACAGTACGACTAAGGCTGTTCCGGCACTGCCGGCTTCGGCTCGACCGGCAACGCCGGTTGCTGTACCGACTCGATGACGTCGTAATGCACCACTGGAGCTGCCGGCGCCGGTGGCTCCACAAATTCGCGCTTCAGTTCGCGCTCGAAATCGCGAGAAGTTTCTTTGAGGCCGCGCATCACCTTACCCAGGTTCTGTGCGAGCTCGGGCAGCTTCTTGGGACCGAAGACCAGTAGGGCCACGACCCCGATCACCATCAATTCCAGCGGACCAACACCAAAAAGTTCCACAAGCAAAGACCTGAAGTCGGAGCGTCTTATTGTCAGTATAAAGTGGCTGGACCCGACTCGGAAGCGAGTGGGCTAGGGCGAAGGATAGTAGCCGTAACCCTGGTTGGCTGGGCCACGGGTCGCATCGGAGTTGACGTTGTCGAGGATCAAAGAGTTGTTGGCAATCTGCAGGATGATCAGCAGAAAGACGCCGAATAGCGCGATGAATACACCCATCACCGGAGTCGTGCCCCAACCAGGAGACGCCTTGCCAATCTCCGAGTTGAGCGGTTTGAGCCGATCGCCAAGCCAAGTTCTACGGGCCATCAGTGCACCTATACAGTCGAACGTCCCTAGATTATACGTATTTTTTCCGATCAAAACTTATAAAAACGAACACTCAACCGCGCAAGACTTTCTGTAATCTTGCGCAACATGAAGAAAGCTGACAGACTGGAGGAGTCACGTCATCTGCGCAAACATCATGGTCGTTTCCCAAATTTTTGTAATTGGCACTATGGCGGCCCTGGTCTTGATCACGGCTTTCTCCGTGTACACGGCTTTTGGACCTCCCTCGAAAAAACTTGCCGACCCTTTCGAGATGCACGAAGACTGAGCTTCGCGCCAGCAAACAACCTAAAAAGGCCGCCTATTGTAGGCGGCCTTTTTAGTTGCAAGATTTTCAAGCTGGCGAAAGCAAACTACTTCTTCTCAGGGAAGAAAACTGAAAAGAAAATAGCCAGGATGATGAGCGCCAGGATCAGGACGTAAGTGATGGTTGTGATGCCGGATGAGGACATGACAGCTCCCCTCGAATACTGCGGGTAAATAGGGACATTTCATTGGGGAGAGCCGTAGCCCTCCCCAATTTGACAGCTTAGACTGCTCCGGTCTTGTCACCAATGCGGGTGGTCTCATCACCGAGCTTCTTGAAGACGCCGTACTCGAACTCTTCTTCCTTGCGAGTTGGGTCAACCCCGGTGAAGACATCGAGGAACAGGGTGCGTGCCCCGTGCCAGATGTGGCCGAAGAAGAACAGCAGCGCGAAGATGCCGTGGGCGAGTACGAACCAGCCGCGGGTGCTGGTGCGGAATACACCGTCGGCATCCTTGGTGTCGAACTCGAAGAGTTGACCGAGTTGGGAACGCTTGGCGTACTTCTTGACCTGGGCCGGGTCTTCGAAGCTCTGACCGTTGAGCTTGCCGCCGACAAAGGAGACGGCGATGCCGGTCTGCTCAAAGCTCAACTCAGACTCCGAGCGCTGGAAGGGAATGTCGGCGCGGGGAATCCCGGCTTTGTCCACCAGCACGACGGGCTGTGTTTCGTAGAGGGTGTTGAGGTGCATCACGGTGAGGATGCGACCTTCTTTGTCCTTGAACACTGGGCGGCCGAGCCACTCCTTGGCGATGCCATCGCCGTTGTTCATTGGGCCACCGCGGAAAAGACCGCCCTTGGCCGGACTATTGCCGACATAGTCGTAGAAGCGCAGGCGCTGGGGCACCGCGTTCTCGGCTTCTGCCGGGCTCATGCCCTTGGCGACATTCTCAGCGACGATCTGGTCAATTTTCTTGTTGTAGATCTGAGCATCCCAGAAGTAGCGCACCGGACCGAACAGCTCGACCGGGTTGGTCGCTGAGCCGTACCAGAAAGTACCAGCCACGACGAAGGCGGCGAAGAAGACCGCCGCAAGCGCACTGGCAAGCACCGTCTCGATGTTGCCCATGCGCAAGGCACGGTAGAGGCGCTCGGGCGGACGCACCAGGATGTGGAAGATCCCGGCCAGGATGCCGAGGATACCGGCTGCGACGTGGTGAGCAGCGATGCCCGCCGGGTTATAGGGGTTGAAGCCGTCTGCTCCCCAGGCAAAGCCTGTGGGAACGACGACGCCCAGGGCACCGGGGCTTGCTCCGTTGAGCAGGTTGCCGTACTTGCCGAGTTCGACATAGACCGGGTCGGCTGAAACCCACATGCCGACAGTCTGCATGTGGACCGCGCCGAAGCCGAAACAGGCAAGACCCGCAAGCAGCAGGTGAATCCCAAAAATCTTAGGTAAGTCGAGGCCCAGTTCGCCGTTGCGCGGGTTGCGGAACAGGTCTAGATCCCAGTTGACCCAGTGCCAGCAGGCTGCAAGGAAGAGCAGGCCCGAGAGGACGATGTGCGCTGCTGCAACGCCTTCAAAAGACCAGATGCCGACATCGGTGGTAATCGGGTTACCCAGGCCATCGGCATTGAATTGTCCGAAAACCGACCAGCCGCTCCAGGAATTGATCACACCCAGACGGGCCATAAAAGGAATGACGAACATCCCCTGACGCCACATCGGGTTGAGTACGGGGTCTTCCGGGTTGTAGACGCCCGCTTCGTAAAAAGCCATCGAGCCTGCCCAGCCAGCTACGAGGGCGGTGTGCATCAAGTGCACTGCGATCAATCGACCTGGATCTGAGGTGACAACAGTGTGCACCCGATACCAAGGTAGTCCCATCGGTCAAGTCCTCCTTTACTACTCCAGAAGCGGGGTCACTCGCTCAAAGCGCCTATACTCTTGCAAAGAGCGAAGGGCTGCTTTTCGGTTGCCCGGACAATTGGAAAACAGTATAAAGAAGTGTAACCAATGCTCAGCAAGAGCGCAACTCTTTTTCATCTACCGTAACTGAGGGTGCTGCTTACCGGGGATCAAGGCGGTAAGGCAATCCCGGTTTCGCTGAGACTTCGCTCCAGGAGGGGCTATGGCAACGATTCACTTCGAGCCGCAGGGCCAG
The DNA here is from genome assembly GCA_031399965.1 of Gloeobacteraceae cyanobacterium SOY_34_metabat_159. GTDB lineage: Bacteria > Cyanobacteriota > Cyanobacteriia > Gloeobacterales > Gloeobacteraceae > JANNPH01. Next base: position 51,277 of record JANNPH010000182.1, on the reverse strand, counting down.
GCAACCTACGTCAGTGACGGCCGGATCCTGCGCGAGGTGATGCTTGAAAACCGCATCGACCTTTACAAGACGCTGGCCAAGCTGCTCAACTGTGGCGGTGTCGGCCAATGCGGCACCTGCATCGTCGATGTGGTGTCCGGGGCCGAGCACTTATCGGAGCGGACCCCGGTCGAAGAACAGAAGCTGCGCAAGAAGCCCACTTCTTTTCGACTTGCCTGCCAGACGCTTGTATCGGGAGAGGTGACGATTCGCACCAGACCCTAAACGATCAGTAGGGCCGGTGCTATCCTGTTTGGAGAATGCGCACCTATGGAAGCGAAAACTCTGATGGGTATCTCGATACTTGCTATTGCTCTACTAATCCTGGTCTGCTGCGGTTTCCTGGTCATTGTCTGGGTTCAATCGCCCAACAAGTAACCTGATGCAGCGCCTTTCGGGTTAATGTCCCGACGCAATGTACTCCTACAAAGAAGAAGTCCAGAAGCACTTCGACGCAATCGCTTACGGCCAGGAGCATTGGCGGCGGCGAAACCGTTACTACTATCAGGATATTCAAGCGCTCTGCCGCTTCCTGGTACCTTCCGGTAGCCGCGTGCTCGAACTTGGCTGCGGGAATGGTGATCTGCTAGCAGCACTTGCGCCAAAGACTGGGGTCGGCGTCGATTTCAGTGAGTCGATGGTAACGATTGCCAGTGAACGTCACCCGCAGATGCGCTTTATCTGTCAGGACGTGGAGAAGCTAGACCTTGATGAGGCTCCCTTCGACCACATTGTGATGGCTGGCCTGATCGGCTACATCGCCGACATCCAGACGGTACTGACCAGGCTGATGCCCTACTGTCATGCCCGCACGCGCATCATCGTCACGTTCCACAATTACCTGTGGGAGCCGCTTTTGCGCCTTGGCGAGCGCATCGGCGAGCGTACACCCCAACCGGCGCAAAACTGGTTATCCGACAGCGATGTCCACAACCTGTTCGATATCACCGGCTACAGCGTCATCAAGCAGGGCCGTCGTCTATTGCTACCCCGCCAGATTCCATTGCTGTCCGGTTGGCTCAACCGCTATCTAGCTCGCCTGCCCATCGTCGAGCACCTCTGCTTGACCCAGTACGTGATTGCAAGACCTGCCCCAGTCCGGTCGCCCACTGCACCGACCTGTTCGGTGATCGTGCCTGCGCGCAATGAAGCTGGCAATATCCGTGCAGCCGTCGAGCGGATGCCACGCATGGGAAGTCACACCGAAATTATTTTTGTTGAAGGCCATTCAAGCGATGCGACCTGGTCTGTGATCGAGCAGGTACAGCGCGATGCCGGTGGCTGGGATATCCGTACTCTCAAGCAGACAGGCAAGGGCAAAGGCGACGCAGTGCGCGCCGCCTTTGCCGAGGCGAAGGGCGATATTTTGATGATCCTGGATGCTGATCTAACCGTGGCACCTGAGGACCTGCTCAAGTTTTTTGAGGCGATCGCGAGTGGTCGTGGCGAATTTATCAACGGTTCACGCCTGATCTATCCGCGCTCGCGCTCGGCGATGCCCTGGCTCAACACCCTGGCCAACAAATTCTTCGGGGCTGTCTTTTCTTACCTGCTCGACCAGCGCCTCAAAGATACCCTCTGCGGGACCAAAGTTCTCTGGCGCACTGACTACGAAAAGATTGCGGCCGGGCGGGCTTATTTTGGTGACTTCGACCCCTTTGGCGATTTTGACCTGCTCTTCGGGGCCGCCAAACTCAACATCCAGATTGTCGAGGTGCCGATCCGCTATCAGCCGCGCACTTACGGTCAGTCGAATATTCGGCACTTCCGCGAAGGGATGGTGCTGCTCGGCATGTGCGCCTTCGCCTCGCGCAAGATTAAATTTATCTAGGTATGCGATTGGCCTAGAGCCGGTTGGCACGGTTGCGGCGAGTCAGGCCGGGGCGGGACGTGCTGCCCAGCGGGCGTGAGGTGCTGTCGCTGATAGCATTGTGGCGGCCTCGGGCCTGCTCGGTAGCGTAGATTCCCCAGAGCGTCAGGTGCGAATTCTGGTAGTCGAATAGATAAGGTAGCCAGGCATGCACCTGGGCACTGTCGCCGCCGGTGGCGATGAGTGCACTGCTTTCGTACTGGCGGTGCCACTGCTGGCAGATCTGCTCGATACCGGCGAGAGTGACCTGCAGGACACCACTCTGGATTGCCATCTCAGTTGAAAGCGATAGGAATGGTGGCAGGATTTCTGGTAAGTTGACTTCCGGCAGGGCCGCTGTGTACTGCTTGAGGGCGCGCAACTGGGTGCGGAATCCGGGCAGAATGCAGCCGCCGATGAATTCGCCGCGTTCGTCGATGCCGGAGAGCGTGATTGCCGTGCCGAAATCGACCACCATCGCCGGTAAACCGTAAAGGTCGGCTGCCCCGATTAAATTCAGGGCGCGGTCAATGCCAAGGGTAAAGTACTTACCGCTCAGGGGAACGTTTTCGATTCCTAAAACCTGGGTGCGGCTTAAGGACTGCCAGCGCTCCAGAGCACTGGGTACGACGGAGGCGACGACAATCCGATCGGCGGAATAGGTCGCTTCTTCGTTCCAGTAGTCAAGGGGGTGATTCGACGTCAACACCAGTTCGTTGTCTGAAAACCAACCCCAGTGCTGCCGGCTATTGCCAATATTGACGGCCAACCACATGTAACGCTCACGGTGCAGAGTACTCGCCTGATTCTAGTATTTCCCCAAAAGCGGGCTAATCTCCGCATCGCCACTGGGAAAACCGCTCCAGGACTTTTGGATCGAGCTGGTCCGCCAGTTTTCGAGTGGGCTGAGAGCGGTGGCGCTTCAGGTTTTCGCGCATTTGCTTGTGGGCTGCTTCGACTTCTCGCCGGAGGGAATCGGCCGAAAGCCAGTCTGCACCCTGAGCAAGTACCAGGATCTGCTGCGCACGGTCGGAGGTGGCGACGATTACCCGTAACCGCCGATCTTTGAGCAGGTTGTAGCTGTACTGCTCGATAAAAGTATCGGCGGTCTGGTCGTGGTCGGTAAAACAGATCTCCAGGGCCTCGGTTTTCAGCTCGCGGCTTAAAGGCGAGGCCACCATCTGCGCATCGAAGACGAGGATCGTCCGGTAGCCGCGAAAGGCGGTGAAGTTGACCAGTTGCTCAATCAGGGCGCTGCGGGACGCTTCCAGGCTTTCGCGGTCGCGCAGGCGTGCAAGCTTTGGCCAGGCTCCCACGATGTTGTAACCATCGACGAGTAAAATCGTTTTCACAGGAGACGGACCTGCCAGCTTATGTTTCAAGTTTGTCACATTTGCAATTGAAAGTAACGCTCGAAAGCCCCGAGGCCACCCTCAGCCTGGGAGCGCACCTTGCTGAGACCTGGGTGCCAGGAGTGGTCCTGCTCTTCGATGGCGATCTCGGAGCGGGCAAGACGACCTGCGTGCAGGGCCTGGCGCAGGCACTGGGTATTGTCGGCATCGTGACCTCACCTACTTTTACGCTCATCGAGCAGTACACCGGTGGTCACTGGCCGCTTTTTCACATCGACCTTTACCGGCTTACCCCGGCGGAGGTACCGCCACTCGGGCTTGAAGAAATCTGGGATGAAATGGCGATAGTTGCTATCGAGTGGGCAGAGCGATTGCTATTTTTGCCCGAGGACTATCTGCGCATCGCCCTCGCATGGCAAGAACCCCGCACAGCGACGCTCAGCGCTCATGGCAAGAGCGCGGTCCAGATGTTGACCGCTTTGGAGCAAGCGTATCGGCCGATCTGAAGAGTATGGGGTTCGTCTCTCGCTAGAGCAGAAAGTGCCCAGCCTTATTTGCCGCCCAGCAGCAGTAAAAATGCGAAGGTGCTCCCGTTCCAGAGGGCGTGCAGCAGCACACAGGGTACGAGGGAGCGAGTGTAGTGGTAGATAGTCGCCAGCACAGTCCCGAGGGCGAAGAGCGGCAGAAATTCGAGGGCGCTCCAGTGGGCAATGGCAAACAAAGACGCCGAGGCGACCACGGCAACCGGGGCACTGAGGTGGCTTGCCAGGCTCGGAAAGACGAAGCCACGAAAGAAAGTTTCTTCAAAGAGCGGAGCTGCGACGGCGACCGTTAGAAATAACACCACCCGGATTAGCCACGATTCGGCCGAACCGATGCCCCCCAGCAAGCTGTTGCCGCCACCGCCGTCGCCTAGAAGACGGCTACTCAAAAGTGACGACGAGAGCACGAGCGGCAGAGCGGCAAGCCAGCCCCCCACCGCCCACTGCCAGGTTCCGGGCGGCACGTCGAAGCGAAACTCTTTGCGGCTCTCGGGATAAGGCTGCCAGACCAGCACGTACAGGAGCCCGAGACCGATGGCGACCAGCACCCCGTAGCTTGCCAGGGTAAAAAGTGCCTGGGAGAGCGGGTCGAGTGTTTCCAGTTTGAGTGCGCCGCTGAGCCGAGCGAGCATGACGCCTGCAACCATGAAGGCGGCAAACCAGTAGACAACCCCTTCCCAGAGCGTCTCAAGCCTCCAGGGTACAGACCAGCTGGGGGGCTCCGGGTTGCGGTTGCGCCAGCCGATCCAGCCGACCAGGATGCCGATGCCGCCGAGCAGACCCAGCAGAGGCAGGCCATTGAGCAGCACAAGCTTACCGAGGGTCTGGTAGCCAAGGGTCCGGTCGTCTGCTTGCTGACTGCGGAGGGCGTCGGTACGCTGTTGTAGCCGGTAGAGCTGGGTAAGCGCAGTCGCACGGTACCAGCCTTCGAGCTTTTGATCGATGACCGGCTCCGCGTCGTTCAGGATGCGCGGCGGCGTCTGCCAGAGGGCGACGAGTGTCTGGGCCACCGGGTAGAACGCGGACCTTTGCTCGACGGTTCGCCAGATGGTGAGCGCCTGGGTCGTCCTGGCGCGAGAGACCTCCAGCAGACCCAGTTTGACCTGTTGTTCCGGCTTGTCCTCGGGGGGAAGGCGGCTGGTACGGTAGGCGGTCACGGCCTCTTCGACTATCTGCCTGGTGTCGAGGGACGCCAGCGCTTCTGCGAGGTCAGGGTCGGCCTTGAGCGGGACGAGTTGCAGTTGCAGGTCCACCTGATTGAGTTCAATCACCGCACGCGCCTGGGGAGCACGGACGGTGCTGATGAGTGTGCTGATGCCGATGAGCAGCACCAGCGCCGTAGTCATGATGAGCAGCAGACGCCGCATAGCTAATTTTTGAACCCCGCCCCACCAGCATCGGCGACGACGGGAAAGACCGCAACGGTTGTACGATCGAGTCGCCTTACACCCTGGGTCCTGGTGCTTCGCTCTGTGCTGTTCGATTTCAATGGTGTGATCGTCGATGACGAGCCGCTTCACCGTGCGCTCTTTTTGCAGGTGCTCGCCGAAGCCGAGGGTCTGGAAGTCAACCGCACAGACTATCGCCGGTTCTCTCTCGGTAGGCCCGACCAGGAGGCTTTTCGAGCGATCTTGAGTGCCCGTGGGCGCACTGCTACAGCTGCCCAGATTAAAGTGCTGACGGGGCGCAAGAGCGAACTCTACCGCAGCCTCGCAGACCCCCAGGCACTGTTACTTGACGGGGTGCGCTCTACTATCGAGCACCTGACGGCGCGCGGCCTCACTCTCGCCATCGTCTCAGGAGCGCTCCGTGAAGAGATCGATTGGCTCCTGAGCGCTACAGGACTGGTCAGTTTTTTTCCGGTGATTATCAGTGCTGAGGACATCGCACGCGGCAAGCCCGACCCGGAAGGTTATGCGCTAGCCTTGGCCCGCGCCGGTGTGGAAGCGGACGAGAGCCTTGCGATTGAAGACAGCTTTGCGGGCATCGAGGCGGCGAGAGCCGCTGGTATCTCTGTACTGGCTCTACCAACATCCGTGCCTTTTCATATGCTGCAGCGGCGGGCGGGCTGGGTTATCGACCGATTTGCACAGTTCGACCTCGAAGCGATCGAGCGCGTCTACGAGCGGCGTCTGCAGGTTCGGCCCTGAGAGCTGGTCGCTTAGAATTGATAGTTGAGTGAATACTTTAGAGAACACCATGTACAACATCGATATCATCCTGCGCGGCAACCCGGTTGCACTCTCTGTGCAGCGCAAAGAAGCGGGCGACGCCAAAGAACTCTACCGCACGATCCGTGAGGCGATGAGCAGCGTACAACCTAAGCCGCTCGAACTGACCTGCGATAAAAACACCGAGAAGATGGTCGCCGTCCTCAGTTCTGACGTGGCTGCCGTACAGATCAATGCTTCCAAGTCGGGCGGAACGCCGATCGGCATGCGCGCCGGGTTTTTCACCCCTCCTTCTGACGACGAATAGCCTGCTCGTGTGCCCGGCGGCGAGACAAATGGCAGTCGGTGCACACGACCAATTCTTAATTTCTACCGAGTTTTGCCCGGCTTTTAAACCTGCACACCTAGGCTGGGTAATACCCGGCAGTGCTGCCTGACTGCTGTCGTCATCATTCGTGAGTTGATGCTATGACTACCCAGCTTTCCGGATTGACCACCAATCCGTTGCGCGAAGGACTCCGCCTTGAGCGCACCCCGAAGCCGACCATCCTGACTATCTTCGGCGCTTCCGGCGATCTCACCGTTCGCAAGCTGATCCCCGCACTGTACGACCTGGCTCGCGACCGCCGCCTGCCCCCGGAATTTACCATCGTCGGCTTTGCTCGCCGCGCCTATAGCCACGACGAATTTCGAGCGCTGATGAAGGAGGGCGTTGCCAAGTACTCGCGCAGCAAGCTCGGTAACCTCTGGGAAAGCTTTTCGCGCGGCATCTATTATTTTCAGGGCGACCTTGAGAGCCTTGACAGCTACAAAGAGCTCTCCGAATTTTTAAGCAAGCTCGATGGCGAACGCGGCACCCTCGGCAACCGCGCTTTTTACCTGGCTACCGCTCCGAGCTACTTCAAGCCGATTATCGAAAACCTGGGGGCGGCCGATCTGGCCGGCGACGTACGCACGACCCGCGCTGTAATCGAGAAGCCCTTTGGCCGCGACCTGGAGACGGCTCAGGGCCTGAATAAGGTTGTCCAGAAAGTCTTTCAAGAAAAGCAGGTCTACCGGATAGATCACTATCTAGGTAAGGAGACGGTCCAGAACGTTTTAGTCTTCCGGTTTGCAAACGCCATCTTCGAGCCGCTCTGGAACCATCGCTATATCGACCACGTGCAGATCACCGTCTCTGAGACAGTTGGGGTCGAAAACCGGGCACCTTACTACGACGAAGCGGGTGGTGCCCTGCGCGACATGATCCAGAACCACCTGATGCAGCTTCTTGCCCTCACGGCCATGGAGCCACCCGCCGCCTTTGAAGCTGATACCGTCCGCGACGAAAAAGTGAAAGTGCTCCGGGCCACCCAGCTTGCCCGCCAGGACGGCGTTTACCAGGCCGTGCGCGCCCAGTATACCGACGGCTGGATTGGCGGTGAGCCGGTGCCTGCTTACAGTCTTGAGCCCCGCGTGACCCCCGATGCCAAGACGGCAAGCTACATTGCAGCCAAGTTCTGGATTCGCAACTGGCGTTGGGAAGGAGTGCCTTTCTACCTGCGTACTGCCAAGCGCCTACCCAAGCGCGTCTCCGAGATCTCCCTCCAATTTAAGGACATCCCACACCAGATGTTCCCAGGGACCAGTGCGAGCCAGGTAAGTCCAAACCTGCTGGTCATGCGCATCCAGCCCAACGAGGGCATCTCGCTGCGCTTTGAAGCCAAGCGGCCAGTGGCCGACGTCGCCATCCGCTCAGTCAACATGGACTTCCGCTACGGCAGCACCTTTGAAGTGGCCTCACCGGAAGCCTACGAGCGGTTGCTGCTCGACTGTCTACTGGGCGACCAGACGCTCTTTACCCGTGCCGACGAGGTCGAGGCCGCCTGGAAAATCGTCACCCCCCTCATCGAGCAGTGGGAAGTGCGGGGGATTAACGACCTGCTTTTCTACGAGGCCGGTTCCTGGGGACCGAGCGCCGCTAGTAAACTGATGGAAAGTGGCCGCCAGTGGCGGCGGCTCTAATCGCTGCTTGAAAATCGCTTCTAAACGCTGTATTTGGGAAATCGACATGACCGAGAACGCAAGCGTCATCGCCCTGGCTGAGCCACAGAAAGTCCAGATAAGCCAGATAGACAAGCAGCTTAACCGCATCTGGATTTCACAGACCGATGGGACTGCCACCCGCGCCTCGACTTTTAACTTCTTGATCTACGAGCGCGAAGGACCGGAAGCAAGCCAGATCCCCGAGGCGATTGCAGAAATTGCTATCCAGCACCCCTGCCGGGCTATCGTCCTCTCGGCCACCGAGCAGGCCCCCGAGGGCGGCCTTGAAGCCCTGGTCGCCGCCTACTGCCCCATCTCCGGGGGCGGAAACCCTGAATCTATTTGTTGTGAGTACATTACTCTTCGTGCCAAGGGCGAGGCACTCAAGGACCTGCACACGACCGTCGCGTCACTGCTGCTGCCTGAACTGGAGACGTTTCTCTGGTGGAAAGGGCCGCTCACGGACCAGATCGGCCTGTTTACAAACCTGCAGGGCATTGTCGATCGCACCATCGTTGATTCCGCACTCTTTGAGGCTCCCGAGCAGGGCCTCGAACGCTATGCCGCCTTCGCCCTCAACCCGGACCGGATCGCGTCCTTCGGTGACCTTAACTGGGCACGCCTCACGCCCTGGCGCGAGGAGACGGCCCTCGCTTTCGACTCAGAAGAGCGCCGCGCCTGTCTGGGCGGCATCGACCGGGTGATCATCGAGTACGGACAGGAAGCGGGTAAAGTGGCCAACCCGAGCCAGGCATACCTGTTTTTAGGTTGGCTCGCAAGCCGCCTGGGCTGGCAGCCGCTCTCAGCCCACACCAAAAAAGAACTGACCAAGCAAATTATCCTGCGCGATGCCGACCAGCGCCCGATCCAGGCCACCGTGCAGGCCGTCGAAACATCCCCCGCCCAGTCCGGACAACTGATTTCAGTCGGCCTGCGCTCTGAAGAACTGGGTGCTGCCTGTTCGACGGTGCTCTGCAGCGCCGACTCGCCCAGTTGCCTGCGGGTGCAGATGAATGTCGGCGAAGCAAACATCTCCCAGGTCTCCGACCTTGACACGCTGACGACCGAACAGTTACTCACTGAAGCGATGCGCAGCCTGGACCGCGACCCGATCTTTGAAGAGTCGCTTGCTGTGATCCGCGACCTATTGAGGTTGAAGTAGCAATGGCCGGTACTGTGCGCGTCTTTCCAGATCTGGAGAGTCTCTCCCAGGCGGCGGCGGAACTATTCGTGCAGCGGGCAACAGAGGCAATTTCCGCCCGTGGTCGCTTCACGACCGCCCTCTCCGGCGGCTCCACTCCCCAGCGCCTCTACAAATTACTAGCGAGCGAACCCTACCGCTCGGCGGTTCCCTGGTCGGGGGTCCATATTTTCTGGGGCGACGAGCGCTACGTGCCTCCGGAGCACCCCGACAGCAACTACCGGATGGTCAAGGCTTTGCTCCTCGACCACATCGAGATCCCGGCTGCGAACATCCACCCGGTGCCGACCAGTTTCCCCGACCTCGAAGAAGCGGCGAGTGTGCATGCCCAGGAACTGGAGGCTTTCTTCGGTAGCGACATCCGGTTCGACCTGGCCCTGATGGGTATGGGGCCGGATGGACACACAGCTTCGCTCTTTCCGGGAGAACCGGCTCTCGATGTGGAAGACCGCTCCGTTACCGTGGCGAGGCCGGCTTCTCAGCCGACTGCTCGCCTGACTTATACCTACCCGGTCTTCAACCGCTCCCGGTTGCTCCTCTACCTGATTACCGGTGCCGACAAGGCAAAGATTCTCGCCGAAGTGATGAAAGGCAGCGACGTCTATCCGACCGGGCGCATGGCTCCAGTCGAGGGGGAGTTGCTCTGGTTTTTAGACCAGGCTGCTGCAGCCGACCTGAAGTAGCGGCCCAGGCGAGGACTAGAGCAAGACCTGAGCCCGCTCGACCCGCCCACGTACGAATTCGCGTGCCCAGCGGTCTGCTTCTAAGATGTCGTCCAATTGCGGTGTGCTGACATGAGTATGGGCTTCGAGACTCGCTTCGAGTAGACGCGGCATGTCGAGGAACCGTACTTTTTCAACTAAAAATTGGGCAACGGCTTCTTCGTTGGCGGCGTTGAGCACCGTCGGCATCGTGCCCCCTGCCCGTCCAGCCTGGTAGGCGAGGCCCATGCCCGGATAGCGCTCGTGGTCCGGCTCGCGGAAGGTGAGTGTGCCGATCTGGGCCAGGTCGAGCGTTCTCCAGGGAGTGACGAGGCGCTCAGGCCAGCTGAGCGCATAGAGGATCGGCAGGCGCATATCGGGCCAGCCGAGCTGGGCAATCACGGAGGTATCGACCAGTTCGATGAGCGAATGGATGATGCTCTGGGGGTGAATGACGATATCGATCTGGTCGTAGTCGAGGCCAAAGAGCCAGTGCGCCTCGATCACTTCCAGGCCCTTATTCATCAAAGTGGCGGAATCGACGGTGATCTTGGCTCCCATCGTCCAGTTGGGGTGGTTGAGCGCATCCTCACGGGTGGCAGTGGCCAGCTGTTCGGGTGCCCAGTCGCGAAAAGCACCGCCCGACGCGGTGAGCAAGATGCGCTTGAGGCCACCCGTCGGTACGCCCTGCAGGCACTGAAAGATAGCCGAGTGCTCAGAATCGACCGGAAAGAGCTTCACGCCCCGCGCCTGGATGCGCGGCATGACGACCGGTCCACCCGCCACCAGAGTTTCTTTATTGGCGATGGCGATGTCGCGCCCGGCGTCGATTGCAGCCAGGGTCGGCAGCAACCCGGCACAACCGACGATGCCGGTGACGACTACTTCGGCGGGAGCCTCGGAGGCAACCGTGCAATAGCCCGCTTCACCCACCAGGATTTCCGGTGCCCCGCTTAGAGAACCTAGCAGTGCCCGTAACTCGTCGCGCTTGCGTTCGCTACCGACGGCAACCAGTTGCGGATGAAACTGGCGGATTTGCTCTGCCAGCAGGTCGATGTTGCCGTGGGCAGTGAGCCCCGCGACTGCAAAGCGGTCTGGATATTGCTGGACGATGTCGAGAGTCTGTGTACCGATCGAGCCGGTGGAGCCAAGCAGCGTGATGGTCTTCACAAAGGTTTACCGCAACTGCTGAGCATTGTCCTCTGGGGAGGAACCACTGGCAAGGGTCGGGCTAGGGCGAGGCGAGCCAGTGCTCGATTTGCTCTGTGAGGTCTATGACGGTATCGGCCCAGTAGTTGGGGTGGGTTGCTTTCAGTTCTTCGACTGTGTGAGTACCCCAACTGACGGCGCAACAGGCCATGCCGATCGCCTGAGCCATCGTCATATCGAGGGTTGTGTCGCCGACCATGAGCGCGTCTTTCACCACAAAGCCCGTCCGGTGCAACACGACTGAGAGCGATTCGGGGTCGGGTTTGCCGCGCTCGACATCGTCGGGTGAGACGATGTCGGCAAACAGTGCACTCCAGCCCGCCTGGTCGAGCACCGCTCGAATCGAGGGACCGCGCTTGCCCGAGCAGATGGCAAGCGTCACCCCGCTCGCTACGAGGTGTTTCAAGAGTGCATCGGTACCGGGAAACGGGTCACTCGCGCCGAGCATCAGCTCACGGTAGAAGTCGCGATAGCAATCGGCGACCAGGGACGCTTCTGCCAGGCGGGTGGGCGGCAAAATCAGGGGCATCTGTTCGCGTAGCGGCACACCGATGAGCTTGCGCCAGACGGCCACGGTCTCCTCCGGCAACTGCATAGCCTGGACAGTGCGCTCCATCGCCTTGACGATGCCCGCTTCTGAATCGACGAGGGTGCCGTCGAGGTCGAAGACGACGAGTCTAGACATCGGCTGTCACAAGCAGGCTCGCCGGTTTCGCCCGGTCCCCTGCGAGGGCGACCCCACGGCCGTTGGCTTCCAGGTGCCGTAAAATTTTGTAGACTGCTTCTACCTGGTCCCCGGCACCGGCCCGTTCGGCGAGCACTGCGAGGGTGAGCGGTTCGGTACTTAAAGCGGCCACTACCCGTTTTTGCAAATCCAAAATTGAAGCTGCCGCTTTTTTACCGGCCTCGACCCCCGGCTGGTGGTAGGCGTTGATCTGCACTAGCGAAGCATAAAGACCGACAGCCCGCTCGTAGAGAGCGATCAGTGCCCCGACCGTGCGCGGGTTGACCTCGAAGATGGTGATCGTGATCGAGTCGCGCCCATTTTCGTAGAGCGCCTGCCGGGTTCCCTGCAAAAATCCGGATAGATAGTCGCCGGCCGTGATCCCCGCCTCTAGCTCGATTGACGGACCTTTGCGGTCTTCGAGCACTTCGATAAAAGTGAGAAAAAAGTTGGGTACGCCGTCTCTAAGTTGCTGTACATAAGCGTGCTGGTCGGTTGAGCCCTTGTTGCCGTAGACGGCGATTCCCTGGTGGACCACCTGGCCTTCGAGGTCTTTCTCTTTGCCAAGGGACTCCATCACCAGCTGTTGTAAGTAGCGACTGAAGAGCTGAAGGCTGTCCTTGTAGGGCAGCACGACCATGTCTTTTTTGCCCTGGCCCTCACCGGCGTAGTACCAGCTCAGGGCGAGCAGGGCCGCTGGGTTGTTCTGGATCTCGCTTACTCGGGTCGCCGCGTCCATTTCCCGTGCCCCGGCGAGCAGCGCGCGGATGTCGATTGCCTGCAGTGCCGCGGGTAAGAGGCCGACGGCCGAAAGTTCCGAGGTGCGCCCACCCACCCAATCGAACATTGGAAAGCTCGCAAGCCAGCCTTGAGTGTGCGCCAGTTCATCAAGCTTGCTGCCCTTCATCGTCACAGCGACCGCGTGGGCGGCAAAATCCAGACCCAGTCGTCGGTAGGCCGCCTCGACTTCGAGCATGCCGTTGCGCGTGTCGGGAGTACCACCGGATTTGCTGATCACGAGCACCAGGGTGCTCACCAGCCGGTCTTTTAATGGACCGAGCAGGCGGTCGATTCCGGCCGGGTCGGTGTTGTCGATAAAAGTAATTGCCAGGGGCGGTGCGTCCGGTGCCAGGGCCTGGGAGACAAACTGTGGGCCGAGGGCGGAGCCGCCGATGCCAATCGAGAGGATATCTGTAAAGCGCGGTGCTTGAGGAGGATGGATATTGCCGGAGTGGACCTCCTGCACAAACGATTCGATCTGCGCGAGCGAATCGACGATTTCCTGTGTAATCTCGGCCGTGGGAGCGAGTTCTGGATCGCGCAGCCAGTAGTGACCAACCATTCGCTCCTCGTCAGGGTTGGCAATCGCCCCCTGCTCAAGGGCTGCCATCTCCGCAAATGCCCTCGAAAATCGCGGCTGCAGTGCTTCGACCAGAGCATCGTCAAAGCGCATCCGGCTCACGTCCAGATAAAACCCAAGGCCCGCATGGTAGTACAACCAGTCTTGATAGCGCTGCCACTCATTGTTGGCCATATTTCTGCTCACTCCTGTGCGCGGTGTGCTCTGAAACCTGGTTGGGTAGAAGTGAGCGTCCCAACAGTCATACCGTCAATCCACAAGCAGCGCTCGTGAACGTGACTGAGCGCCTCGATAGTCGAGCCTTTCAAACACTTCGAGGCTGATTTTACCAGAAACGACCCTTCTAGGCTAACGAGCAGGGCCGGTACCGGTCGGGGAGCGCATGGGCGAGGCGACCGTTTTGGGCGGCTCCCTGGCCTTCTTCGTCCGCTTGCGCGTAGACTCGTTAGAACACAATGACCAGGTACTATGCATCTGCTTATCGGCTCGACGACGGCCTACAGCGGTAAATCAGCCGTCGCCCTTGGCCTTGGCCTGATGCTCAAAGCCCGCGGCCTCCCGGTCAGCTACGCCAAGCCCCTCGGCACCTGCCCAGACCGGACCGAGGCACCGAGGGACGAAGACTGCTTGCTGATGAGTGAATATCTGGACGTACCGGCGATTGCGCCCCTGGTGTTTCTCGACCGCAGCAGTGTCCGCCGTCGCCTGAGCGGCGAGGATACGACCGATTACCGTTCGAAGCTCGCACAGTACCTGGCGGTTGCCGGGCCGTTATGCCTGATCGAAGGCGCAGGTACTCCACAAGAAGGTGCCGTCTTTGGTCTTACCTTGCAGGTGCTTGCTGAACAACTGCCCGCTCGGGTGCTGTTGGTCTGTCGCTACCAGACCGACCTCGTGATCGATGAAATGCTGATACTGCAGTCGCAACTGGGTAACCGCCTGCTCGGTGTGCTTTTTAACGACGTGCCCGCTGAGCAGTACCTCGACTTGAAGACGGTCCTGGTGCCGTTTCTGGAGCGGCAGGGAATCGCCGTCTTCGGTGTCCTGCCTGCCGATACGCTTTTAAAGAGTCTGAGCGTTGCCGAACTGGTGACGGCCCTCGGTGCAGAAGTGCTCTGCTGCCGCGATCGACTCGATACAACGGTCGAATCTTTTAATATCGGGGCAATGAGCGTCAACGCGGCTCTCAAGTATTTTCTGACAACCGCCAACAAAGCGGTGATTACTGGCGGCGACCGCACCGATTTGCAACTGGCAGCCCTCGAAACTTCGACGAGTTGCCTGGTGCTCACCGGCCACCTGCCGCCCACGGCGATGGCTCTTGCCCGCGCCGAAGCCCTCGAAGTGCCCGTATTGTCGGTCGGTTACGACACACTGGCGACGGTCGAGATTATCGAGCGCACCTTTGGGCAGGTGCGCTTTCGCGAACCGCACAAAGTGGAGCGCATCCAGGCCCTGCTCGCCAGTCATTTTGACCTGGAGCGCTTCCTGGGGCTATCGGCAGGAGCCTAGAGGGCCTCGTCGTCCCGTTCGCCGGTGCGGATGCGCACGACGCGATCGACCTGGGTGATAAAGATCTTGCCGTCGCCAATCTCGCCGGTGCGGGCGGCGACCATGATTTTGTCGATCACGGTATCGACGAGGTCTTCCTCGACGACGACTTCGATCTTGAGCTTCTGCAGAAACTCGACGGTGTACTCGGACCCCCGATAACGCTCGGTCTGGCCCTTCTGGCGACCAAAGCCGCGGACTTCACTGACGGTCATACCGATGATGCCGGCGTTGACGAGGGCAATCTTGACCTCGTCGAGTTTGAACGGTCGAATGATCGCTTCTATCTTTTTCAAGCAGTTCCTCCAGCCGGGTCGGCTTTGTGCTCTCTGTTAGTAGCACCCAGTTTGACTCGATAATGTTTGTGAGACTACCATTTTTTCGGGTAGTTAGCGAATGGTCCAGCAGTGGTGACTGGTCCCTGATTGAGATGAGTTTTTGCACCATATCTGGTTTGTCTGGTAAGGTCTAGGGGAATATCGCGTCCTTTTACTCTGCACCTGTATCGGAGGCTGACTATGCGCCGGGCGATTGCTGTTGTCCTGACTGTGAGTTATCTGGGGCTTCCCCTGGGGGCTGCTGCCCGCGAATTTGATTTCTCCAGGCCGACTGCACCGGCCAAGGCTGCTCCGAAGTTGAATACGCCGGGCGAGACGCGCATTATTCCGCCGCCGCCCCGGCTTGCCCCACGCACCACGGTTCGGCCCACCACTCCGGCTGCTACCCCAGTCAGTAGACCGGCCGCGAATCCTGCCTCGCCCGTCCCCAAATTTGATGTGATCACCACCCAGAACGACCTGCCGAAAGGCACCCAGGTCACGGCAACCGTCCTGCGCGAACTGACCTACAGTCCGAGCGACGCTCTGGCGATGACCCTCGAAATCAGCGACGACGTGCGCGACAACGGCGGGGACGTGGTGATCCCGAAGGGCAGCACCGTCTGGGGTAGCTTTCAACCCGTGATGAAGGCCGAGGCCGAGGAAGAACCGGCAACTGCCCGCCGCGAACCTCGCGACCGCTCAAAATTTCCGGAAGGGTCGCGCTTTATTGCCGAGCGCGTCTCGATTGGCGACCGCATCTACACTGTCAAGGCTCAGACCGAGTTGCTGCCTACCCAGGCCGATCCGCGGCGCGACGTGGGAGCAGAAGCCGGTAACGGGGCACTGATCGGCGCTGCGGGTGGGGCGATTATTACTTTACTCACCGGCGGCCTGGGACTCATCCCGATTCTTGCTACCGGGGCACTCGGGGCAACGGTGGGTGCTGTGAGCGCTTCTAACCCAGTGGTCGTCGTCAAGCCCGACACGCCGCTCGTCCTGACTCTTGTCGAGCCGCTGAGAGTGCGCTAGCGCCTCAGACGCTCGATAGCGGCCTCAGCCCAGAGCCGCGCATCCTCATAGTCGATCATTCCCCAGTAGAGTGCCGATGAGACGGTGCGCGCATAGCGTTCGGGCTGCGCCTTCAGGCCCCGGCGGATCAGTTCCCACATCTCGCGCTCGTAGCCCTGCCGTTCGATGCGCCAGCGAAAGCGCAGGTCAAAGACGTACAGCAGGCAAAAGCGCCAGAGGCCGAGGGCGCGCTGCTGTCGGTGGTGCACCCGTTCGTGGGCGAGGATCGCTGCGCGGTAACCCGGATGCCACTCGCTAAAGTCAGACGGCACAAAGACGAATGGGTCGAGGGCCAGGCAAAACGACAGCGGCCAGCGTACCAGCAGCATTGCTAGGACCAGTCCTCGGCGGAGGCATCACTGTTGCGGTAGACGGGGCGTGCGGTGTGAATCTGTCGCGTACGCTCAAACAGGCTCTCTTTTGTCAGTTGCCATGATTGCAATACCGCCTGGATATCACGCTTGAGGTCTTCCGCACCGGGAAACCCCTCGTAGCGAATCAGTAGTCGTGCGAGTTCAGCCAGGTTGTAGTCGTTCTGGCCTTCTTGAGTCACCTGATTGAGCGCATGGCGGTCTTTTTGGTACTGCGGGTGGGTCTGGCTCATCGATTAACCCCAGAGTCGTTTGCGTTCGCCCTGATAAAGCCGCTCGTGGGCTTCAGCGAGCAGGGCGGGAATTGGAAGGCCGGCCGGGCAGCGGGGCAGGCAGTCGCCGCACTCGGTACAACTGTCGCCCCTGGTACCCGGAAACCAGTGACCGGCGTTGCCGAATACGGCGTAGCGATAGCGGGCGAAGTCGGTCATCTCAAAACCGACTGCGAGGTTTCGCAGGCGCAATATCTCCGGGATGTTGACGTCTTCCGGGCAGGGCAGGCACTGGTGGCACTGCTCGCAGAGGTTCTCGACCTGCTGATACTGGGCGTCGAGGCGGGCGACCGCCGCCGCTTCCTCGGAGTCGAGCGGTCCGCCCCGGTCGGCGACTGCAAGATGGGGGCCAAATTCTGACGGGTCCGCTGCCCCGAGGCTGAGGGTGTGGATGCGCGGGTCGCTTAATAAGAAGCGGTGATTGAGGGCGATGGGCGTAAAGGGGGCCGTCAGGGCCGTGAGCTTTGCTGGAGGGTTGAAAAGCTGGCCGCCCTTGTCGGTGGGCGAAATAATGAAAACGCCCATGTCGCGGGCATGAGCGAGGGCGACAGCCGGTGCGTTGCGCTGGTTGAAGTAGTAGTAGTGCAGGTTGACCGACTCAAATTCGCCGCTGCTGATCGCTTCAAGGATGATCGGGAGCGGCGCGTGGGTCGAAAACCCGAGGTGTTTGATCGTGCCCTCGACCATCGCCTCGCGGATAGCGGCGAGGCACCCCTGTGGGGCGAGCGACATTTGCAGGTGTTCGGGCGTGTTGATGCCATGCAGGTCAAAAATATCGATGTAGTCGGTGCCCATGCGTACGAGGGACGCTTCGATCTGCCGGCGCATCGTGTCGGCGTCGGGTGTGGGCGGAATCTTGGTGGTGATATAAACTTTGTGCCGCTCGATGCCCCGCAGGGCCGTCCCCAGGAACTTCTCGCTCTCGCCGTAGCCTTGCGCCGTCTCCAGATGGTTAATACCCAGGCGCACAGCTTCAGAGACGGTGCGCACGGCATTTTCTTCAGATGCCAGAAAACGCATCGCGCCGAAGGTAAAGACCGAGAGTTTCAGTTCAGTCTTGCCGAAGCGACGATAGAGCAAAATGCAAAGCCCGTTCAGTCTATCTATCTTGCCACGCGTCGGCAATCGCAGGGCGGACCGTGGACTGTTTCCTGGAAGTCTATGACTCACCCGTGTCCGCGCATCCCCCGACTCAAACGGCGAATTCTTCAGTCGGTGTAGTCGAAGGCCCCGCTCAGGTACGCCTGCAGATGCAGCCCGCCTTGCCGGTCGCGCCGGACGAGGGCGACATCAAAGCGGCAGGCAAGACCCGCTAGTTTGGGGTGTTCCTGCAAAAATAGGCGAGCCGCCCGGCAGAGGCGGCGGCGCTTGATGGCACCCACGGCCTCCAGACCGTGGCTATCCCAGTTCCCCCGGCTACGGGCCTTGACCTCGACAAACAGCAGCCACTCTGCCGAGCGGACCACCAGGTCAATCTCACCGCCACGGCACCGCCATCGACGGGCAATAATAGTGCCGCCCAGGCAGATTAACTGCTCGGCGACGAGGGCCTCGGCTGCGAGGGCGAAAGTATGGGTATGCTGTAGATCCATCAGATGCCCGGGGAGGGGATACGGTATCATGACTCCATGCGCTGTTAGCCCTGCCTCCCTACCGGGGGGAATCCTGCTTTTGCACTCGCCAGACGACCGAAGTTTGTGCGGCGAAAGCAACAGTGGATGTTAAGCTTAGTAACGAAAGACTGAAAAATAAACAAGTGCTCTTAATAGACCGCCCCGCTACTCCAGCCGATGCTTCTCCTCCTGCTATCCAGGCGGTCCACTGGCAAGTCTTCGCTCTCGCTGTCTTTTTAGTTTCCGTGCCGGTATTTTTCCAGGCGCCGCTCGTCCGCTACGCACCGGGATTGAGCTTACTGGCGACCCTTGGGTGGCTACTGTTTAGCCTCTGGCTGTGGTCACAACCGAAGCGTGAGCTGCTCGGTGACATCTTGTTTGGCTTTACCCTGAGTTGGTTGGCGGGCAGCCTGTACTGGGGGTGGTTGCGCACCGAGCCGATGCTGCATATCCCGGTTGAGGCAATCCCGGTACCGATTGCGCTGGCGGCGTTGCTGTTTGGTCATTTCCGGGTTGGGAGCTTGTTCTTCCTGGGGTCTTTCCTGGGTACCTGCATCACTGACTTCTATTGCATGGCGACCGGGTTGATGCCCTGGTGGGAGCAGATGATGAGTGCTGAGGGCAATACGGCGCAGATGGTCAAGGTCTTACCAGCCGCCCTCGCTCAGATGAATACGGTATCCGGTGCAGTACTTGCTGCGGGTGTGACCCTGGTTCTGATGGGCATCACGCTCTGGGCGTTGCGTTCGCAGCAGCTTCACTGGTGGGCCTTCGGCGGTGCGGTCTTCAGCACCCTGCTGGTGGATGGCCTCTTTTGGGTTTCGGCCAACCTCTATCTGTTAGGATCCTGAAGCTTTCGTTTCAGGTGATATGCGCACTTTACCGGCATTGTCCCTTGTCGTTATTCTGCTGGTCGGCTGCGGTGCCAGTACGGTGCGGGTCTCGACTCCACTGCAAGGTGAGATAGTCATCGTCTCTGAACGCGACGCCCAGAAGGCTTCGCGGGCCGTCCTCAACCGCATCGATGCGAATCAGGCTGCGACCGAGAAAATAGATGAGCAACTGAAAAAAGCAGGCGGACCGACCAAGCAGGCCGAGCGCCTGGAACTTGAAAAACAGAAGCAGGCCCTAGCCGAAAACAGCCGCAAAAACCTGCAGGAGTTTCTGGCTTTTGTGCCCAAAGTCGAGTCCCAGGGCTGGAAGCTGCAGCCCTTCGACGAAGCCCGCTATTACTACTACTCCAATCGCTTTAAAGACCTGTTGCCGAAGACTACGTCTGCCACTTAAAGAGCTTGCAGCGCTTCGAGAGCAGCTTCAAGAGCAATCTCGACATGGGCGAGGTGGGTTCCGCCCTGCAGGAAGACGATATAAGGCTCACGCAGGGGACCGTCGGCCGACAGCTCAAGCGTACTGCCCTCGATAAAGGTCCCACCGGCCATCACCACCTGATCTACGTAGCCAGGGACGTTGTCCGGGACAGGTTCGAGGTAAGCGCCAATCGGCGACGATTGCTGGATAGCGCGGCAGAAGGCAAGCAGCCGGTCCGGACGGTCGAGTCTGACGGCCTGGATGACATCGGTGCGCCGGTCGAGCGGGGCGGGCTGTACCGGGTAGCCCAGACGATCGAAAAGGTAGCTGGTGAGACAGGCACCTTTAATCGCCTCGCCCACTATCTGGGGTGCAAGAAACAGCCCCTGAAATAGCAGGCGGTTCTGGTCGAGCGACGAGCCGCCTTCGCTACCGATACCGGGGGCGGTGAGCCGGGCGCAGGCGCGCTCGACCCAGATTGAGCGACCGGCCAGGTAACCGCCTGCCGGGGCGATAGTGCCGCCGGGGTTTTTGATGAGCGACCCGGCCATCAGGTCGGCACCGACTTCAGTTGGCTCCCGATCTTCTGCAAATTCGCCGTAGCAGTTATCGACGAAGCAGACCGTGTTGGGGTTTTGATCTTTGACGAGCTTGATCACCCGTTCAATTTCATCGATGCTCACACTCGGCCGCCAGCTGTAGCCGCAGGAGCGCTGAATGAGTACCATGCGCGTCTCGGGACGGATGGCCGTCGCGAGGGCGTCCCAGTCGATGCGCTGCTCAGCGCTCAGGGCCAGTTCGCGGTAGCGGATCCCAAAATCGGCCAGGGAGCCTGCTGCGTCTCCATTGATACCGATCACCGGTTCGAGGGTGTCATAGGGCGCGCCGACCACCGAGAGCAATTCGTCGCCGGGACGAAGCACACCGAATAGTGCGCAGGCAATCGCATGGGTACCCGAGACGAACTGGATGCGCACGGCAGCTTGCTCCGCGCCGACTATCTGTGCAAACACCCGGTCAAGGGCATCGCGGCCCAGATCCCCGTGACCGTAGCCGCTCACACCAGCAAAGTGGTGAGCACCGATTCTCTCGGTGCGGAACGCCTTCAGGACGCGGGCCAGGTTCTTTTTGACCCGAGAATCAATTTCAGCGAAGACCGGGGCCAGGTCTTGTTTTGCCTGGATCAAGATTGCTGCGTGGGACACTTTTGCTTTTCGACTCCAAAATAGCGATGCTGACGACCTGGAGGGTGTGGATTGCTCACACTCAAACAGCCGGCGTCTCGTTCGGCGCACGTCCGAGATTTGTGCACCGGCGATCCAGCTTAACTGGGAAGCCCGGTCTGGTGCGATTTGTCCTTTGCAGAAGACCCGTGCGACCGGGGCAATTGCTGATGAAGCAGAGCCCTAGGGTACGACGACCGAACTGCAGTGCGAACAGCGACGGGCCGCTATCGGGATTTCGCTCAGGCATTCAGGGCAGGGACGGGTCATCACAGGCGCAGGCGGTTCTTTTTTGGCGCGGGCCATCAGGGTGTTCATCGGTAAGACCACCAGGAAGTAGACCACGGCTGAGATGAGTAAAAACGAGATCAAAGCATTGATAAATTCGCCGTAGAGAAACTTGCTGTTGTTGAGTGTAAAACTGAGGGTTGCAAAATCTGGCTGGCCACCAATGGCTGCGATGAGCGGTGTCAAAAGACCTTTGACGAAGGCAGTCACCACATTCCCAAAAGCAGCACCGATGACAACGCCGATGGCTAGATCGACAACATTGCCGCGCAGTAGAAATTCCTTAAAACCGGACAGCATCAAGCCTCCTGCTGGTTTAGAGAGTAGGCAAATAGCAACGAAGCTAAGAACTTGTTTACATTAAATCGCATGTTAGTCTGCGGCGATCTACTCGCCTAAGAAAAATACATAACGGTAGCAGTGCGTCACTTGTCGAGCAAGTCTGAGGGCACCGGCCAGTTTTGCGAGTTCCAGTACAGCCTGCAAAGCATGACAGTGCTTACTTCTGATCTGTCTCTGGATGGGTGCGAGCTACCTGAAACTCGTATGCTGTGATACGTACTACTGCATCATTTGTTCGATAGGATACGGTTGTCCTCTGGCATTTCTACCCATTGACGGGCTATCTACGCGCTCAGGTTCTTGCACTCATCTCACCAAAGTGAAATGCTTGCGCGTCTCTACTTTGTCCCTTGAACCGCTGCTGTTGAAAAGTTTTGACGATACAAATAGTCCCGTTCTGGAATTCGATACGCGGGCTGTCCGTAGTTTTCACGTGTGAGGGAGCGATCATGTTTTTTGCAAACACGTTCTGGCGCGCCGGGTTGCCGCTTTCTGCGGTGCTGGCTGTAGCTGTTACCGCCACACCCGCCGCCGCTCAGTCGGCCGACCTCTATTCACCTTATGAGGTCGGCAAGCGGTACTACTACACCATTTCCGGTGCTGCCCAGTTCCCAACCCAGCTTGGTGGCAGTGCGAACAATGGTGCCGGCGGCTTGAATAGCCTGGTGATTAATCAGAATACAGGCTACAGCGCTAACCTGGCTGTCGGTGCCCGCCTGACGCCGGGCCTGCGCATCGAGTTCGAGGCGTCCTACCTGAATGCCGGCCTGTCTAGTTCGATTGTCACTCGCACTACGCCCAATCCACTTGCGAACCCCAACTTTGCGAGTGCGCCTGCGGCCGGTACCTCGGCCAGCACTCAGACCACTGCCTACAACCTCACCGGCCTGGTTGAGAACCTGGCTTTCTTGCTCAGCGCCTACTACGACCTCGACACCGGCTCGCCCTTGCGGCCCTTCATCGGAGGCGGCCTCGGCTACAGCACGATCTCATTCGGTAACGTTGCTCCTTCTCCCAACGGTGTTCGCCCCGGCAACAGCGAGGGTTTGCTTGCTTACCAGGCCCGTGCCGGGGTCAACTACACGCTCTCACCCGAAACGGAACTCTACGTCGCCTATCGCTTTTTCGGCACCTCCTCAGTAGCCATACCGCAGGTCGTGACGGGCTTTCCAATCAGCGTTGATGTCGGTGCACAGGTGGTTCACAACGCCGAACTGGGCATCCGGTTCAACATCTAGAGCACTCCATACCACAGAGCTGTCCTGGTCCTACTCGGGACCAGGATATTTCTTTGCGCTCAGTGGCTGCCCTCTTTCTGGTAGCATCAGAAGGACAAATTGCAGAGCCTTACTGTCCGTCTTCGATTCTTGCAACAGAATCGAGCCGACTTAATTGGCGCAGGTCGGATCTAGGACACCTGTGAAGATTGCCGGTACAATCGTGCCGGCAACATCGGTCAGGACTGTGCCGCTTATGGTTGAATTGGCACTACTGGGCCCAGTATAAGCAGCCCCGATATAGGTGGTTGTCGAGATAGGTGTAGCCGTATTCGCCTGAAAGAAACTTGCAGCAACATGGCCGGCAGTCGGGAGTATCTCCCAGGTTCCTGTGCTCGTGAGCACAATTGCCGTCGTAGTCTTCACTTCAAAGACATTGCTATCCAAGAGGCGATAGCAGTAGACAGTAGTTGTACCTGTTACATTTCTTGTGGTTACCCGATAGGCACTTCCAGATACTACAGTCTGAGCATCTGTACCAGAAGTAAGGCTAAGCAGGGCGACCATGACGGCTAATGCTAATCCAGAATATGTTCTGATCATTGGGTTTCTCATGAGACTAAGAGGTACATAAAAGCTTGCACCAGGGTCTGAGTGTTCCCAATTCACATCCGGCTTTTTTCCGTTGTCGATGCAATTCAGGAGGAGTACGGATCAATTCGCTTAAGGGCGTGTCCTGCACCTGAGCATCAATACGGCGGGGTTCTACTGTAGAAACGGAAAGCAGATAGCCCAACGGGCAAAATTGAATACCACAGTGAATCCACAAAGTATTCAACTACTGAGAAACCAATGGGCACGGCGGGATTTGAACCCACGACCTTTCGCTCCGGAGGCGAACGCTCTATCCGCTGAGCTACGTGCCCTTACAGCTTTCTGATTATAGCCCCCGGAAGACTGGTTAAAGCTTTGCGTTATTTTGCTGGAGAATACCGCTTCACTGGACGGGGAGTTGCCAAACAACCTTTGAACAGCGAGTAGCAATCCACGTCCGTGGCCGGACACCGCAAAACTTTCGCCCCACCTGAATTCAGCTTTCTTAAACCTTCAACAGGTAGAAAGCCAAAAACCAGGCGGGGCGAAAGCTTATATAGAGTCGGGCTTGCTGCTGTTACTCGGTACCTTCATCCCAGGAGGAGATGTAGGAGAGTTGCTCGGGGGTGAGGGTGTCGATCTTGATACCCATTGCCGCGAGTTTAAGAGCAGCAATCTGAGCGTCGAGGTCGGCGGGGATGTTGTAGATGCCGGGAGCGAGTTTGCCCTGGTTTTTGACCAGGTATTCGACGGCGAGAGCCTGGTTGGCGAAGCTCATGTCCATGACTGAAGCCGGGTGACCCTCAGCAGCAGCCAGGTTGATGAGGCGACCCTGGCCCAGGACGATCACAGTTTTGCCTTCGAGCATATACTCTTCGGTGAACTGGCGGACGGTGCGCTTTTCGCGGGACAGTTCGCCCAGGGCAACCAGGTCAATTTCAACGTCGAAGTGGCCGGAGTTGCAGATAATCGCTCCGTCCTTCATCGCCAGGAAGTGCTCGCGGCGGATGACGTGTTTGTTGCCCGTCACGGTGATGAAAAGATCGCCAACCTGGGCTGCTTCTTCCATCGGCATTACGCGGAAGCCGTCCATGGCCGCTTCGATGGCGCGCACGGGGTTGATCTCGGTGACGATTACGTTGGCACCGAGGCCGCGGGCGCGGTCGGCGACACCCTTGCCGCACCAGCCGTAACCGGCGACTACGATCGCCTTACCGGCCAGGAGCAAGTTGGTGGCACGGATGATGCCGTCGAGGGTCGATTGGCCTGTGCCGTAGCGGTTGTCGAAGAAGTGCTTGGTCTCGGCGTCGTTGACCGCCATCGCCGGGAAGGTGAGTACACCCGCCGCCAGCATCGAGCGCAGGCGGACGATACCGGTGGTTGTCTCTTCGGTGGTGCCGATCACACCGCTGATCAGTTCGGGGCGCTCTTTGATCATGGTCGCAACGACGTCAGAACCGTCATCGACGATGATCTGCGGACGGTGGTCGAGCGCAACCTGGACGTGGCGCAGGTAAGTTTGAGTGTCTTCGCCCTTGAGTGCAAAGACGGGAATGCCGTGATCGACAACCAGCGAAGCGGCTACATCGTCCTGGGTCGAGAGTGGGTTGCTCGCAATGAGCACGGCGTCGGCCCCGGCTGCTTTGAGGGTGATGGCCAGGTTGGCGGTCTCGGTGGTCACGTGGCAGCAGGCGGAGATGCGGATGCCGGCGAGGGGACGCTCCTGCGAGAAACGATGCCGCAGTTGCTTGAGCACGGGCATTTCGCGGGCTGCCCAATCGATACGCTGTCGGCCCTCTGCCGCAAGCTCCAGATCGCGGACTTCGTAGCGAATCTGCACAGGGGTGGTAACTGCTGTCATCTATGACTCCTGAATGACTTCAAAATCAGACGATGGTCAGGCCATGACACAATGGAGACCTTCCCACCGGAACTAGGGGTACTTTAGCATACACTGCTGTACCCACCCGACGAATAGCTACTCTTCTCTTAAGAAGCTGCACCGTGACCAGCTACTCTATCGTCATTCATCACCCTCGCCAGGGCGAGACTTACCGCATTCGCGTCCGAGGAGATGAGTACATTCTGCTCGCCGCCGAAGGCCAGGGCCGTCCACTCCCCTACCTGTGCCGCAATGGTGCCTGTACGACCTGTGCTGTCAAGGTACTGAGCGGTGAGGTCGATCAACCCGAGGCGATGGGTCTTTCGAGTGAATTGAAAGCTCAGGGCTACGCGCTTCTTTGTGTCGCCCATGCCCGTACCGACCTTGAAGTCGAACTGCAGGACGAAGACGAGGTCTACTATCTGCAGTTCGGGCAGTACTTTGATCGCGGAAAAGTACAGATTGGTTTGCCGCTAGAAGGAGACTGAACATGGCCAGTTCCCGTCCGGCGCGGCAACGTCTCGACCAGTTGCTCCTCGAGCGTGGGCTGGTGGAGAGCCGTGAAAAAGCGCAAATTTTGATTCGCTCGGGACAGGTACGGGTCGGTGGGGAACTGGCCGACAAGCCGGGATCGCTGTGGCTACCTGACGCTGAGTTGCAGGTCCAGAAGATGTCGCCTTTCGTCTCGCGGGGGGCTGAAAAACTGGAAGGCGCCCTGGGTGAGTTTGCGCTCACCGTCGCGGGTCGTGTCTGTCTGGACGGCGGCATCTCGACGGGCGGCTTTACCGATTGTCTATTGCAGCGCGGTGCGGCGCGGGTTTACGGCATCGATGTCGGTTACGGTCAGGTGGCCTGGAAGCTGCGCAATGACCCGCGGGTCATCCTCAAAGAGCGGACAAATCTGCGCCATCTGCAGCCGGAAGCGCTTTATAGCGCCACCGACCCGCGTCCTGACCTTGCCACGGTGGATGTCTCGTTTATTTCGCTGAGGCTCATCCTGCCCGCCCTGAAGGCGTTGTTGGTGGCCCCGCGTGAGCTGTTGCTGCTGGTCAAACCGCAATTTGAAGCCGGGAAGGGCCGGGTCGGAAAAAATGGGGTTGTTCGGGATGGCGCTATCCACCGCGAGGTGATCGTTCAAGTCTGGGAGGCGGCTCAGTCGCTCGGGTGGAGATTTTTGGGGTTGACCGGTTCGCCCATTACGGGACCGGCGGGCAACCACGAATACTGGCTGTGGCTCAGTGAGACTGGCGGTGGAGAGTTACCGGCAGAACACGTAGCCGAGGTCGTGGTGAGGACGTTGCGGGCCGGGTAGTCGCGGATGAGTGACTTTAGTCGCGTGGCTTGAGTTGCTAAGGATGAGGGGGTAAGCCGGCCTGGACTGTGCTGGTCTCGCTTTCGAGGAGGCCGTCGCGCAGACGAATGAGGCGGTGGGCGCGGTCGCCGACTTCTTGATCGTGGGTGATCACGATCAGGGTGAGACCTTCCTGGTGGAGTTCTTCAAAGAGATTGAGCACTTCTTTGCCGGTGCGCGTGTCGAGGGCACCGGTCGGCTCGTCGGCGAGCAGGATACTCGGACGATTCATCAGGGCGCGGGCGATGGCGACGCGCTGTTGCTGGCCGCCGGAAAGCTGGTTGGGCAGGTTGTGGACCTGGGAGCTGAGGCCGACGCGGGTGAGCATCTGGGACGCACGTTCTTTGCGTTCGCGAGCGGGCATCCCGGCGTAAAGAGCGGGCAGGCTGACGTTTTCGATGGCGTCGGCACGGGCCATCAGGTTGAATTGCTGGAAGACGAAGCCGATTTCGCGGTTGCGCACGCGGGCGAGTTCTTTGCGTTCGAGCGTGGCGACGTTGCGGTCATTGAGCCAGTAAGAGCCGGAAGTCGGTCGGTCGAGGCAGCCGATGATATTCATCAGAGTCGATTTACCGGAGCCGGATGGACCCATGATCGCCACGTACTCGCCGCGCTGGATCTCGATATCGATACCCCTGAGCACCGGCACTTCGTTGGCACCGAGGCGGTAGGACTTGCGAATGTCTTCAAGGCGGATGATCACGTCGGTTACTCCGTGCGCAGGGCGGTAATCGGGTCAAGTTTGGCAGCCTGGCGGGCCGGGAAAATGCCGAAAAATAGACCGATGACGGTGGCAACGCTCACAGCAAGCACGATTGCTCCCGGCGTCACCTCGGGCTTGAGGGGCGAGAAGGCGCTCACCAACTGGGCTGAGCCGACACCGAGGAGCATGCCGATTAGCCCACCAACCAGTGAAATGAGCACCGCCTCGATCACAAACTGAGTAAGGATCACTTCCTCAGAAGCGCCGAGTGCCTTGCGCAAGCCGATTTCGCGGGTGCGCTCCTTTACTGAGACGAGCATGATGTTCATGATATTGATGCCGCCCACCAAAAGAGAAATACCGGCGATGAGGCCAAGCAGCACGGTGAGGCCGGAGGCGATGCCATTGAAGACGTTGAGGATTTCCTGGGCATTGCCGATGAAAAAGTCGTCCTGTTCGGTGACGGCGTGGCGCCGGCGCATCAGGTTGGTGACCTGAAAAGTGACAGTCTCGATCGTCTCGTCGGGTTTAGTCTCCAGGAAAATGAGCGAAACGCGACGGCCGAAAGGCGTCTGGCTTGAGATCAGTGACTCCTGGACGACGGTGAGCGGCATCATCAAGCCGCGCTCGACGTACCCGAGGTAACCCTTGAAGGCGACCTGGCGGGTGACGCCAATCACAGTGGCAGTCAGGCCGTTGATCAACACTTTTTTACCGAGCGGTTCCTCGGCAATAAAGAGTTCGCGGGCCAGTTCCTCGCCGATCACCACGACGCGGGTGCGTTCGCGCAGTTCGCGCTCGGTAAAAAAGCGGCCCCGAATGATCGGCAGGTTCAACATGGTCGAGAGCTTCGGGGTGACGCCGTAAATGCGCCCGTCCGCGTTCCGGTTCTTCCAGACGACCCGCCCATTTTCAGCCAGAAACGGTGCGTAGTCCTGGACCGTACTCACCTCGGTGCCAATTGCCGCAGCGTCGGCCATCGTCAGTGGTCGAAACCCGCGTGCGCCCTGGTCGGGTGCGACGACCACGATATTGGTGCCGAAGCTCTTGAACTGTTCTTTGACGTACTTCTGGGTGCCGACGCCAATCGCCACGATCAAGATCACCGAGCCGATGCCGATAATGAGACCCAGCATCGTGAGCAGCGAACGCAACCGGTTGGCCCAGAGTGCCAGGGCCGCCATCCGCACGTTTTCAAACCAGGGCAAGATAGACCTCCTTTTAGTCCGAGCGCAGGGCCACAATCGGGTCGAGGTTGGCCGCCCGCCGGGCCGGGAAAACACCGAAAAATAGACCCGTGCCGACCGCTACCCCAAGAGCGAGCACAATCGACCAGGGTGTAATCTCAGGCTTGAGGGGCGAGACGATGCCGATGCCAATTGCCGCAGCCAGGCCCAGAAGCATACCGACTACCCCGCCCACCGTCGAGAGCAGTACCGCCTCAATTACAAACTGGGTGAGGATCACGCCCTCAGAAGCGCCGAGCGCTTTGCGCAGGCCAATTTCGCGGGTGCGCTCGGTGACTGAGACGAGCATGATGTTCATGATCCCGATGCCGCTCACGATGAGCGAGATACCGGCTGTGAGCCCGAGCACGATCGTGACGCCGAGGGCGATGTTGTTAAAAAGATCTATCTGCTCCTGGACGTTGCCGATCACGAAGTCTTCTTTGTCGGTGACTCCATGCCGCAGACGCATCAGGTTCTTCACTTCAAAGGTCACATCGTCCACGGTCGCCTCAGGCTTTGCCGCCACTAAGACGACGCCGATTTTTTTACCGAAAGGCGAGTCGCTCGGCACCAGGCTTTCGAGGGCCAGGGGTAGCGGCACCATCAAGGCGCGGTCGAGGTCCACGAAGCCCTGAAAGAATCCCCGCCGGGTAACCCCGATCACGGTGAGCGGCCGATTGCTGAGCACCACGGTCTTGCCGAGCGGGTCCTCAAAGTCGCCAAATAACTTCTTGCTCAACCCCTCCCCCAGGATGACGACCGGGGCACGTCCATTGATCTCAGCCTCGCTGAAGTAGCGGCCGTGATTGAAGGTCAATTCAGTGATACGGGTGAGCGACATCGGTGTGCCCTGGATCTGCACCTGGGCATTTTTGATTCCCCAGGTGACGCGGCCCTGGCCGTAGGCGATCGGTGCTACTTCCAGGACAGTCGAAGCCTCGCGTGCCAGTGCCTTTGCGTCGTCCATGGTGAGCGGTTGGCGGGCGGTAGTGCGCGGACCGCCGTCGAGGACGGCGACGACGTTGGTGCCGAAGTCGCGGAACTGGTTTTTGACGAAGCGCTGGGCACCGACCCCCAGGGCAATCACCAGGATCACTGAGCCGATGCCGATCATCAGGCCGAGCATCGTCAGGAGCGAGCGCAACCGGTTTGCCCAGAGGGTCGAAGCCGCGAGTTTGAAATTTTCAAACCAGTTCAAGGTTGCACCTAGACGGATACGTTAACGGAAGGCGTTGCTCTGCCCAAGAATTTCTTCGATTTTGATATCTGGGGGCAGCTTGGCAAAGATTTTTTCGCCCTGACGCAGGCCCAGGATGATCTGAGTCTTATCGCCCAGGCTCTGGCCGGTGGTCACTTCCTTGTAAACCGGGCCTTTTTTGGGATCAGGGATCAGTACGCCTGTTTTGCCCTCTTTGCTAATGATGGCCGTGGTCGGTACGACCAGGATGTCGTTGAGCCGTCCGGCAATGAAGTTTACGGTGACGTTGAGGCGGGACTTGAGCGTGCGGGCTGCTTCGTCGTCGAGCCGCACCCGCACCTGAAACTGGGTAATGCCGTTTTCGGTAACGGCCTCGGGGGCGACGAGCCGGACGCTGCCTTTGAAAGTCCGGCCCGGATAGGCGGTGGTGGTGATGGCGACGGGCTGCCCGACTTTGATACGGGCAATATCGGATTCGGCGACGGTGGCGAGCACTTCGAGCCGGTCGATGAGGAGCAAAATCGAGCTTGAATTGGCCGAGTCGCCCTGGGTGTTGGTGGTGGGTGAGACGAAGCTACCTGGCTGGGCGTAGCGCTGGGAGACGATGCCGCTGAAGGGAGCACGAATACTCAGGTCGCCGAGGCGAGTACGGGCATTGGCGAGGATCGCCTCGGCCCGGTCGAGTTCGGCCTTAGCCGCCTGCACCTGCTCGTAGCGCACGCCTGCTTTGTAAAGGTTGAGCTTTTCTTGAGCACCTTTGAGCGCCTCGCGCGCCCGGTCGAGTTCGAGGCGGCGGGTGTTGAGCTCGACGTCGGTAATGACTTTGTTTTGGTAAAGGTTTTCGTAGCGCGAGAAGTTGTTCTGGGCGATTGCCAGGCTTGCCTGGGCAGAGCGCATGTCAGCCTGGGTCTGGGCAATTTCTTGCGAGCGGAAGCCGTTGCGCGCCTCAAGGTAGCGGGCACGCGCCAGATCTACGGCGGCGCGGGTCTCGGCGACATCGTTGACTGCCCGGCTCGAATCCATGCGCGCCAGGATCTGGCCTTTGACGACGGCCTGGCCCTGCTCGACGCCGAGGGTTGCAAGCAGGCCGCCTTCTTTGGGACCGACGTTGACCTTGCGATTGGGAGAGACCTGTCCGGCGGAGGTGATGCGAATATCGGTGCTGATGCGCTCGACAGTGGTGGTGAACTTCTCGAACTTGAGTGCCGGGTCGGGTTGCGGAATGACAAAGAAGAAGAGCACCGCGCCCAAGCCGACTAAACCCATGCCTCCGAGCAGCCACCGCCAGATCGTCGGAGATTTTGGCTCCGCACTCACCGGGGAAATTGCCATCCTGGCCTGTCTCCGCAAGTGGACACTGCTAAGCTAGCAGGTGCATAGACCGCTTTGCCACTATAAAACTAATAGACGCCCTGGCTTCTATATAGAAGAAGCGTTCACTCGGCCAGAGGCGAAACCGGCTGAGCCGGGCCCGGTGCGGATCGTCTGCGAAGCTCATGCCGCCCTGGTAGGTAATTCCGTAATCCTTGCTATGGATGCGGAAGCGGCGGAGATGGCAGTCTTACTGACGGCCACGGGAGCATCATAGCGAGTCTGCCCGCTCCAAAGCCGGCCCATCCCCCAAAAATTGGTGGCTTCCTACCTGGACCGCCTCCGTCCGGCAAAAGGCGTTGTACTGGGAGTCGTCGAGGCGACCGGCCTGGTAAAGGGTGCCGGCGATTTCTTCGATGGTGAGTACGGCGTGGGCCTGGAAACCCTGCTCGGCTACCCGCTCGCTCACGCCGTGCCCGTGGTCGATGAGCACGACGATGTCGCGCACCACCAGGCCTGCCGACTGCAGTTTTGCTGCCCCCTCCACGGCTGACCTGCCGGTGATCAAGATGTCGTCCACGACCACCGCCGTCTCGCCCGGTTCGAAGTGCCCCTCGATGAGCCTTCGGGTACCGTAGGCTTTGACCTCCTTGCGCGGGAAGATGAGCGGGCGGTTGAGCTGCAGCGCCAGACCCGAGGCCGTGGGCAGCGAACCGTAGGGGATGCCCGCGATGCGGTCGAATTTCAAACCCCGGAGGATGCCCGAGTAGGCGGCGAGGATGCGGTGGAAGAGCTGGGGGTTGGAGATGATCTTGCGCAGGTCCACATAGTAGGGCAGCGCCAGACCCGAGGCCTGGATGTACTCGCCAAACAGGATGCACCCGATGTCAAATAACTGCAGGATCAAGTCCGCGTGGGGTTCCGGGTTGAGCAGGCACAAGTCGGGAACCCAGAGATTGCAGGCGGAGGCATTGCCAATCGATAGTTCGCGCAGGCGGTTGACCTCCTCGCGCAGACCCTGCACCTGTTGGTCGGGAGCTTCGTCGATGAGCATCCGACGGGGCACGGGAACCAGTAGCCCGCCCCCCTGCGCTCCCAGCCCCGCCGCCAGGGCGCTCACCAGCCCACCACCCGTATCCCAGATGCCGCGCGCCAGAATGAGCCGCTCCGGTGCTGCCTGTCGGATGCGTGCGAGTCGGACCGGGTCTCTTGCATCCACCTCGAAGCCGAGCTGATCGGGAGTCCCCCAGCCGCGCGCCTCGCTCACCAAGTGCAGGTAGGGAGGAGTCTCGCCGGTGTTCTGGAGCGCTTTTGCCGAGGCGTTCGCCGTGGATGCAAGCACGAACACCGCCCGCTCCGGGTAGACCAGGAAGGGTACGGCGTTGTCCTGGCCGGCCGGGGCGCACAGGGTGAGGGCGTCCACGCCCCACCGTTCGAAGGCGAGCCGGGCGAAGGCCGTGGCCGTGTTCAAGTCGGCATGCTTGGCGTCAAGGATCACGGGCACCCAGGCAGGGACGAGGGCCAAGCTCTGCTCAAGCAGTGTCAGGCCCTCCGGCCCCAGGGCAAGGAAAAAGCCGAGGGTGGGCTTGAAGGCGCAGGCGAGGTGGGCGGTCGCGTCGATCGTTTCGCTCAGCCAGGCACTCAACCCCTCGCATAGCGGCAGGTGGCGCCACCGCTCGGGCAGCCACTCGGGGTTCGGATCGAGGCCCACGCACAAGAGACTATCGTTGCGCTCAATCGCAGCACCCAACCTGGCAGAAAAATTCACTGCTTGCTCCTGCGGTCTGCCGCCCGATCGTTGTCCTGATCCGCCCTGGCTATCCCAGCAAGTCTACTCGACCCTAGCTGCGACCCTTTACAAACAAGCAGGTATTCGAAAGCTGGAAACGGCACTCGGGGGTGAGCGAACGGAAGAGGATGCCATCAATTTTCGGGGGTGCCTGCTGCATCTGTGTTTCTGAGTGCTTTTCAGCCACGCCTGGTTAATTTTGCTCTCTGAGATGAGTGCAGCCATGAAGAAGAGGTGCATGGTTCTGCTTCCCTTGAACTCGCTCACCCCCCGAAAATTGGTGGCATCCCATCAGGGCGTGGTGACTGGACTACAACCATGACCTGCCCATCACCACGATTGGAGCGCCAGACTGCCCTCAGCGTTAAGCTGAGAAGATGATTCTCCTTACTGGCGCAACCGGTTTTATCGGCTCCCAGACGGCCCGGACCTTGCGTACGCGAGGCCTTGCGGTCCGCGCGCTGGTCCGTCCCGGCTCGGACGCTTCCGCACTTCAAGCCCTGGGCTGCGAAATTGCAGTCGGCGAACTGAAGGACACCGCTTCTCTAGAACGTGCCTGTCTCGGGGTCGATACCGTCGTGCATCTGGTGGGCATCATCCGCGAGAAACCACCCGAAATCACCTTTGAGCGGGTCCACACCGAAGGCACCCGCAACCTGCTTGCCGCCGCGAAAGCTAGGGGCGTGCGCAAGTTCATCTATATTTCTGCCATCGGCTCTCGATCTGGTGCTGTGGCCCGCTACCACCAGACCAAGTGGGCCGTCGAGCAGATGGTGCGCGAGTCGGGCCTTGCCTGGACTATCTTGCGGCCGTCGGTCGTCTTTGGGCCGGGCGACGATTTTATCAACCTGCTCGCAAACGACCTGGTGAAAACACCGCCTTTTATCCCGGTGATTGGCGAGGGCACCAACAGGCTTCAGCCGCTCTCAGTAAAAGACCTGGCAGAAGTGATCTGCCGGTGCGTCGAGTCCGAGACGCACGTAGGCCAGATTTACGAACTCGGTGGACCAGAGCAGCTGAGCCTGCGCGACATTCTCGGCGTGATCGCCGACCAGTTGCAGGTGCGTAAGCCTTTTATCTCGATCCCGCTTGCCCTGGTTAAACCGGCCGTGGCGATTGGCAGTGCGATTGCGCCGCAGTTACTACCCATCACCAGCGACCAGCTCACGATGCTCCAGGAAGACAACATCACCGCTCAGAAACCTTTCGCCCGCGACTTTCCCCTGACACCGATTCGCCTCGCCGACGGCATTAAAGAATATCTCTAGATTTAGGCGGGTGCTCTATCATGGGTAGCAATTACTTTGGGATCATCGACGGATGGAACTTCTGCGCTGGATCGTCACGATCGTCGTTCTGCTTTTTATTGCCATCTTTGCCTTCGGTTTCCTTTCAGGCGACCCGAGCCGCAACCCCGGCCGCGGCGGTCAGTCGTAAGCTTTTAATCCACAACTAACTTAAGTCCGGGCCGGGGACTTCCCCAGCCCGGATTTTGAGTGTTTAGTGGACACCAACCGGGGCTGCACTGGTGACCGGGGCCGGTTGCAGCAGACTGACCAGGTGGCCGTCCGGGGTACGCATAGCCGCTACTTTTCCAAAAGATGGTTCGCGCACGCGGCCTTCGAGTTTGGCTCCAAAGGATTCGAGCCGGGCCATCGTCGCCTCGATGTCCTCCACGTGAAAACTGAGAATCGGTGAGGCACCGACCGGGTAGGCTTCGCTCGTGTGGTGGAAAGCGAGGGCTGTGCCGTTGGCGTCGAGTTCGGCCCAGCCGGGGGTCGAGACCTTGATGGCAAGACCCAGACCTTCGTTGTAGAACTTCACTGCAGCCGGAATATCGGTGACCATCAGCATGATGTGTCGAAACTGAACTGTCATCGCGCTCTCCTCTAGACTGGTTTGCTATTCACGCTAGCAGAGAGCAATTCGGTATGCTGAGGAGGCCCAGACGGAATTGCTCATGCCGTACTTTCCGCCCCTACCGCCACCGCCACCTGCCCTGGTGCGTCTTGCCCAGGTCCAACCGGCCACGGCGGATAGCGGGGTTCTCGCTCGCGACTTAGAGACCCAGGCGAGCGCGCAGGCAGCCGACCTGTCCGGTGCTGTAAACGACAGCGACCTGCGCCCGCGAGACAAAGCAGTGCCCCTCGGCGGGCCAATCCAGGCGGGGGAAGAAGTTTTCCTCGACGCAGATGTGCAGCAGTACGACCAGGAAACCAGGGTTTTCACCGCTCGCGGCAAAGTGCGGATGCGCCTGCGCAGCATTCTGCTTACCTCCGATGAGATGCGCGTCGATCTCGCAACGCGCATCGCGGTAGCTGAGGGCAACATCAAACTGATCCAGGGAGATCAGGTCCTGGTGGGCACCCGCCTCGAATACAACTTTGCCCGCTCAGAAGGCGTCCTCTTCAACGCCCGCGGCACGATCAACACCAAGACTCTCAGCAAGGAGCCGAGCACTCCCCTGCCGACCGATGTCGCCAACGTGCCGCTCGTACCGGAGTACCCGCGCACCGAGGGGGGTCTATTGCGGTTTCAGGCCGAGCGCCTCGTCTTTGGTCCGGACGGCTGGCAGGGCGACCAGGTGCGCGTCACCCCTGACCAGTTCGACCCACCGGAATTTGAGCTGCGCAGCCCCAAAGCGACTGTCCGGCGCGAGACGGCCGATTCGAGCCGCCTCAACATCGAGGCCGGCACGCTCGTCTTCGACGGCACGACAAATTTTCCGTTTCCCTTCTACACCAACACCATCGACAGCCGTCGCCGCCGCGCTCCCAACGAAGTCGGCTTCGACAGCTTCGACAAGGGCGGTCTTTACTACCAGCAAAATTTCGACGTGATCGTCACCAAGACGATCGACTGGACGATTTCGCCACAACTCTATTTGCAGCAAGCCTTTGACGGCAGGGGTGTCCTCGACCCGTCCAACTTCGGCCTGCAGACCAAACTCCTGGTCGAGCACGGCGGTGGCCAGGTGACGCGGCTATTTGGCGAACTGAACGGCATCGTGCTCGACTCTCTAGAAAACCGCATCCGGCTTAGAGTCGAGCATGTCGTACCGGTGGGTGACCACCGGGCGACTTTCAGTTACGGCTACCGCGAACGCTACTTCAACGGCATCCTCGGCTTTCAGAACGTCACCCAGAACTATGGTGTGACCATCGATTCGCCGGTCTACAACCTGGGTACCTCGGGTGTGCGGCTTTCCTACCAGGGCAGCGCCTCGATGATCAAGGCGACCTCCGACCGGGCTGCCCTCGGCTCCCGTCCGGAACTGGCCCGCTACCGGGTGGTCGCCGCCGTCAGCAAAAGCTTTCCGCTCCTCGTTGCCCAGCCAACCCCTACGACTCGCGAGAACCTGCGCTATTCGCCGTACCCGGTTACACCGGGGCTGTGGCTCGATGTGGGTACGACGCTCACCCAGTCCTGGTACTCAAGCGGCGATTCGCAGTCCTTCCTGGTCGGCGGCATCGGCTTGCGGGCTATCCTCGGCCAGTTCTCCCGCGACATCCTCGATTACACCTCGCTCAATATCGGCTTCAGTCAGGGCGCGGCGGGCGGCGATGGGTCACCTTTCTTGTTTGACCGGATTGGTGCTCGCCAGCAGATCTCTGCCGGTATCCTCCAGCAAGTCTATGGTCCCCTGCGCGCCGGGGTGCAGACTTACTTCGACCCGTCCCTCGGCCAGACCATCGACACCTACTACACCGTCAGCTTCGACCACCGTACCTATGCCCTCTCACTCACGATCAACCCCGTCCGCCAGATTGCCGGTATCCAGCTACGGATCGACGACTTTAACTGGAACATCAACCCGGGTGGCAGGCCCGATCAGGTCACCGATGTGGTCGGGGGGGTGGAGCGCTTTAACTACAACCGCTACACCCTCGGTAGCCCCTGAAGGCTCCCGGCTGCTACGATGGCTCCTGAAGCGGAGTCCGTGCCATTCATGAAAGACGTTATTCTCATCTGTGAACGCAAAGTCGGCGAATTGCTCCTGCGCGGCTACCGGATTCATGCCCACTACGTCGTCGCGGTGAACGGGCTGGAGGGTAGTGGCCCAGATCCAAAGCGACTGGTGTTTGAAGGCTTCGACGATCTCAACCGCAGCTGGGCCAACTTCCAGAACCTGGAAGAAGCAGCCCTGCGCAGCGACCTTGCCGCCCGGACCGAGGGGATGCAGCCGCGCTTGCCGCGTATTCAGCGCAATCCCAACCGCAACCGCGACGAAGAGCGTCCCTCTCGCCCCTCCAGGCAACCGGAGCGCCCTTTCCGTTCGGGGGAGCGCTTCGAGCGCAACGACGACCCGGCCCGCCCGCGCCCGCGCATCGAGCGCCCGCGCCGTCTCAACCCCGATTCTTAGGGCCTGCGGTGGGCACTGTCGTAGGGATCGACCTTGGGGGGACGGCGATTAAAGCCGGTCGCTTTACCCCCCAGGGCGAAGAACTCGCCACGCTGAGCGTGCCGACCCCACAACCGGCCACCCCGGAAGCGGTGCTCACCGCTTTCTGTGAAGTGATTTCCCGGCTCGACCCCGAGGGTGAGGCCGTGGCGATCGGCGCGGGGGTACCGGGACTGGTCGATACGACCGGCCGCCTCGTCTACACAGCCATCAACTTAGATGGCTGGCGGGACGTGCCCCTGGCCCGCGAGCTCGAAGAAAAGACTGGGCTACCGACGGTACTCGGCAACGACGCGAATCTAGCCGGGCTGGGAGAAGTCTGGCTCGGCAGCGCCTGCAACTTCTCGGACGTCATCTTTCTCACCCTTGGGACCGGGGTCGGGGGGGCGCTTATTTACTCGGGCAAGCTCTTCACCGGTTCGCGTGGCCTTGCAGGCGAAGTCGGGCATATCCTCTTCGACCCGAGTGGCCCTGCCTGCCCCTGCGGCAACACCGGCTGCATCGAGCAATTCATTGCCGCCCCAGCTATCGAACGCCGCTTCGGCGTCAACCCTGCCCTCTTGGGAGCCCTCGCCGGGACGGGCGACCCGGCCGCACTGGAGTCCTGGCGTCAGGTGGGCCGCGACCTGGGGTATTTTCTGATTGGTCTGGTCAACCTGCTCGACCCCGAGGCGGTCGTCATCGGCGGCGGCGTCAGCCCGAGCTGTCCATTTTTCCTGCCCGAGGCCCTGGCCGAGATGAACCGCCGCTCGATTATCAGCCGCCCGCACCTGAAACTTTTGCAGGCAAAGCTCGGCAACGACGCCGGCCGCATCGGTGCTGCGCGGTTGGCATTTATGACGGTGGCTCCGTAGTCTCCTCCGGGTCGATACCCAGGGCGCGCAGGCGAAGCGCCAACCGTTCCGCCCGCTCCTCGGCTGCTGTACGTGCTTTGCTCTGTTGGGCAACCTGAAGTTCGGCCTGGTCAGCACGTTGACGCTCTTGATCAGCGCGTCTGGCGAGCTGCTCAAAGGTCTCAAAGGACTCTCCATCGGGGCGAAACAGTTGCAATGCCCCAGTCTCGTTCAGGCTAAAGCGCACTCCCAGCCGGGGGCTCACCCAATCCTGGATAGTTTCTATCTCAAGCAGCCAGTTTTCCGCACGCCGGAAGCCGCCCAGTTCGAGCCGGTCAGGGTCCCAGATGTAGTACTCCTCTACTCCGTGGTGCTGGTAGAACTGAAACTTCCGGCTCATCTCGACTATCGTGTTGCTCGGTGCAATCACCTCGAAGACGACCTGGGGGGGAATGTCCGCCTCAGTCCACTGCCGGTAGCTACCGCGATCGCCCTTCGGCCGGCCGAAGACGACCATGGTGTCTGGGGCCTGACAAATTTTGCTGTTGCCTTCCACGGGATACCAGAGCAGGTCCCCTGCGACGAAGACGAGCGGTTCGCCCTGAAAAACGAGGTCCAGGCCTTTCTTGATGTAGACAATCCATTCAAATTGCTTCGTATTATCTGACATCGGCTTGCCGTCGGAATCCGGATAGATAACAGCTGTTGTGGAGGTGACCATGATCTTCTCCTGGGTTTTAGACCGGTTCATTTAGAGCGAGGGCGACTTCCAGCCGGTTGTGGAGCCGGTCGCGGCGGTGCAGCAGGATCATCGACTCGACTAAGTCGGGGCCGTGAACGTCACCCGTCAGCGCACAGCGCAGAGGCTTCATCAGAGCACCCTTCTTGAGCCCGATTTCTTTGGCGGCTGTGCTCAATAACTGTGGCAACTGTTCGGCTGCTTTCTGGTGGAGTGCTGTGAGGATCGACTGGAGTATCTGCAGCTGTTCGGGCGGTGCTTCTTTGGCAAGGACCGCCCGTGGAGCAACTTCTTCGTGGAAAAGTCGCTTGAACGGTTCTACTCCCGAGTCATCGGTCGCGAGCACAAGGGATGCCCCCTGCACCTGAGCCTCGAAGGATTCCGATAGTTGCCCGTCAAGCTGCTCGACAGCGCTTTTAAAAGCCTTCAAGATGGCACTCACGTTCGGCTGGCGCAGGATAGCAAGTGCTTCCGCTTGAAAGCTCACTTCCCGGCTAAAAAGATACCGGCTCACACCGCCAATCTCGCTAAGACGGCTCAGCCCCCGACCAGCAAGCGCTGCGAGCCTCTCCAGCCACTCGCGGTCCTGGGGCCGAATCTCGTAACCGGCTGCGAGTAGAAAGGGCAGCAACCGGTCGGTCAGTTCGTCTATTGGTAGGGCGTTCAGGTATTGGCCGTTCATCCAGGAGAGCTTGTCCCAGTCGAAGCGGGCCGGGGAATGGCTCACCCGGCCAATGTCGAAGCTCGCAGCCGCCTCATCGAGGCTGAAGAGCTCTTTACCTTCGGCGGGAGCCCAGCTCATCAGGGCCAGGTAGTTGACCATCGCCTCGGCAAGATAGCCCATGCGCTCGAAATCGACGACAGCAGTCGCCCCTTCGCGCTTCGAGAGCTTGCGACCCTCAGGGCTAAAAATCAAAGGCACATGGCCGAAAGCCGGAACTGCTGCCCCGAGCGCTTCGTAGAGCAAGATTTGCTTTGGGGTGTTGCCGATGTGGTCTTCGCCCCGGATTACGTGGCTGATGGCCATGTCGATGTCGTCGATCACGACAGCCAGGTTGTAGAGGGGCGAGCGGTCGGCGCGGGCAATCACCATGTCGCCGCCAAGGTCGCTTGTGTTCCAGACCAGTGCACCGCGCACCAGGTCTTCCCACTGCACTTCGTGCGGCTCCTCAATCTTGAAGCGAATCACCGGAGTGCGGCCCTCGGCCTCGAATCTGGCGCGATCGGCCTCGCTTAAGTCGCGGTGGCGATTGTCGTAGCGCGGTGCAAGCCCACGAGCGCGCTGGTGGTCGCGCAGGTCGTTCAGTTCCGCTTCGCTCGTGTAGCAGTGGTAGGCGTGTCCGGTAGCCACTAACTGTTCGACCACTTCCCGGTAGCGCGACTGTCGGTCGGATTGGTAGACCGGCCCTTCGTCAAACTCGACACCGAGCCAGGCGAACCCTTCCAAGATAGAACGGGTGTAGCGCGCCTCGGACCGTTCGCGGTCGGTGTCTTCGATGCGCAAGATCAATTTGCCGCCGTGATGGCGGGCAAAAAGATAGTTGTAGATGGCCGTGCGGGCGGTACCGATGTGCAAATTGCCGGTCGGACTGGGTGCAATGCGGACGCGGACACTCACGGGGCTTTCTCGGGTGGACTGCCCATCCATCCTAGATTGCACGGTTGTCCCTGTACGCCTAGAGCGACTTCCCCAAAAAGAGCGCCCGCGTCTGAAAGTCCATCTGGGCGTACAAGGACAGCGCCGCCCGGTTGTCGGGAAGCACCTGCAGGGTGAGCTGGCCGTCGCCGCGGTCGCGGGCAATGTCGGTCGCCCAGCCGAGCAAAAAGCGGCCCAGCCCCCGGCGGCGGTGCTCAGGGGCGATATAGAGCAGATGCACATAGGTCGTCTGGCTGCCGCTCATCTGGTCCCAGGCGCGGCCTAGCCACAGGCAGCCGACCGTCTCCTCGCGGCGCATCACCCACCAGATCGGTGCCTGACGGACATCGAAGAGCCGATTGAGCGTGCCGTCTATCTGCTCGTCGTGGTCTGAATCGGGGCGCTGCTCGTCGAAGAGCGCCCGCAGAAACTGCCGCAGCAGCCCGCGGTCCCCGGCTGTACCCGCCCGCAGGTGATAGCCTTCCGGCAGGTGCACGGTCACTCGCGCGATTCGACCGCTGAACCGGGGGCGGGCTGCTTCATGTCGGCAGACAAGAAAGCCCGCGAGGACATCAACACGAGCGCCGCGATGAACACGAGCATTACACCAAAGAAAATTATGTTTCCGCGCATCCACATTCTCTAGATCGCTATCTCCATTGTGGCCGAACTGTTGTTCACATAACTTAACGCCAATGAGAAATGCCGAAAGCTGCTGATACACTGAAAACCACCGTTGCTTGGGGCTCGCGACAAGGACATGGTAGATGCGCTTCAAAAAGCAAAAGCCGCCACTGCTGAACCGAAAGAGACACTGCTGACGCCCCGGTTTTATACAACCGACTTCGAGGCGATGGCAAAACTGGACATCTCGGCAATGGAAGCCGATTTCCAGGCGATGCTCGATGAATTTCGCTGCGACTACAACCACGACCACTTTCAGCGCCGCGAGGACTTCACTGAAGAAGCCCGTGCCCTCGACCCGCAGTGGCGAGAGCTGATGGTCGAATTTCTGGAGCGCTCCTGCACTTCTGAATTTTCCGGTTTCTTGCTCTACAAAGAAGTGTCGCGCCGCCTCAAAGACACCAGTCCATTGCTGGCCGAGTGCTTCAAGTGCATGGCCCGCGACGAAGCTCGCCACGCCGGGTTCCTGAATAAGGCGATGGCCGATTTTGATCTGGCCCTTGACCTGTCGTTTTTGACCAAAAGCAAAAAATACACGTTCTTCAAGCCCAAGTTCATCTTCTACGCCACCTACCTCTCCGAAAAGATTGGCTACTGGCGCTACATCGCAATCTTCCGCCACCTGGAGCAGCACCCGGAAAACCGCATCCACCCGCTTTTCAAGTTCTTCAAAAACTGGTGCCAGGACGAAAATCGTCACGGCGACTTTTTTGGCCTCATCCTCAAAAGCCAGCCGGCCCTGCTCAAAGGCCCGGTCAACCGGCTGTGGATTCGCTTTTTCTTGCTGGCCTTTTGCCTGACGATGTATCTAAACGACCGCAAGCCCCGCAACCTCTACACGGCCCTGGGCCTCAACGCGGCAGATTACGCCATGGACGTGTTGCGCAAGACCAACCTCGATAGCGGCAAGGTCTTCCCACTGATCCTCGACCTCGACAACCCACGATTTATCGCCCTGCTTGACCGGGCGGCCGACTACAACCAGCAGCTTGAGCAGACCACCGGCAAGCTCGCAAAATTGCCCCTCTACCTGGGCCTTGCCGCGACGATTGCACAACTCTATCTACTCAAGCCTGTCGCCCCGCCGGCGCTTGAC
The DNA here is from genome assembly GCA_031399965.1 of Gloeobacteraceae cyanobacterium SOY_34_metabat_159. GTDB lineage: Bacteria > Cyanobacteriota > Cyanobacteriia > Gloeobacterales > Gloeobacteraceae > JANNPH01. The sequence continues at coordinate 9,084 of JANNPH010000182.1, read as the reverse complement.
CTGGTCCGCTAATAGACGGGGTCCCTGGGGAAGGACAAGATGGCGAGTAAAGATGCCGGTGCGTTCATTGGTGGGGTGCTCCTCGGCGCAGCCCTCGGCAGCGTCGTGGGTCTATTGCTCGCCCCGCGTTCAGGGCAGGAGACCCGCCGGATCTTGAAGCGGTCGGTCGATGCACTGCCAGGGGCGGCGGAGGACGTGACTGAAAGTGCGCAGGAACAAATAGACCGCCTGATGCACTCGGCGCGCCGTAGCCTTGATGAGACTATTCACAAGCTGAATGAAGCGATCGAAGCGAGCCGGACCGATGGCGTCGTCCCTGCACCGGGATCCGGCAATCAGGACGGACCGCCGACGCAGGCAGCTGAAAATAATTAATCCGGTTGGGGAAACATGTAGGATGCTCCCCCAACCGGATCGAGCTGGTTAGTACAGCTCGTCTTCTTTGTGGGTTTCGATGGTGACGTTGGAAGTCGGGTAAGCGACGCAGGTCAGCACGTAGCCGCCACTGATCTGGTCGTCGTCAAGGAAAGATTGATCGCCTTGATCGATGGATCCGCTCACCAACTTGCCGGCGCAGGTCGAGCAAGCGCCCGCGCGGCAAGAGAAGGGCAGGTCCAGACCCTGGCGCTCGGCTGCATCGAGGATGTATTCATCGCCGGGGCAGTCGATTTCCTTTTTTCCGCTGGGCGTCACCAGGGTTACTTTGTAAGTTGCCATGTCGGTTGTTCTCCCGATTGAGGACTATGAAGTCACAACTTTTCAAGGTACCACAAGCGTTCTTGCGATAGGGTTTGTTGGTAGGTATTCTTTCTCACTGGGTTTCTAGAAAAAAGCGTGCCAAGCTGAATACAGATTGTCAGGCAGTATTCAGAAAATGCAGACGCTCAATCCTGCAAACCCGGTTCAGGCTTCTTTGCTGGCGACGCGGCGCGTGACGCGGCCGGTCGCAGTCGGCTCAATTATTGTGGGCGGCAACGCGCCGGTAGTCGTCCAATCGATGATCAACGAGGACACCCTCGATACGGTCGGTGCCGTGCGTGCCATCCGCGCCCTGCACGAGGCGGGCTGTGAACTGGTGCGGGTGACGGTGCCGAGCCTCGCTCATGCCCGCGCCCTCGAAAAGATTCGCAAAATCCTCGAAGACACCTACCAGCCCGTACCGCTGGTAGCCGACGTCCACCACGACGGCGGTCCGATTGCCCTGGAAGTGGCCCGCCACGTCGATAAAGTGCGGATTAATCCGGGATTGTTTATCTTCCGCCGGACGCGCCTGGGTGACTACACTCCCGAGGACATTGCCCACGCCCGCGCTCAAATCCGCGAAGACCTCAAGCCCCTGGTGGCCGTCCTGGGGGAACAGAATAAGGCGATGCGCATCGGCGTCAACCACGGTTCTCTTTCCGAGCGCATGCTCTACATGCACGGCGACACGCCGGCGGGCATGGTCGAGTCGGCCCTCGAATTTCTCGAAATCTGCGAGGAGCTGCATTTTCGCAATCTGGTCATCTCACTCAAGGCTTCACGGGTGCCGGTGATGCTTGCTGCCTACCGTCTTGCCGCCAAAGTATTCGACGCGCGCGGCATGAATTATCCATTCCACCTGGGAGTGACCGAGGCCGGCGATGGCGAATACGGCCGCATCAAATCTACTGCCGGTATCGGTACGCTGCTGGCCGATGGGATTGGCGACACCATCCGGGTCTCTTTGACGGAGGACCCGATGAAAGAGATCCCGGTCTGCTACAGCATCTTGCAGGCCCTGGGCCTGCGCAAGACGATGGTTGAGTACGTAGCCTGCCCCAGTTGCGGACGCACACTCTTCAATCTCGAAACGGTCCTCCACCAGGTCCGCGAAGCGACCAAACACCTGACCGGGCTCGACATCGCGGTAATGGGCTGTATCGTCAACGGTCCCGGCGAGATGGCGGACGCCGACTACGGCTACGTCGGCAAGACGCCGGGGATGATTTCGCTCTACCGGGGGCGCGAGGAAATCAAAAAAGTGCCCGAGAGCGAAGGTGTTGAGCAGCTGCTTGACTTAATCAAGGCGGATGGCCGCTGGGTAGACCCTTAGGACAAACTGCTCTTGAGGCAGTCTGTCCCGACGCTGCTGCCCGCAGACTGGTCAGGACACCTGGGCTACCCAGAGCAGGGTCCTTCATCCTCTCGGGGTTACGCCTGAGACTAGAGCGGGCGGTAGGAGCGGTAGTTGATGCCGGGGAAGATATTATCGGCCGCCTCGACTTTTTCGAGCCATTCGGTGTCAATCTTGCCCTCGTTCATCGACTCCCAGATGCGGTTGAAGCGCAGCAGGTGCGAGCGGGTGCGCCGCACTGCGTAGGGGACCATCGTGCCCGTGCGCATGATGAAGGCCCAGTCGGAAGATTGGGCGAGCAACACCTCGCGGGCTGCCTGGTTGAGAGCACGCCATTCGATTTCATCGACCGGCTCGCGCCTGGCAAGGTCGATCATCCGCTCGGTAGCCTTGTGCAGGTGCGGGTAGATCCAGGCGTTGGTCTCGTTGAGCCAGAACTCGTGAAAGCCTTTTGCTCCCCAACTCGACTGGGCCGGGTGGCAGACCTGCTGGGTCGGGTTCGCACCCAGGTAGTCAGCCAGGTGCGTCATCTGGTAGACGTTCTGGTCAAAGTGCGACTTGCGGATCAAGTAGTCGAGGAACCAGGGGCCTTCGTACCACCAGTGGCCAAAGAGTTCGGCGTCGTAGGGCGAGACGACGATCGGCGGGCGGCCCATTACCCCGTGCAGATACTCGATTTGCCGCTGGCGGTTGAACATGAAGTTGGTACTGTGCTCGGCCGCCTTTTCGCGCGCCCAGTAAGGGTCGTAGTAGTCTTTGCCGCCCATGTCGCCCTGGCGGGAAGTGATTTTGTGGTACTTGATGCCGACATTTTTGCGCGTGCCGTTTGGCTGGGCGTAGGGCTTAATGTACTCGTACTCCGCTTCGTAGCCGAGGTCTTTGTAAAATTCGCGGTAGACCGGGTCGCCCGGATAGCCGACCTCAGCACTCCAGACCTGTTGAGAAGACTCCTGGTCGCGCCCGAAAGCCGCCACCCCACTGGTGGTAAAAATGGGGGCGTAAGCGCCATAGCGGGGCCGGGGCCTGGCGTAGAGCAGGCCGTGGGCGTCGGTCAGGAAGTAGCGCAGGCCGACATCGGCGAGCATTCGTTCGAGTCCTGGGTAGAAGCCGCATTCCGGTAGCCAGATCCCTTTCGGTTCGCACCCGAAGTTTTCGCCGTAGTGGTCCGCGGCAGTCTTCAACTGCGACCAGACCGCCTGGGGATACATCTGCATCAGCGGCAAATAGCCGTGGGTGGCACCGCAGGTGAGAATGTCGAGGTTTCCTGAATCTTGAAACTGCTTGAAAGCCTTGACCAGGTCGCCGTCGTAGCGCTTCCAGGTCTCGCGGGCCGTGCGGAAGTATGTTTCGTAATGCTGGGCCAGGTAGTTGAGATGGCCGTGGTTTTTGGTGCGGACCAGTTCTTTTGCGGTCAGTTCTTCGAGTTGCGTCAGGTGCAGCTCGTATTTGTCCTGCAGGTATGGGTCGCGCAGCATCGAGACCAGGGGCGGCGTCATCGACATCGTGATCTTAAAATCAATGCCGTCGGCGACGAGGCCCTCGAACATATTGATGAGCGGAACGTAAGTCTCAGTAATTGCTTCGTAGAGCCATTCTTCTTCAAGGACGAAGTCCGAGCCGGGGTGGCGAACGAAGGGCAGGTGCGCATGCAGGACGAGTGCAAGGTAGCCAAGAGTCATGGTGATTTCCAAAGTGGTTTGAGGTAGGGCAGGCTGCCCCCGCGTATACCCGTGCCGGGCACGCGCAGGGGCAGTCGCCCCGCCCTGGCATCAATAGGCTTCGAGTTTGACTTCGACTTTGGTGTTGGTGTTGCGCAGGGGCGTCGAGCGCATGAAGCGCATCGTGACGGCGCGACGTTGCTCCCCGTCGGCGGCGACCGCCTCGATTGGGAAGTTCTGTAGACCGTCTGGGAAAGCGTACTGGAAGCGGAAGGTGCCATCCGGGGCAAGCTCGATGCGCTGACCGCCGATGGTGACGTCAGCGTCCGGTTCGGTCGCCCCGTAGATGATCAGTTCGGCGTCGGCTACCAGCCAGAAACCGCGCTGCCGTCCGGGTGGCACCGAGGCCCCGGAGAAGAGGGAGCCCGAGAAAAGACCGACACCCGAGGGGGTCAGCAGTGAATCGCCACCCATAAATTCAGAAGGTACCTGCTGGTGCGAACCGAAAAGCGAACCGGCCACCGCCGCCTCGGGGCCGCCTGCATACTCGAAGAGCGTCTCGTGGGTACTCGTACCGTAGCCACCGTTGCCGTTACCAGTTGCCGCCCGAGGAGCGAGACCACCGCGCGCCGCTGCCGCGTAGGGCGGTACCAGGGTGTAGATGGTCTTGCCGCGCAGGTCCATGTCGAAGGGGATCGTGATGAAGCGGTCGTCGAGCCAATCGGACGGGTACATCGGCGGCACCTTGACTGAGGCCGAGCGAGCAAGCACCAGCCACGTGCCGTTTGCGGTGCGGTAGCCGATATCGACCACAAAGTCGCGGTCGCTTACCGGAATCGGCACGTACCACTCGCGCGCCAGCTCGTCGCAAGGCAGCTCCTGCACGCTGTGGCCGTTGTAGCCGTTGAAATCGAGGTCGGTGACGTCGTAGAGCCGGAGCGCCAACTGGGTGCCGCCTGCTGCCCGCACCTGTTCGCGGTGGTCACTGGGTACATCCCAATAGACGTAAGCCCACTGCGGGTCGCGGGGCAAGATCACAATCCGGCTTTCACCATAGCCGCCGGGCAGGTCGCCGAGGTCGGCGTCAATATCGGTCAGGTCGCTCTCCGGCGACGCACCCACTTGAAACTTGGTATCTTCCACTTCTGCTTGGGCCTCCAAACTACGTGAACGTCTGAGGGACGGTTGCTGCTGCGCCTGTGCTTCTTGAATTGCCTCGAGTAATTCAGACTTGGTCATCCGGCTGTAGCGCGAGACTTTGTACTGCTGAGCGACCGCACGCAACTGACGCAGCGTCATCTCCTCGAGGGACCATTGCTCGTTCGGGGACATAGGCTACTCCCTAGATGTCGCGCAAAAATAAACCGGCGCGCGAATGATGACGGCGCACCATCATCAGATCTCGATGATCCCCTGATGGGATCAAGAAACCCGTCTCTATAATGTCAGGCATTTGTACCTAGTGCAAGCTTTTGATCTCAGCCGGGATCAGTGGGTCCACTGTCGCTGCGGGCTAGGATGATTCAGCAGAGTGAAGTGTTTATCCACCCATGCCCTACCAGGAAATCTCGGTCGCCGAGCTGAAGCAGAAGCTCGATTCTGCCGACTGTGGTGCTCAATTTGTCGATGTGCGCGAGCCCGAAGAACTTGAACAATCAAGCCTTGCGCGTTTTATAAACCTGCCGCTCAGCCGGTACCGCGAATGGTCGAGTCAGCTCGAAGACCACCTCGACCCGCACAAAGAGACGATCGTACTCTGCCACCACGGCATGCGTTCTGCCGACATGTGCTCTTACCTGCTCAGGCAGGGTTTCGAGAGCGTTAAAAATGTCAGTGGCGGCATTCATGCTTACTCGCTGTACGTCGATCCGAACGTACCTCGATACATGTAGCCGCAGGGTCGGTTTTAGAAGAAGAACGGGAACGGTTTCCCGGTCAGGGAGAAGCGGCGAAAACGCCAGCCGCAGTCCTGGCAGCGAAAGGTATGCAGGCGTGTTACCAGAGCAAGGCTCTTTTCAGTAGCATCCATCTGCGAAAGCCGGACTTGAGTACTCTGACAGGTCGGGCAACTGAAGCCGACATCGGGGCGCTTACGGGTGTAGCGTACGCCCATGGCACCCAGGACAAAAAGAGCAAAACCCATGACTCCGGCGTTTGCGTTGAAGCGAAACGCACTTTTTGCCAGGTTTTCTCTCAGGTCTTTGAGGGCGCCGTCATACTTCTCGGCCAGTTCGGAGCCGGGTGCCGGGGCATCAAGTTGCCGCTGGTTGGCGATTTCGATTTTCTTGAGCTGGAAGAGTCGATTGATATTTTGCGAGTAGAGCGGGATGGCCAGCAGCAGACAGACGCCCATCACGACGCTCAGGACGCCGACCACACCGCTTGTGAGGCGGCTTTTGATGCCGGTGATCGTATCGCCGATCCAGATCGAACAGAGTATGGCCAATACTCCCAGCATCGCGATGCTCACCTGGTTGAAGATTCGCTCAAGTAGGGCGATCTGCCAGGTGATGCTCTGAAACTGCGGTGGCCAGAGGGGCACCAGGTCGAACAAGAAAGCCAGAAATAGAGCGACACCGCCCACCAGCAAGCTGGTCGGTAGGGCGCGAGGCAGAAGACTAACACCACTGTTTGGTGCGATAGCAGGGCTGGAGGCTGGGATTAGCGGTTGATCCTGAGTACCAAGACCGTTGGACGGGTTATTTTCCATTACAGGCTCAGAGGATTTTGAAGAGGGGGTTCTATTGAAAACTTACGCTTTACAACTTACGCGTGGATTCAGCTATCGGCTCGGCGCTCGCCACGGGGGCAAGCGCTTTCGGTTTGACTTCGAGGGCAGGCCCGACGATCCAGAGCGCTACGATGCCGTAGGCCATCAGCGTACTGAACGAGTAGATGAGCCGCCCGTCGCCATCGTGCCAGAAGGAAAACGACTCTGCCCCGACGTAGCGCTGCACGAATACCAGAAAAGCGGCGCGCATCGTGTTGCAGAAGACGGCCATCAAAGGACCGACCACGCCCAGCAGTAACCGGCGCTTGAAGGACACCGGCAACAGCGCCGGTATCAAAAAACCGAGGTAAGTGAGTGTGAAACCGATTGCTGTACCGGAGCACGATTCAGCAATCACCACGCCGCTGACAACCTGGAAAGTGCCATTGCTCATTTGCTCGACGACACGCACATGCAGACCGTCGGAGACCGCCGGAACGCCCACATACCAGAGCATGAAAGCTGAGCCGTAAGCCGTGATCGCCTGAAAGAAGCTGTTGTGTGTGACCGCGAAGACGATTGGAAACGGAATTGCCAGCAACAGCAGGCCCAGTTCCTGCCATAAAAAGCGCGGGGCGCTCGGACCCCAGTGCAGTACAACCAGTCCAACCACTCCGACAAAAACCCCGGCAAATCGGGCATCTTTTTGAGGCGAAAAGAGGGCCAGGCCACAACCGAGGGCCAGCAGCAGACCACCCAGCAGCAGCGGCAGGCTGCCGTGAGCAGGCTTGAGCGTCGGCGCTTTCGTCCAGATCAAGTAGCAGAGGGCCGGAATGCCAATCGCACCGTAGGTAAAAATGGCGCTGTAAGTTCCGTAACTGAACCAGGCAGCGAGCCATTCACTGAGCACCCGGTTTGAACAGATTGCCAGGATAGCCGCTGCAGCAAGCGTCACCCAGACGCCATAGGATGCACGCGTGGTAGCAGGCGTAGAAATAGGGGGATGCATGTATCTATTTAGACTTTTTCAAGATATTAGCGCGTTTTCCAGTTGGTTTTACGATTTGGCATCAAAATTGTTGCGCTTTTGGGTGAATAGTGCTGAAGCAAATCAGCTGAAATAGAGGCAGGTAGCGCGGTCTTCTAGAATTGATAAAGTCGTAGAAAGTGAGCAATGACTATGCAGACAGTGGTCGTCGGCGGCGGGTACGCGGGCCTACGCCTTGCGCAGCGGCTCGCCCTGCAAAATCTGCCGGTGATCCTCGTCGAGCCGCGTACGGATCACATTCTGCGTACGCGGCTCGTGGCCGCGGCTGCCGGTCGGTTGCCTCTGCGCGATGTTGCCCTCCCTTTTGAGCGGTTGTTGCCTCCTGGCATTCGGCACCTGCGCGCCGTTGCCACGGGCTTCGACCCGGTAGAGGCGACTGTCGAGACCGACTACGAAGCGGTCAAAGGCGACCGACTGGTGATAGCCCTCGGTTCTGAGCCGAATCTGAGCGTCTCGGGCGCACCGCGCCACAGTCTGCCGCTCTATAGCTATGAGGACCTGGAGGCAGTGCTCGGCCACTGGTCGCGGCTGGAAGAAGCGATGAAGCGCGAACGTTGCGATACGAGGCTATTGCGCTGGGTGATTGTCGGGGGCGGCCTGACTGGAGTCGAACTGGCCGCTGAACTCGTTCACCTTGCCCGCCGCTGGCGGCGGCGCTACGGCACCATAGCAGAGGCAATTCAAATCCATCTGGTCGAGCGCTCTGCGAACCTGTTGCCAACCTGGCCGGTCGAAGCCTCCGAGTGGGTGACGCGCTGGCTGCGGCGTCACAACGTCATCGTGCAACTCTCGACCCAGGTGCGCCGGGTCCGGGCCGATGCGGCGGTCCTCGAAACCCCGGCCGGACAGGAGGATCTGCCGACCCAGACCCTTTTTTGGGCCGTCGGCACGCGACCAGTCAAGCTCGACGAAGAACTGGCCGACCTGCGCGACCGCGACCAGTTTTTACGGGTCGATCCCTTCTGCCGCCTGGTCGAGCACCCGCGCACCTACGCAGTGGGTGACGTCATCCAGCCGTTCAACCAGGTGCTCCAGCAGGCTTTTGCCCCCAGCCCCACCCTTGCGGTCCGGGCTGCCGAGGTGGTAGCGGCCAATATTGTGGCTGAGAGCCGGGATTTGCCTCTCACACCTTTTGTGCCGACTGCTGAACGCATTGCTCTCTCGCTCGGCGCGTTCGACGGCGTTGCCCTCGTGGACGGTCAGGTGTTGACCGGCCTCGCGGGCTGGACGGTTGCCCAGGCGGCTGACCTGCTCTACCTTAATTCGGTCCAGAACCCGTTGCTGGTCAGTATGAATGCGGGATTGTTTGAGCGGACCTTGCCTGGCTCCAGCTAGTAGGTCAATATCACAAAATCTTAACAGTCTTATATTCGCCGCTCAGAGCCAACACATCTAAGATATTGAGTAATTTGGGACAGGACTGAAAATACAGTTAGTCCTCCTTACGAGAGTTGCCCGTGTTAGAGACATCAGCAAAAGCAAATTCGAGTCCTTCAACCTCCCCTCGGATCGTCCACGGTCAAAAAAACCTGAAACTGATCGAAGTAAACTACAAGCGCAATAGCGGTTCAGA
>JANNPH010000175.1:0-2173 GCA_031399965.1 Gloeobacteraceae cyanobacterium SOY_34_metabat_159 | reverse complement strand
CCGCTGGCGTTCGACAATGCCATCAGCAAGGAAGCCGCCCGGACCAAGGGAATCGACTCGGAAGTAGCCGGGGATCCTGACGTCCTGCTCGCCCCCGATCTGGAGGCGGCGAATATCCTGGCCAAACTACTCACCTTCCTTGCGAACTCCGACAGCGCGGGCATGGTCCTCGGTGCCAGGGTCCCCATCATCCTCACGAGCCGCGCCGACAGCGTGCGGTCCAGAATCGCGAGTTGCGCGGTGGCGATGCTGGCCGCGCACGCGCGCGTCGCCAGGCCGTAACCAGCGTGGATAACTAACTACCGAGGGGTGTCGCTGCCTGGTCGCACAGGTGCTGATAGCAGGAGCAGGACACAGTCGCGAGTCCGCGGCGATCGAGAATGGTGATGTTGCCGCGCCGGTAGCTAATGAGCTTGCGTTTCTGCAATGCGCTGGCCGCTACCGTCACACCTTCGCGGCGCACGCCCAGCATGTCGGCGAGGAATTCGTGCGTGAGATGAAAGCTGGCCGAGGACATTCGCTCCGCCGCCATCAGCAGCGAGCGCGCCAGGCGAGCCTCCACCACGTGGAAGCGATTACAGGCGGCCGTCTGGCTGACCTGGTTCATCAGGTTATCGGTGAACTGGAACAGTGTTCGTTGCAGTGCCGGACAACGGCGAAATTCCTTGATGAAGCGTGCCGACGACATGCGCAGGGCAGTTCCCGAGCCCTGCACCAGCGCGCGCATCGAGGAATCGGCGGCGCCGAGAGCGAGGCGAGCACCGATCAGCCCCTCGCGGCCAACCAGTCCGACTTCGATCGCGCGGTGACCCTCAACCAGCGTGAGCAGCGACACCAGGCAGTCGCACGGAAAGTAGACCTCCCGCATCGGTTCACCTGGTTCGTACAGGACATCGCCGTAGGAGATCACAACCGCATCGAGCCCATCTGCCAGTCGCGCGTATTCGCGTTCGGGAAGTGCGGCGAGCAGCCGGTTGCCGGCGCCCTCACGGGCCAATTCCGGGACCGGCCGCGGTTTGCGCATGCTTGACCCATGCAGCTTGTGGGCCGGCTTCAGTTCACTGTTCCACTCGCGAGTCACGACGGCATTCACCGGGCCGTCACCGGCGATTGCCGCGATGGTGAACGTGCATGCACGGCGTGTGCGGGATGCGCGGCAGACATACGCGCAGCGCAACGATTGTTGAGTTCCTGCGAGCACCTGGGATATTCGCGCCGCCACATTCGCGGCGTAGTCGCGTTCGCGTTCCGGTACTTCCCGGCAGGCGGTGAAAATGTTTTCGCCTGCGCGCACATCGAGTCCCGCGCGTGAATGCACTGCCCCGGATGCGCGCCATGCCTTGTTGGTCATGACGACCACGCCGGTCGCGTCGAGTACGCAGATTTCGCTGGGCAGCGCATCGAGAGCGCTCAGCACGAGGCGATTGGAGCCGAGCAGCGCGGTCTGCGCCTCAGGCAGCAGCACGGCACTGCCACTGTCGCGGTCCATGACCGCGTCGATCTGGCCCGCATCGAAAGCTTCGAGTTCGGCGGCACCCGTCACCAGACGGCGCAGCCAATGCCTGAAAGCGGCTTCCGTGTGATCCGGTGCGAACTGCCGGTCAGGGATTGCCGGCTCGAGGTTCATTGCACCGCCGCCGCGCGCAAGCCGAGCGCCGCCAGCACACTGCCGGTGTCGCTGAGATTGCCGATGACCTGCGTCCCCGGCGTCGGCGACAGTCTGGCCAGAGCGGGCGTGACGAGCACGCCGTCGTCGAGCGCACGCCGCGGATGTTCACAGACATCGACGACTTCGAGCCGGTAGCCATCCTTGAGATGTTCACGGCAAATCGCTTCGAGATTGGCGATCGCCTTGACGGAGTTGGGAGCGCGCCCCGCGACATACAAGCGCATGACCACGACCGTGACCGAGTCGTCTGCAGCGGACTTCGCGCGCTTACGAGCCACGACGTCCCCGCGCATGGCCGATGGCGCCGACGTCGAATTCCTGGATTCCCGAGAGCGCTTTGAGGAATACCGGCCGCTGTGCGCTCTTCATTCCGGAAGCGTGCGCGGGGGACCAAAATCTATCTGTACGGTACCGCTCATATGGCGAGCGCGGTTTCACAAAGTTCCTGCGGTATTCTGCTGCGATGCGAGTCGCCATTTCCTGCTTTGTCTTGTTGCTAGTCAC
>JANNPH010000123.1:0-2217 GCA_031399965.1 Gloeobacteraceae cyanobacterium SOY_34_metabat_159 | reverse complement strand
ACGATGCCGGCACCGATCGACCATCCCATAAGGGCCGCCAGCCCCATGCCGAGCAGAGTTGCAACAGCCATCTGACCTAACGCGCCGGGAATGGCAATCATGCGGACGGACCAAAGATCCTTCAGCGAAAAATGCAGCCCGACGCCGAACATCAGCAGAATGACGCCGATTTCCGCGAGTTCGTCGGCCAGCGCCTGATCCGCGACGAAGCCGGGCGTTGCCGGGCCGACAGCGACACCGGCCAGGAGATAGCCGACAAGCGGTGACAACCGCAGGCGTTGCGCCAGCGTGCCCAGCAGAAATGCTAACGACAGACCCACGACGATCGTCGATATGAGCGGCGTATGGTGCTCCATTCGTGGTCCGGTTCTCCTGTAATGCGCTCCGATCCATCATGTTGATCCCGGAACGGATTGCAATATCGGGCTTTGTCGGCGCCGACAACGTCTTCGATCCTGGGTGCGAGACAATGCCGGATCAGGTCGTCGCCGACTGGCGCACCGGGGGCTCAGTCGGCGTGGGGTTCGCCGATGACCGCTGTGCCATCGCCGTGTAGAAGCCGAGCATGGCGCTGGCGATCTCTTCCTCGCCAAGTACGACCGCACTGGCGCCGCAACTCTCGAGATGGGCCTTCTCGGCCTCGGAATGTCCGCGCGCAAAGATCAGAAGGTCCGGGCTGATGGCCCGCGCCTGCTCGACGATCTGTCCCGCCTCGAAGTTCTCCGGGACCGCAACAAGCAGGCAACGTGCCCTGTCGAGATTGGCGGCCTTGAGGCTCGTCACGCCGTTTGCGGCAATCGCTTCGGTCCCCGCAGCATCCAGCTCCGCCGCGACGACATCGTTCTCGTCGATGACGAACAGAGTTGCGCCCAGGTGTAGCAGTTCGTTTCCGATCCGACGCCCGACGCGTCCGTAGCCGACGAGCACGACATGATCTTCGAGCAGAGTTGGCTTGATCTCAGGCGGCGCGACTTCGCTCTGCGGGACGACCTCGGGACCGCTCGCTTCGTTTCGCTCGAGCCACGGGCGGAGGCGATCGGCGAGCATGAAGCATGCCGGGTTGACGAGTATGGAGATGAGGGCGCCGGCCAGGATGAGATCCCGCGCCTCGAGACTGAGAACGCCGATTGTCACGCCGAGGCCGGCCAGTATGAACGAAAACTCGCCGATCTGCGCGATGCTAGCCGAAATCGTCAGCGCTGTACCGATGGAATATTGATAGAAGCGCACGATCGCGTAGGCGACCAGCGGGCTGATCACGAGGATCACAACGAGGGTCGCCAGTAGCGGCCACGTCTGGCGGACGATGATCGACGGATCGAACAGCATCCCGACAGACACGAAGAACAATACAGCGAACGCGTCCCGCAGCGGCAACGTCTCTTCAGCGGCACGCTGGCTCAACTGGGATTCGCTCAGGATCATACCGGCGAAGAACGCGCCCAGCGCGAAAGAGACGCCGAAGAGCTTGGCGGCACCAAAGGCAAAGCCGAGAGCAATCACGAGCACGCCGAGCCGGAACAGCTCTCGCGATCCGGTATGTGCGATGTAGTGCAGCGTCCAAGGGATGAACCGTCGGCCAAGGATCATCATAACGGCAATGAAGGCCACCACCTTGGCCATCGTCAGCGCAATCGTACCGATGACTTGCGACGAACCGAAGCCGAACGCGGCGTTCCGTGCCATGCTGCCATCGAGCAATGGGACAACGGCTGGAATAAGCACCAGCACAAACACCATCGCAATGTCTTCGACGATCAACCAGCCGAGCGCTATGCGCCCTCTTTCCGTCGTCAGCAGTCGGCGCTCCTGCAGCGAACGCAGCAACACGACCGTACTCGCCACAGAGATCGACAAGCCGAAGACAAGACCCGCACCCGCTGTCCAGCCGAGCAACGCCGCCAGGCCCATCCCGACGACCGTGGCGACGGCCATCTGTCCGATCGCGCCCGGAATCGCGATGGTCCGTACCGCCCACAGGTCCTTGATGGAAAAATGCAGCCCGACACCGAACATCAGCAGAATGACACCGATTTCGGCGAGTTCGTCGGCGAGTGTCTGGTCGGCGACGAAGCCGGGCGTGTAGGGGCCGAGCGCGACCCCAGCGAGCAGGTAGCCGACCAGCGGGGAAACACGCAGGCGCTGCGCGATGGCGCCGAAAACGAAGGCGAGGCAGAGCCCCACGACAATAGTGGCGATGAGCGGCGTGTCGTGCGG
>JANNPH010000121.1:0-7177 GCA_031399965.1 Gloeobacteraceae cyanobacterium SOY_34_metabat_159 | reverse complement strand
GTGAATCTTCACAATTTGCAGACATCGCTGGGAGAGCATCTCATCATCGGCACAGCTCGCTTCACAGCACCAGCGACTATTGAAGTGGCGACGGATGCAGGTGCGACCCGGTTACTCACCGCCGAACGGTTGTTTATCAATACCGGTACGCGACCACTGGTTCCACCAGTGCCCGGGCTGACAGAAGCCGGTTTTTTGACCAGTGAGTCGATTATGGAGCTCGAACACTTGCCTGAGCACCTGATAGTGCTTGGCAGTGGCTATATTGGCCTGGAGTTTGCCCAGATGTTCCGGCGCTTTGGCTGTCGCGTCACCGTCATTGGGCAAAGTGCGCAAATCCTGTCTCAACAAGATCCAGATATTGCAAGCGCCGTTCAGGCCCTGCTGGAACGAGACGGCGTCGAATTCTTGCTCAAGGCGAAAGTACTGAAAGTTGAGCGTGACAATGCCACTGCGATTCAAATTCAAGTGGCTGACCGAGAGACGAGCCTCCAGGGTTCGCATTTACTGTTAGCCGTTGGTCGCACGCCAACTACCGATACCTTGAATTTAGCGGCGGCTGGTGTAGCGGTGGATGCACGCGGGTTTGTGGTAGTCAACGAGCGTCTGGAGACGAACATACCGGGCATTTGGGCTCTGGGCGACATCAATGGTGGACCGCAATATACCCATGTATCGCTCGACGATTACCGCATCGTCAAAGCGAATCTGATCGATGGTGGCAACCGCCACACGGGCGACCGCCTGGTTCCATCCTGTCTTTTCATCGATCCAGAACTCGCCCAGGTGGGTCTCACTGAAACCGAAGCGCAGCGACAAGGATATGCCGTCCGAGTAGCGAAGCTGGACGCATCAGCCGTTCCCCGAGCGAGAACACTCGGTCAAACTGATGGACTGCTGAAGGCAATCGTGGATGCCGGGACAGGCCGTATTCTCGGTTGCTCCCTCTTGTGTCATGAGGCTGGTGAAGTGATTTCGACAGTGCAAATGGCGATGCGGGCCCAGATGCCCTATACCGTTTTGCGCGACGAAGTTTTGACGCATCCAACGATGACTGAAGGGCTGAATATCCTGTTTTCAAAGTTGTAAGGGGGTAGCACGTACAGGGAAAAGGGCTGGTAAGATCCATACTGACAGTTCACACAAACAGAATAAGATTGCCCACATACAATTCGAAACTCTGGAGCCGAAGATGAAACTGATCTCTGTCAATGTAGGACTTCCGCGTGATGTGAGTTGGGGAGAAAAAGTAGTCAAAACTGGAATTTTTAAAGAGCCGGTCAGTAAACGCGTTATGGTGCACTCACTCAATTTGGATGGTGATGGGCAAGCCGACCTCACCGTTCACGGTGGCTTAGACAAAGCGGTTTATGTCTATCCGTTCGAGCATTACGATTACTGGCGAAGTGAACTGCCTGATGTAGAGCTAATGCCAGGTAGCTTTGGCGAAAATTTTACAACCACCGGGCTGAGAGAAGAAGAAATCAATATCGGGGATTGCTTTGATATCGGCACTGTGAAACTGATGGTGACACAACCTCGTATGCCTTGCTACAAGCTTGGGATTCGGCTTGGACGCCCTGATATGGTGAAACGATTTCTTGCGAGTCGTCGAACCGGATTTTACTTCCGCGTCTTGCAGGAGGGCGAAGTTGGAGCCGGGGATACCCTGGAGTTAGTGAGCCGGGATGATAACGAGATCACTGTTGCCGATATCACTCGGCTTTATGTTCGTGAGCAGGACGATCCGGAGTTGCTTCACCGCGCTGCTCAACTTGAAGCCTTGCCTAAAAGTTGGCGCGATTATTTCCAGCGGTAGTCTGTCCGGCTAAATTGTCCGTGGGATAAAGATTGCCATAGAACTGGATATTACCGCCGGCGACCCGTGCGCCATAGTCTTGCTACATGCAAATTCACAAGGAGTAGAGTCATGACCACATTCCGTACGATTTCAATCGATGATTTGAATATCTTTTACAGAGAAGCTGGTTCCCGCGACAATCCGACAATTTTGCTGTTGCACGGCTTTCCAACCTCTTCTCACATGTTCCGCAATCTGATATCTGCACTTGCTGATCGCTTCCATCTGGTTGCCCCGGATTATCCGGGCTACGGCAACAGTTCGATGCCAAGTGTGAACGAGTTTGACTACACCTTTGATCACATTGCTGAAATTATGGAGAAATTTATCACAGCGATTGATCTCAAGAAATACAGCCTCTACGTGATGGATTACGGCGCTCCCATCGGCTACCGGATTGCAGCTAAATATCCAGAAAGAGTTGAAGCGCTGATTGTCCAGAATGGGAATGCCTACGAGGAAGGTCTGCGCGAATTTTGGGATCCGTTCAGGGCGTACTGGCAAGACCGTTCTGCTGAGAACGCTGACAAACTTAGAAAGCTTGTCACTCTAGAAGCAACCAGGTGGCAATATACCAACGGTGTTCGCAATCCTGAAGT
This sequence comes from Gloeobacteraceae cyanobacterium SOY_34_metabat_159, assembly GCA_031399965.1. Lineage (GTDB taxonomy): Bacteria > Cyanobacteriota > Cyanobacteriia > Gloeobacterales > Gloeobacteraceae > JANNPH01. Next base: position 4,717 of record JANNPH010000121.1, on the reverse strand, counting down.
GATCAGCCCCGACAACTGGAACATGGATCAACTTTTCCTCGATCGCCCGGGAAACGCCGAGATTCAGCTCGCACTGTTTTATAGCTATGGCTCGAACCCGCCCCTGTACCCGCACTGGCAGGAATATTTTCGCAAATATCAGCCACCGACCCTGATTGTCTGGGGTCAAAACGATGCCATCTTCCCTGGCGAGGGCGCTCATCCCTACAAGCGTGACCTGCAAACCCTTGAGTTCTATTTACTCGATACTGGGCATTTTGCTCTGGAAGAGGAGGGTGAAGCGATTGCAGCTCATATCCGCCGCTTCATCACAACTCACGGGATTGCTCGATCTGGGTTGTGACTCCCACTTAGAGCCGTTCTACCGGGGCAAGCGGGGGCGGGTTGTTGCGTCCACGGCTGAGGGGCACCGGTTTGCCGCTGAAGCTGTAACCGAATACCCGTACCTGCGGCTCGCTGCCACGGGGAAGCGTATTGGCGGCAATCGTGACGCTCGGGCTGGTGTAGACTTTCACCGACTCGGTTTTGAAGAGTTTGAGGAACGGATCGACACTGCCCAGTTCGCAACCTTCTTCAGCGGCCGAGGTGCGGTAGTAGGTGGGTACGACCATCTTCGGCTGCAACTCTTCTGTCGCCTGGCGGGCCAGTTCCGGGTCGAAGCCCTTTTCGCCGCCGCCGACTGGCACGAACAACACGTCGGGCTTGCCGAGCAAGATCTTGGCCTCGTCTTCGAGGGGAGCGGCAATGCTGCCGAGGTGGACGATGTCAAGGCCCGCCTGACGCCACCGCCAGGCAACATTGACGCCAAACTGGCGGCCTTCTTTGCGGTCGTGCAGGGTACGGACTCCCTGCATCTTGTCGAAGCTGTTGACTGTGAAGACGCCGGGCTGGTAGAGCACGCGTGGGTTGCCCCTGACCACATCGAGCGCCCCTTCATCGAGCAGGCGCGAACTGAGCAAGATTAAATCGGCTTCGACATCCGGCTTGCGGTAACCGGCAGTGCAGCCCGACGGCCGGAAAGGATTGACCAGAAGCCGCCCCTCACCCGAGGAGAACATAAAACAGGTATGGCCGAGCCACTGAACCTGCAGGGACTTACTCGCACGGGGGGGAAGGGGAGCAGCCAGGAGCCCTGGTGCCGCTAGCAGCACCCCGCCTCCCAGGCCGATCTGGAGCAATTGACGTCTTCTCATGATTAGTTCAGGCTCTCCAAGAAATTACGAATCAGGTCTTTTCCGGCGGCAGTCAGGATGCTCTCCGGGTGAAATTGCACGCCCTGGATGTGCGGCCAGGTCCGGTGGCGCACGCCCATGACCGTGCCGTCCTCGGTCCAGGCGGTGATCTCAAGCACCGCCGGGAAGTGCTCGCGCTCGATTACCAGCGAGTGATAGCGGGTTGCAACGAAGGGGTCCGGCAGGTGCTCAAAGACACCCGCGCCGTGGTGGTGGATAGGTGAGGTCTTGCCGTGCATCAACTCCGGCGCACGCACAATCGAGCCGCCGAAGACCTGACCGATGCATTGGTGCCCGAGGCAGACCCCGAGAATCGGCAGACTCTCGCCCAGTTCGCGGATGAGCACACTCGAAATGCCCGCGTCCTCAGGCCGACCCGGACCGGGAGAGATGACCACAGCTTTTGGGGCAAGCTTCCTCACGGCGTCAAGCCCGATCTGATCATTGCGGTAGACCTGCACGTCGGCTCCCAACTCGGACAGATACTGCACAAGGTTGTAAGTGAAGCTGTCGTAGTTGTCGATGACGAGGATCATACCGAAAGACGGGGCGAACACAGCTTCCCCATGATAATCAACCGTGAATCGGGGGCGGGGATCTGGGCAGAGTCGTGCCACGGACTTGAACTGCTCCTGCTCCCGGCACCTGGTCTCTAATGGTGACAGCCCTCGAAATTCAAACCGGCGGCAGGCCTTTGCTTGCACCTGCCCGTAGACTCGGGTCGGCTCGTGGGTGGTAGCATTATCACGGTTTTGAGCAACCAGTTGGAGGCAACAATGGCTAGCCCAGAAGAAAATAAGGCCGTGGTACGCCGCTTTTACGAAGAAGCCTATAACCAGAAGCGCGCAGAGGTACTCGATGAAATTATTGCGCCGGATTATCTCGATCGGGGCCACAACCCTCCCGGCGAGGGCATTGAGGGCGCACGGCAGGATTTACAGGTCGTTCTGACCACCTTCGATCCGGTCCACTTTGCCATCGAGGAATTGGTTGCCGAAGGGGACAAAGTAGCAGTGCGCTGGTCAGGTACGGGCGTTCAGGTCGGCGACTTCGGCGGTATGCCCGCCACGAACCAGCCGGTCAAATTCTCGGGCATGAGCTTCTACCAGCTCAAGGACGGCAAGCTGGTCGAAACGCGAAACGCCGTCAACTTGTAGTACCCCCGCACTTGATAGCGTTGGCAAACGCAGTAGAGCGTGATAAATTTCCTCACGACTCTCAAGTGAGTTCTTCTTGAACATTTTTAGTGGTCGGCGTCCGCTTACCGGGATGCGTTTACTCATGAGCCTGCTGGTAGCCGGGGTTCTGGCGGGCCTGGTCACAACGCCCGCAGTCAGGGCGGACGGGCAAATTAAGGTGGTCTACGTACCGGCTAAGCGGGCATTGGGTAAATCAGTCGAGCGCGCCGCCCTGAAATCTGGACCCGCAAGCGGCTACGGTAAGCTCGCGATTGCCCTGAATAGCTTATTTCGGCTGCCGCGCGATGTGCCGGTGGTGTTTACCGAGTGCGGTTTCGTCAACGCTTTTTACGCCCCCGAAAAGCACCGCATCGTCATGTGCTACGAGATGATGGAATACTTTGCAACGCTATTTGCCCGGCAGGGCAAGTCAGGAGCGGAACTCGGTCGCCTGGTGGGTGGGGCGACCGTCTTCGTGTTTATGCACGAATTTGGCCACGCCCTGGTCGGTGAACTCGCTATCCCGACTACCGGACGCGAGGAGGATGCCGTCGATGAGTTTGCAACGCTGCTGCTCGCCCGACTCGGCAATACGGGCGAGCAGGCTGTGCTTTCGAGCGCTTACTGGTTCAACCTCGAAAGCAAAAAGCTCGCCAAAGGCCGCGTGCAAGATTTGCGCTTTTGGGACGAGCACTCTCTCAACCCCCAGCGCTTTTACGATATCGTCTGCCTGCTCTACGGCAGCAACCAGGAAAAATACGCATCTCTCATCACCGAGGTCGGTATCCCGCCCGCCCGTGGTGCCCGCTGTGTGCGGGACTACCCGAAAAAGCAACAGGGTTGGAACACCCTGCTGGCCCCACACCTCGAACGGAATTTCAAACTTTGATGAAGGGCCGGGCGGAGGCGACAACCCCCTAACCCCAGACCGGTAGACGGTTGCTCACTGCGTAACCGGGAAAGACCGACTTGATATTTTTCAGGCGCAGGTGGCGTTCGAGCACCGTTGCAATCACGTCACGAAAGTCGGTGGTGACGGCGAGGTCTCGCCCTTCGTAGAGCTGGTCCGACCTGAGACCGGGCCACTGGCCATAAACTTTACCGCCTTTGAGGCCGCCGCCGAGTAGCCAGACGACATTGCCGTGGCCGTGGTCGGTGCCGCTGTTGCCGTTTTCGCGCACGGTGCGGCCAAATTCGGAGAGGACGACCACCGTAGTGTCGTTGTAGAGCGGACCGAGACCGCGGGCGAGCGCGGCAAGACCCTCGGCAAGTTGGCCGAGCCGTCGATTCAACAGTGGAGCCTGGTTGACGTGGGTGTCCCAGCCACCGACTGCGAGGAAGGCCAGTTGGACGTCCGAGTTGTTCACCATCAATCTGGCGAGGCGGGTGGCGTCTGCTGCCAGACCTTGCGTGTTGCGGGCACCGTTGTTGGCCTGGTTGCTCGTGGCGAGGCTGGTGAGCAGCGCTTTGCGGGAAGTTTGCCCTTCCTGGTAAGCCTGGCTGAGCGGGTCTGAGCCGCTGTAGAGCGCATTGAAAGCAGTCTCGACTGCCGGGTGATCGATAGGTAGGGCCGCTGTGGCCCGCCTGCCCGTGGCCAGGTTGGCGACCGGCTGCCGCCCGCTCAGGATGCGGGGTAACGTTGCGCCGAAGTTGACGGCCTGGACAGGGCTGTGGTCAGGTAGTGCCGCAATCAGACGGTTCATCCAGCCGTCGCCGGTGCTTTTCTTGCCGGGCGTGCCGCTTTCCATGTAGTCCTGGGCGTCGAAGTGAGAGCGGGTCGCATCGGGAGAGCCGCTGGCGTGAACGAAGGCGAGGCTGCCCGTCTGCCACAGAGGCAGGACCGGGGCGAGGGCCGGGTGCAGGCCGAAGTAACCGTCGAGGTCGAGGACGCCGCCCGCCTGGTCGGGACGCGGCAGGGCGAGGCGGGGACGGGCCTGGTAGTAAGCGGCATCGCCGTGGGGCACGACAGCACTCAGCCCGTCGAGCGCTCCTCTTAAGAAGATGACGACGAGCCGCTTGCCTGGCCCGCCAGCCCGTGCCCGCTCACCTGTGGCAAGCCCGAAAAGGGCCGAGGTGAGGCCGACTTGCAAGAACGTGCGCCGGTTGAAGTGCATGACTAACCTTAGTAAGACATCATTTCGGGGCTACCCAGGATGAGGGCAGCGCTCATGGACGGGTTTGCCTGAAGGGCTGAGCGGGTCTGGGTAGAGAAGCGGTTGCCGAGGGTCTGCTGCAGATGCAAAGGTTCGACCGGGGTAGCCGACCCTTGTTGACGCATGGGGCCAGAGACCACGAGCCGACCACTCG
>JANNPH010000105.1:0-50739 GCA_031399965.1 Gloeobacteraceae cyanobacterium SOY_34_metabat_159 | reverse complement strand
AGAAGGCCACACGGTATTTCTCGAACTGAGTGCGCACCCGGTGCTGTTGCCGGCAGCAGCGGAAGGACTGGGAAACACCGTGAGCCTGGTCAGTTCACTGCGGCGGGGAGTGGACGAGCAGGCAGCGATGCTGAGTTCACTCGCCTCACTTTATGTGCTGGGTCTGCCGGTGCGTTGGGACACCCTGCATCCTGATGGCGGCCACTGCCTCCCATTCCCGGACTACCCCTGGCAGCGCGAATCTTTCTGGCTGGAAACGGCCCCGGACACCACAGCTGCTCGGCCCTGGACACCCGAAGTGGGGCATCCGCTCCTGGGCGAACCCCTGGAACTGGCCGCACCGGCGGGCGCTCACCTCTGGTCATTCGAACTGGGAACAGAGAAGCTGCCTTACCTGGCCGACCACCGCGTGCTGCAGCGGGTGGTGCTCCCTGGGGCTGCCTACGTGGAAATGGCCCTCGCCGCAGCCGCAGACCTCTTCGGAAATACCCCAGCCGCAGAAAACATCGAAATTCTAGAACCGCTCTTCCTGGATGAAACAGGCAGGGCGGCCTCTCTACAACTGCTCGTCACCCCCGGTTCCGGGAGTGCCACTTTTCAAATCTCCAGCCGTCCGTTTGCAACCGGCACAGCCGAGGCGGCCCCCTGGAAACTGCACGCACGCGGCACATTGCTGCGGTCGGACCCAACGACCCCGGCAGTGGCTATCCATGAGATCCAGGAACGCTGCATCCAGGGCTCGACAGGGCTCGAACACTACCAGGCGATGCAGGAGCGCGGACTCGACTACGGCCCTGCTTTCCAGAGGGTGGAGCAACTGTGGCGGGGGGAGGCGGAAGTGCTCGCCCGGCTGCAGCAGACGGTTCCGGTGACACCGTCTTACCATCTGCACCCGGCCCTGCTCGACGCCTGTTTCCAGCTCGCGTTGGCGGCCCTGCCCGTTGGCGGTCCCTGCGTGCCCGTCGGTCTCGGTCGGATAAGCTGCTACGGCTCTGCCCAGGCGGGGTGCTGGGGACATATCCGACTGCGCCCCGACCCCGACGCCGAGACTGCCGAATGGCTGGCGGACGTGCGCCTGCTCGATACCCAGGGCCGGGTGATCGTCGAAATCGACGCCCTGCGCCTGCGCGCCCTCGAAACCGGTGAAGCAACGACCGGCAGCATCGACGACTGGCTCTACGAAATTGACTGGCAGGAGCAACCCCGGTTACCTTCCCAGGCCGCCGTAGCGGGCGACTGGCTCATCCTCGCCGACCGGGGCGGCGTCGGCGCAAGACTCGCACAATTTCTAGAAGCAAAAGGCGAAACTTGCACGCTCGTCTACGCCCTTCCCGCAGGTGGACCGGTCGAATCTGAGCAATCCCGAATTGATCCCACTTCACCCAAGGCGTTCCGGCAGTTGCTCGGCAAGACCGCCCGTACCCCGCGCGGCATCATTCACCTCTGGAGCCTCGATGCAGCCCCGAGCGCTGAAACGACCATTACCAGCCTGGCAGAGGCGCAGCAACTCGGCTGCGTCGGCGTTCTCCATCTGGTGCAGGCAATCGCCGGGGCCGACTGGCCCGAGCCGCCCCGCCTCTGGCTGGTCAGTTGCGGCACGCAGGCAGTCGGCACGACCCCGCCTGCAATTGCCTTTGCCCAGGCGCCCCTCTGGGGGCTGGGCAGTGTCCTCTGCCTCGAACATCCCGAACTGCGACCGACCCGCATTGACCTGGACCCCTCAGTGGCAACGACGGACTCCCTGTGTGCAGAAATCTGGCACGCAGATCAAGAAGACACCATTGCCCTGCGCGGCGAGCGGCGCTACGTAGCCAGGCTCGTCACCGGCTGTGCAGTCGGTGCCGCCGCTCCCCGACCCCGGTCCCCCGAGCCTGCCGCCTCTCAGGCCTACCGCCTCGAAGTCGGCACACCCGGTTCGCTCGACAGCCTGGGCGTGCGGCCCTGTACCCGGCGCTCCCCCGGTCCCGGCGAAGTGGAAATCGCAGTGCGCGCCGGCGGCCTCAACTTCATGGACGTGATGAAGGCGATGGGCATCTACCCCGGCCAGGCGGAGGGCGACTTCACCCTGGGCACCGAGTGCGCCGGTACGATCACGGCCTGCGCCGAGGATGTGACGGGCTTGAAAGTCGGGGATGCGGTCGTGGCCATTGCTCCAGCAAGCCTCGGATCCTTCGTCTACACCGCCGCCGCTCTGGTCGCCCCCATGCCCGCCCGGCTGAGCTTCGCCCAGGCCGCCGCCATCCCGGCAGTCTACCTGACTGCTTACTACAGCCTTCACCACCTGGGTCGGTTGACAGCAGGAGAGCGGGTCTTGATCCACGCGGCAACGGGCGGCGTCGGCCTGGCGGCCGTCCAACTGGCCCAGCGCGCCGGTGCCGAGGTCTACGCCACGGCCGGCAGTCCCGAGAAGCGCTCGCTGCTGCAGACTCTGGGTGTCCGTCACGTGATGGACTCGCGCTCGCTGTCGTTTTCCCAGGAGGTGATGCACCGCAGCGGCGGGCACGGCGTCGATCTGGTACTCAATTCGCTCGCGGGCGAATTCATCACCCACAGCCTCGATGTACTCGCACCCTACGGCCGCTTCCTCGAAATTGGCAAGCGCGACATCTACGAAGACCGGGCGCTCGGCTTAAAACCCTTCCGCAAGAACCTGTCGTATTTCGCCGTCGATCTGGCCCGCATGTTCGCAGAGCGCCCGCAGTTCGTCGGCAAGCTCCTGCAGGAGGTGATGGCGCTCTTTGCCGACGGCACCCTCCAGCCACCGCCGGTGCGCGAGTACCCGCTCACGGAGGCGGCCGACGCTTTCCGCTTTATGGCCCAGGCCAAACACGTAGGCAAGCTCGTCCTCTCCATACCCGACCGGCCACCCGCCTTCGCAGCGGCGGCAGCGGCCGGTCCCACCGTTCGCCCCGACGGTACCTACTGGATCGCCGGTGGCCTGGGCGGGTTGGGCCTGCGCGTTGCAGGCTGGCTCATCGAACGCGGTGCCCGCCACCTGGTGCTCCTCGGGCGGCGTCCCCCGGACGCCACGGCCCAGGCAGCGCTTGCGCGCTGGCAACAGTCCGGTGTCCGGGTCACAGCCGAACGGGTGGACATCGCCGATAGCGCGCAAGTCCAGGCTCTGCTTACCCGGCACGATGGCCCTCCGCTGCGTGGCATCGTGCACGCGGCCGGGTTGCTCGACGACAGCCTGCTATTGCAACTCGACCGGGAGCAACTGGAGGCCGTGCTGGCTCCCAAGGTAGCCGGTGCCTGGAACCTGCACGCGCTCACCCTGGAACAGCCCCTCGACTTCTTCGTGCTCTTCTCGTCGGCGGCGGCCCTGCTGGGTTCTCCGGGCCAGGGCAACTACGCGGCGGCCAACGCCTTTCTAGATGCCCTGGCCTGGCACCGCCGCGGCCAGGGCCTGCCCGCGACGAGCCTCAACTGGGGACCCTGGGCGACGGTCGGCCTCGCGGCAGCCCGGACCGACCGCGGCGAACGGCTGGGCCTGCGCGGTCTCGGTAGCTTTTCTCCCGACCAGGGTCTGGCCGCCTTTGGGCGTCTATTCGCCCAGGCACCCGCCCAGGCCGGGGTGATGGACTTCAACGTCCGGCAGTGGTGCCAGTTCTATCCACGGATGTCCCACGCGCCACTACTGGCCCGCCTGCTCGATAGCGGGAGCCTCCAGCCGCAAGCGGCGCTTCTCCCCCAGCAGTTGCAGACGGCTGCCCCGATAGAGCGCCGGATCTTACTCGAAGCGCACCTGCGCACCGAGATAGCCCAGGTCCTGGGCCTCGCCCCGGCGCGTATCGAATCGCTGACACCGCTCAACAGCCTGGGGGTCGATTCGCTGATGGCCCTGGAGCTGCGCAACCGGCTTGAAACCAGCCTGGAGCTGACTTTATCGGCGACGCTCCTCTGGAGCTACCCGACTATCGCGGCCCTGGTCCTCCATCTGGGCGTCAAGCTCGGCCTGCCCCTGGAGGAAACCGTCCCGCTCCCCGTCGATGCCGCTGAAGACCTGGAACTGGCCGATCTGCTGGCGGCCATCGCCGCCTTTTCGGCCGAAACGCCGCTCGAAACCTGCCTGGAACCGACAAAACTGTCATAAGGAAACGAAATGAGTGACAATGCGCTCCTGAAACTGATCGGCGGGCTTTCCGCCGAGAAGCGATCGATGCTCTCCAGGCTCCTGCACCCACGGCCGGAGCCGATCGCAATCGTCGGTATGGGCTGCCGTTTCCCCGGCGGTGCCGACCACCCGGAAGCCTTCTGGCAGTTGCTGCGCGACGAAGTGGACGCCGTGGGCGAAGTGCCGTCAGGCCGCTGGGACGCCCAGGCCCTCTACAACCCGGAACCTGGAGCCCCTGGCAAGATCACCAGCCGCTGGGGCGGCTTCCTCTCCCAGGTAGACCAGTTTGACGCTCAGTTTTTCGGGATCTCCGACCGCGAGGCGGAGTCGATGGACCCTCAGCAGCGGCTGCTCCTGGAAGTAGCCTGGGAAGCGCTGGAGGACGCCGGGCTACCGGCGGAGCACCTGCGCGGCAGCAAGACCGGCGTCTTTGTCGGGCTGTGCGCCAACGACTACGCACGGATGCTCTATGCCGACGCCGAGCGCATCGATGCCCACACCGGTGCCGGTGCCGCCGCCAGCATCGTCGCCAACCGCCTCTCCTACCTGCTCGATTTGCAAGGACCAAGCATCGCCGTCGATACGGCCTGTTCCTCTTCGCTGGTCGCTGTGCACCTGGCCTGCCAGAGTCTGCGGGCCGACGAGTGTCGGCTGGCCGTAGCCGCAGGGGTCAACTTGATCCTCTCGCCCGGTATGAGCATCACCTTCTCGAAGGCGCGTATGCTCTCGGCCGACGGCCGCTGCAAGACTTTTGACTCGCGGGCGGACGGCTTCGGGCGAGGCGAGGGGTGCGGGGCGATCGTACTCAAGCGCCTGTCAGATGCGACCGCCGACGGAGACGATATCCGCGCCGTCATCCGCGGCTCCGCCCTCAACCAGGTCGGCCGCTCGAACGGCATGACCGCCCCCAACGGTCTCGCCCAGCAGGCCGTGCTGCGCCAGGCCCTCGAAGCAGCGGGACTCCAGGCGAGCGAGGTGAGCTACATCGAGGCCCACGGCACCGGCACCTCCCTGGGAGATCCAATCGAGGTCGAGTCCCTGGCCGAGGTCTACGGTCAGCCGCGCTCGGCGGGCGAAACGTGCTTTCTGGGCTCCGTCAAGACCAACATCGGCCATCTAGAAGGAGCAGCCGGCATCGCGGGGCTGATTAAAGTGGTGCTTTCGCTGCAACACGGCCTCATCCCAGCCAATTTGCACTTTCGCAAGCTCAACCCGAATATCGCCCTGGCCGGCACCCCCTTTGCCATCCCTACCCACCTGCAGGAATGGCCCAGCCGCTCGCCCCGCCGCTGTGCGGGAGTCAGCGCCTTCGGGTTTGGGGGAACCAACGCCCATGTGATCCTCGAAGAATTCGTGCCCCCGCCGCGCCTGACTATTCCCTCCCGTGCAGTGCACCTGTTGCTCTTGTCGGCCCAGGACCGGCAGGCCCTGCGCGCCCTGGCCGCAGCCTACATCGAACAGTTGGACGGCCAGGGCGACACCGCACTGCACGATATCTGCTACAGCGCAAACTTGCGACGAACCCACCACCGCCACCGCCTGGCTATCGTCGGGCAATCGGGCCGGGAATTTCTTGAGCAATTGCGGGCCTTCCACCAGGCAGAAGCGCTCCCACAATCGGTGCGTGCCACCCAGCCCGGCGAGGGTCGTTCGCGGCTCGCCTTCGTTTTCGCGGGCCAGGAAGTCCGCTACTGGGGAATCGGCCGGACACTGGCCGAGCGCGAACCGGTCTTTCGCACGGCACTGGCCGAGTGCGACACCTATATCCGGCCGTGCACGGGGCGCTCTGTATTGGAAGCGTTCGCGGCCGAGCCTTCCGAGTGGCCGTTCTACCGCTTCGAGTTTGCCCAGTTGAGCGCCTTTGCCGTGCAGGTGGCGCTCGCGGCCCTCTGGAAGAGTTGGGGCATCCAACCGGATGCAGTCGTGGGCTACGGCCTGGCGGAGGCGGCAGCGGCGCACGTAGCCGGCAGCTTGAATCTGGAGGACGCCGTCAACGTGGTCTTCCAGCAGGCCCGACTGCTCCAGTGCACAGTCGGACCGGGCCGAGGGCGCATGCTCGCCACCGAGTTGGACCGGCCCACAGCCGAAAAATGGATCGCCGGTTACGAAGACCGGGTCGCGGTAGCAGCTATCGAGAGCCCCTCCGCCACGGTGCTCTCGGGCGAGACCGCCGCCATCGAGGCCGTGCTGCAGGACCTGCCGTACTGTGCCTTCGGCCGCTGGCTACCCGGCGACTACGCGCTCCACAGCCCGCAAATGGCCGGCCTCCAGGCCGAACTGGTGCAGGCGCTCTCGGGCATCACCGTGCGGCCCGCTACGACGGCGGTGTTCTCGACCCTGAAAAGCCAGACCAGCAGCAACTTCGACGCCCATTACTGGGGCCGCGCCGTCCGCGAGCCGATCAACTACGCCGCTGCCATCGACGCCCTGATAAGCCAGGGCTACGACCAGTTCATCGAAATCAGCCCCCACCCCGACCTGGCAAGAGCCACCCGCCAGTGCCTCGATTACCGGGGCCGCCAGGGCGCAGTCCTTCCTTCTCTGGAGCGCGACAAAGACGAGCAGGCCACCCTGCTCACTTCCCTTGGTGCTCTCTACACCCGCGGCTACGCGGGAACGCCCTGGCAACAGCCCTACGCTTGCGGCGGCCGACTCGTCCGCCTGCCGTCCTACCCCTGGCAGCGCCAACGCTACTGGTGGCCGACGGCAAAGCGCTCCTGAGGCAGCACCCGCGCACAATCCATTCACAGTCGTTCAACAGGAGCAAACCGATGGAACCACGCCAGGGCACAGGTCAACACCGGCCAGTTGGGTTCGATACCCAGTTTGAAATCGCCGGGGTCGAGATTCCGGTCCCGGCGGCCCGGCAAAACCCGGCGGCGCTCGCCCAGCTGGAGCAATTAATCGACGAAGCGAGCGCAAAAATCGACGCCCTCGCCTTCCATCTGCGCCACAGATGGACCCCGCCATCCGAGAGTTGACGCGCCTCCGGCGCTCACATTTCACTTTTGTGTCTTTGAAAAATAGGAGCACACGATGAACCCTTACTGCGAAGTGGGCCAGTCCCGTCAGGTGTTGAACGAGTTGAAGGAGGCGCTTGCCCGCGGCGACGAGTTCGTTCGCCTGCGGGCCCACCTGCAGCTGACGAAGTCGGCCAGGAGTTACAGCGAAACCGTACTGCAGATCGACCGTCTACTAGAGCAGATGACCCGGCACTGGCAGGAGGACATCGTGCCTTTCGAGCGCATCGCCGAGCGCTACCGGGCCTACGACCCGGATCTACAAGATCTGGGCTGGCCCCGGCATTTGCCGGCCCGTGTCGTGGAGGGCACCGGCACTTTGAGTTCGGGCTCGAACGTGTTTATTCTTTTTCCCGACTCCCTCGGTCTGGATCCCCAGGAAGCGTCCGACACTTTCGGGTTCGAGTTAATCGACGTGCTTCAGCACCACTTTATCGAGTCGGGCTTGCGCTCCGCGCGCGAGGTACTCGATTTAGACAGCCAGCGCCGGGCCCAGACTGCTTTAACGCCCACGAAACTGGGTATGGTCATCTACTTAATCGCCGCCATCCACGAAATCAGCCACCGGGCCGGTCCCTGGCGGGTGTTGCCCTGTTCGCCCTTGAGTGCATCTTTGTCTGAATTTCACCAGGGCGTGATGGGCGAACTCGCCGCCAACACTCTGAGCGTCGTGATGCTGCCGGAATTTCCCGAAATCCAGTACTACGTCACCCTTCAGCACCTCCTGTCTACCGGGCGTCGCGGGTTTCGCCACGATCCGCTCTCTGCCTCCATCAACGAAGACTGCGACTGCTGGATTTCGATTTTTTACTGGAACAAACTCCTCGCCCACGGCGCCCTCGAACCGAACAGCCACACCTGGCATTTAAACCACGAACTCGCCTTGAACGCTTACCGGGCAATCCTCAAGGAGATTGACGAACTCGCTAAAGTCATCGCTACCGCCCCTGCGCGCGAGCACGACGGACTCGTACACGACTGGATGACTCGCCAGGTGAATTACACAGACCGCGGCTTCACCTTACCGCCGACTCTCCAGGCGGTTTACCACCGATGCCAGTCCATCGGCGAAATTCCCCATTTCACCCCGCTCTTGCAATATCGCGGGTGAGACACCCGGTTCTCGCCTGAAATAGCAAAAGCCAAAGTTTCTATAATGCCTTTGGACTATTAACTTTCTGGTCTGCTCCCAAACTGTTGGACCAGTTTTTTGGGAGCAGATCGTGCGATTCGTTTACCGTGACATAATCCCAGCCCTGAGCTTGCGCTACAGGGTGGGCTTCTCGCTTCATTGGGAGCATTTACGCCTATCCCTCAGCGAGCAGAGACGGGATGACCCAGTCCGATCTGACGGGGAATTGTGCTGGGGATGCATCCGATAGAGCATTCAGGCATGCCGACGAGGCGAGAGAATTAGAGCACTGCAATATCACAGGCTATGTCCCAAATCGACTCTGCACCCAAACTGGACCGGCAGCGAGAACACCAGGCGAACGAGCGGACCTTCCTGGCCTGGTTGCGCACGTCGATTGCCATGATGAGTTTTGGCTTTGTGATTGCCCGGTTCGGCCTGTTTTTGCGGGAGATGGGACTGGTACTGGCCAGGCAAGAGCCGCCATTGCGCTCAGTGATCAATTCGCAAAATGTCGGTGTAGCCCTGATTGTGCTGGGCGTCGCCGCGACAGTCGGTGCGGCCTGGCGGTACGAACAGGTTTATGCACAAATAGAGCGGGGCGATTTCAAGCCCACGCGCCGCTGGGTCTGGCTGGTCACGGCGATCGTCTTTGCCCTCGGTGTACTGATCGTGCCATTTCTCCTGGTCGATCTGCCTGCACCTGTGGCTGCACCCGCCCCGAAGCGGATTGGCCACAAATGATCAACCTGGACATAGGCTTAGCGTGAAAATGACTCTGGATTGGGCAAGCCGCCTGAATGCGCGTTTGCGGTTGCTCATCTCGGCGGTAGTCGCGGCCATCGCCTACTGGCTGCCGGTGCCGAAGATCCAGGCTTCCATGCACACTTTGATCGCCTGGGAAGCAGGCGTCTGCTGCTTTTTGCTCCTGGCCTGGGCGATTATCGTCAGTACTGACTCTGGCGACGTACGCCGCAACGCCCAGGCCCAGGACGAGAGTGCCACCGCGATTTTTGTACTGGTCATCTGTGCTGCCTGTGCGAGCCTGTTTGCCGTCGCCCTGTTGCTGGCCGGTTCCAGGCCCGGTAAAGGTGGCCTGCTTGGTCTGGACGTGGCGCTCACGATATTTTCGGTATTCGAGTCGTGGTTGCTGGTCCATACCACCTTTGCGCTGCACTATGCTCACGGCTACTATCGCGCTCCTGATGATGACGACACTCCTGGGGACGGGCTGGACTTTCCCGGTGAAAAGCGGCCGGATTACCTGGACTTCGCTTATTTTTCGTTTGTGATCGGCATGACCTCACAAGTGTCGGACGTCGCCATCACCTCGCGCTCAATACGGCGGCTGGCACTCATTCACGGGGTGATTTCCTTTGTCTTCAACACGATCATCCTGGCCTCAAGCGTCAATGTCGTGGCCGGGCTGCTCGGCTATCGGTAGCGTCAGTTGCATCGCACGGCAAGGCGGCACCCACCCACCGAGGAAAAAGCTGAAACTATATCGAGAGTTGAAGTGGAACACAACTGCAGCACACGTTCCATCACTTCAGGGCATGTGCTCCAGTGGACGGGTCTGTTTATCCGGACGTCGCCTGGTCCTGCCATCCCTGGGAAAGAGCCGGTCGATCAGCTTCAGCGCAAACAGGGTGACCGCGAACACCACAAGGGGCGGCAGCAACCAGCTCACACCTGCATAAGTGATGAACGAGAGAGTGTACATCGCCTGGGTTCAGTACCGCCGGCCCGAGCAATCGCTACCCGGCCGTCTTACAAATCTAGGGCTCAGACACGACGTTCCGGTGACAGCGGTGTAAAACTTCCGTCATGCCCGGTCCCAGAAGCGTAGGGCAGGGTAAACGAGAAGGTACTGCCGACGCCCGGTTTGCTCTCGACGGCAACCTCGCCGCCGTGCAGTTCGACGATGCGCTTGACGATGGTCAGCCCGATGCCGCTACCGCCGGAAGCCCTTGAGCGCGAAGGATCAGCCCGCCAGAAACGCTCGAAGACGTGGGGAAGGTGGTCGGCTGCGATGCCGGAACCGGTGTCGCGGACGGCGATCTGCAACCGGTCCTCCCGGTCTGTGCAGTAGACCGTGATCTGGTGACCGGGCGGTGTGTGGCGGACGGCATTGCCGATCAAATTGTTGAGCACCTGAACGATCCGGTCCGGGTCGGCCCAGACTGCCGGGGCGGTCTCGGGGATCTGATTATTGAGAAATGGCCCATCCTCGGGGATCTGGTCACCAAACTTCTGCACGACTTCGGTAACCAGGGCGTGCAACTTGACAGCTGAACATTCAAGGGGCAATGAACCGGCTTCCACCCGCGACAGTTCGCCGAGGTCTGCCACCAGGCGGCGCAGGCGATTGACTTCGCGGCCGAGGCGTTCAAACAGGAACGGCTCGGGGGCAATCGAGGCGTCGCTCAGTCCTTCGAGATAGCCGCCTAAAACCGTGAGCGGTGTGCGCAACTCGTGGCTTAAATCCCCCAGTAACTCGGTGCGGCGGCGTTCGACACCGGCCAGGCTCTCGGCCATCTGGTTGAAAGCGTCGGCCAGCCGGTCGAGTTCGGGAATGCCCACCCTCGGTGCGCGCTCGTCAAAACGGCCGCCGGCAAAGCGAACGGTCACCTCGCCGATGCGGCGAATCGGGTCGAGGATGCGCCGGCTGACATAAAGACTCAGGCCCCCGGCCACCAGCAGTCCGACCACCAGGGCGCAGGCCGCTCCCATCATCCAGGCAAATTCAAAGCCGGCTTCCAGGTCGCGGCGTACCACGCTGAGGTCCGCTCCGGCGCGGGCCAGTTCGTCGAGGTGGGCGGCAAAGAAGACCGGAGCTGCTACCCAGCCGACCACGAAGAAGACCGTGAGGCAGACCACCATGACCACTGCGAAGGCCACGAGTAACCGCACCTGCAGGTTGAGGTTGTCGATTTTAGCCACAAACATCCTCGAACTTATAGCCCACACCGATCACAGTCTTGAGGTAAGTGGGTTGGGCCGGATCGGGTTCAATTTTTTTGCGCAGGCGGGCGACGTGGGTATCGACGACCCGCTCGTCACCAAAAAAGTCATCGCCCCAGAGCTTGTCGATCAGTTGGGTGCGGGTCCACACCCGGCCGGGCTGGGCCAGGAGGGCGGTGAACAGATTGAATTCGAGGGTCGTCAGTTCGAGCGGCACTCCGTCGCGCTGGGCAAAGCGTCGGTCGCCATCGACCCGAAAGTGGGCCGAGCGCAGGCTATTGTCGGCACCCGGTCCACTCGCCTGCCGCTGTGAACGGCGGGTGAGCGCCCGGATGCGCACCATCAGTTCTCTGGGGCTGAAGGGCTTACTGACGTAGTCATCCGCCCCGGTCGAGAGGCCGACGATGCGGTCTATCTCTTCGCCTCGGGCGGTGAGCATCAAGATGTAGGGGTCTTTGCCTGCCGGAAGGCTGCGGATGCGCTGGCAGACTTCCAGTCCATCGAGGCCCGGCAGCATCCAATCGAGCACGATCACCTGAAAAGTCTCCCGCTCGACGAGCTTGAGGGCCGCCAGGCCATTGTTGATGCGCCGAAACTCGAAGCCCTCCTGGGCACAGTAAGTCTTGATCAGTTCAGCTATCTCGTCGTCGTCTTCGACGAGTAAAACGCGGGTACCCATAGCAGTCCTCGGGCCGTGGATTGTCATCCTGGCGTAGCCTCCTTCCTAGTTTTACCGGTTTGGCTTGGAAAGTCGCTTTTGCCGGTCGCAAAGATGACGCAGAGAGCCACACCAGCGCCGCACGGCTGACACACGCGGCTGTCAATCTATTTGCAAGGTGACTACTAACACCACACTGAGTGTGCAACCCCGGCTTTACCGTCGGGGTTTTTCTGTCTTTTATGGCCCGTTTCTGCTCTATGGCAGAGATGACATTTGGCAGTCATACCAGCTTCACAGTTCTAAACGAGAGTTGAGCCAGTCACCGAACCTTTACTGAATATGTGCGCCAAAATCTATGCAACTCTGCTGACTGGGCTGTTGGCTGGGGTCACAACGCCCGCTTTCGCCCAGACCGCCCCGAGTAACCGCTTCGATTTGAACTTGAGCCAGGCCTTCGAGCGCGCCGATCAGTTCAATCCACAAATCGCCGCGACCCGGCGTACTCTCAACCTCGCCCAGGCCGACATCACAATCGCGGGCGCTTCGCCGAACCCGTTTGTCGGCGTGCAGTACGGCTTCGGCAGTATTTACTCCCAACTGGGTAACCCCCAGCAAGTCGGCGTCAACCAGGTCTTCGAACTGGGCGGCAAGCGGACGGCCCGGCTCGCCGTCGCCGATTCTCAGTACCGCCTGGCCAATCTGCAACTCGACGCGCTGCGCTGGCAGATCCACTCCCAGGTCCGCCGCGCCTACGCAGAACTCGCCGCCGCCGAGGCCAATGCCCGCTCCATCGATGCCCAGACCGGCTTGCTGCAAAAGCTGGTCGATATCGCCCGCAAGCGCTTTGAAGCCGGTGCCTCCCCGGAGGCGGAATTGTTGCAGGTGCAACTGGCCCGCATCCAGATCGACCCCCAGCGCACCCAGGCCACCGGACGTATTCAGCAGGCCCGGATCCAGCTCGGTAGCCTGATTGGCAATACAGAACGCGAACCCGATATCGTGGCCAACGACAAGGGCCTGTTTAATCTCTCAGTCGAAAAGACCGAACTCGCACCGGCACCCGGCACCGAATTGCCGTCCCCCGACGCACTATTGGCCCGCGCCTACACTCAGCGGCTGGACCTGATTGCCACCCAGCAGCAGACCGAGGTTGCGAGCCGACAGCTCGCCCTCGCCCAGGCCCAGCGCACCCCCGACCTGCAGGTGAGCGGCGGCTACTTATTTACCAGTCTCAACAACGGCATGGCTCAGGCGGACGGCTTCTACACCGGCTTCGGTGTCACCCTGCCTTTTTTCTACAACCAGCAGGGGGAAGTCGCCCGCGCCGAGGCCAGCATTGCCCAGACCGGATTGCAGGTGACTGCCGTCCGCGCTCAGATAGCAGCCGAGGTGAACATCGCCTACCAGTCGCTCGCCATCTCCCGCGAGAACATCCGCAAGTACCAGACCCAGCTGCTACCTGCCTCGCAGGATGTTCTGCAACTGGCCCAGGAGAGCTACCAGGTCGGCAAGACTGGTCTCAATACCGCAATCCTGGCCCAGCAGGCAAACCAGCAGGTGCGCTCCGGTTACCTGGAGGCAATCGTCGCCTACCAGAACGCCTGGGCCGACCTCGAACGGGCCGTCGGTTCTCCGATTACGCTCTAGCCGCCGTCCCCTTACCCTGACTGGTCTGAGCGATGAATTTTTCAATAGATCGACTGATTACCCTGGCTCTCAAGCGGCGCTACATCGTCGTCGCCCTGGCGCTATTGCTCCTGGGCGGCGGCTTCGTCGCCTTTAAGACGCTGTCGCTCGAAGCCTATCCAGACTTTACCGACCCGCGCGTACGGGTGATCACGCTCTTACCCGGCAAGGGAGCCGAGGAAGTCGAGCGCCTGGTGACAGTACCGCTCGAAAAAGAGCTGAACGGCATTCCAGGTGAGACGAACCTGCGCTCGCTGTCGATTTTCGGCCTCTCGGTCGTCTATGTGACCTTTGCCGACGGCACCGCGAGCCCGCTTGCCCGCCAGCAGGTAATCGAGCGCATCGGCCAGGCCGACCTGCCGGAGGGTGCCCGGCCCCAACTGGACCCGGACGCCTCGCCCATCGGCGAAATCTACCGCTACACTCTCGAATCGGACTACTACAGCCCGACCACCCTCAAGGCGATCCAGGACTGGCAGATGGAAAAAGCCTTCCGGGCGATTCCGGGGGTGATCGATGTGACGAGCTTCGGCGGCCCGACCAAGACCTACCAGGTGAATGTCGATCCAGGACGGCTCAAGGCCTACAACCTGACTGTCACCCAGGTCTACGAGGCCATCTCCAACTCCAACGGCACCACCGGCGGCAACTACATCGAAAACAACGGCCAGGCCTACATCGTGCGCGGTCTCGGCCTGCTCAAGGACATCGATGACCTGGGGGATGTGGTCGTCAATGCCGACGAGGGCGGTACCCCGATTCGCGTGCGCGACCTGGCCAAGATCGTGAACGGGGTCGGCGGACGCCTTGGCCAGGTCGGCAAGAACCGCCAGGACGACGTGATCCAGGGCATCGTGCTGATGCGTCGCGGTGAAGATCCTTCCCAGGTAGTCCAGCGCCTTTACGAAAAGTTCCCGCAGATCCAGGCTGCACTGCCGCAAGGGGTGAAACTCACCCCGCTCTATGACCGCACCGAGCTGATTCGCCGCACCCTCGATACCATCGGGCACAACGTGGCGGAAGGCATCGTACTGGTAGTGGTCGTGCTGTTGCTGTTTTTGTTCGAGGTGCGCTCGGCGCTGATTGCCGCCACGGTAATTCCGCTCGCTCTATTGTTTGCTTTCGTGCTCCTGAATCTCTTTCACATCCCGGCCAACTTGCTCTCCCTCGGGGCGGTCGATTTCGGCATCATCGTCGATGGCACGGTGGTGATGGTCGAAAACATCTACCGCCGACTCGCCCTCGAAGGCCATGACCTCGCCCCGATTGACCGGGTGCGGCTCACCCTCGAAGCGGCAAAAGACGTCGGTAAACCGATTCTCTTTGCGACGCTCATCATCGTCGCCGCCTTCTTACCGATATTTGCCTTCGACGGGGTGGCGGGCAAGCTGTTTCGACCGCTCGCCTTCACGATGAACTTCGCACTCCTGGGCGCAGTGCTCGTCTCGCTCACGGTGGTCCCGGTGCTTTGTTCGTTTATCCTGACCCGTAAGCCGCTCATCGAACGGGAAAGCCCGGTGCTCTACTGGGCTGAAAGAGCCTACCGGCCTGCGCTCAACTTCTTTTTAAGAAAACCCTGGACGATCCTCAGTGCCTCGGCAACGGCCTTCGGTGTGGCGGTCCTGCTGTTTGGCTCGGTCGGTTCCGAATTTCTGCCGAACCTGGACGAGGGCAATATCTGGCTCAGGGTCACGGTCCTGCCGACGAGTGTCTCCCTCGAACAATCGACCCTGGTCGCCCGCGCCATCCGCACCAAGCTCATCCGTTATGGCGAGGTGAAGAACGTCGTCTCCCAGGTTGGTTCTCCGGACGACGGTACCGACGCCAATAACCCGAGCAACATCGAATTTCTGGTAGACCTCAAGCCCGCCGCCGAGTGGGACAAAAAGTGGCACGAGGACAAAGAAAAGCTCGTCGAGTCGATGGATCGTGACCTCGAAACGATCCCTGGCATCCTCACCACCTTCTCGCAATACATTCAGGACAACGTCGACGAGGCCATCGCCGGGGCCAAGGGCGAAGTCGCAGTCAAGCTCTTCGGTCCTGATCTCGCCGTGCTCCAGCGCTACGGCGACCAGATAGCGGGCATCATGAACAAAGTGCCCGGCATGGTCGATGTGGCCGACGACAAGATGCTCGGCCAGCCCCAGTATCAGATCCAGGTCGATCGGATTGCCGCCGACCGCTACGGCATCAATGTCGCCGACATCGAGACTGTGATCGAGACGGCGGTCGGCGGCAAAGTGGCGACCCAACTGGTCGAGGGCGAACGCAAATTTAACGTGACGGTCCGCTTTGAAAAATCCTTCCGCTCGTCGCCTGAAGCCCTGCAAGCACTGCTGATCAACACCCCGAGCGGCAAGACGGTACCACTCGCGGAAGTGGCAAAAGTGAGCACCACCACCGGGGCGACTTTGATCCAGCGCTCTGAAAATTCGCGCCTGGTGACTATTAAGGCAAACGTCCGGGGTCGCGACCTGGGTGGGGCGGTAGCCGAGGCCCAGCAACGCGTGGCCTCTCAGGTCAAGTTGCCCGACGGCTATCGCCTTGTCTGGGGTGGCCAGTACGAAAATCAGCAGCGGGCCAACACCCGCCTCTCGATCGCCATTCCACTCACGGTGCTGGTGATCTTCGCCATCCTCTACGCCTATTTCGGCAGCATCCGGGACGCAATGCTTGCGATGACGGCGATTCCCCTCGCCGCCATCGGCGGGGTGGCGGCACTCTGGCTCACCCATACTTATTTCTCGGTTTCGGCGGGGGTCGGCTTCATTGCCGCCGCCGGGGTCTCAGTCCAGAACGGCGTGATCATCTTGAGCTATATCAGGCAACTGCGCCAGGAAGGGCTGCCAGCCGTCAAAGCCGTGCTCGAAGGGTCGCTGACCCGTCTGCGGCCAGTCCTGATGGCAGGGACGGTGGCCATTCTCGGGCTCATCCCGGCCGCACTCTCGAACGGGATCGGCTCTCAGAGCACGAAACCCTTCGCCATCGTGATTATCGGCGGCCTGCTCACCGCAACCGTGCTCACCATCTTCGTCGTCCCCGTCCTCTACGCACTCTTAGAGGACAAAAAGCTGCCCACCGCCGAATAGTTCCGCACAAGTCACCTGTTGGAGACTCTTCATGCAATTCAGACTCGCTCTCATACCCGGCCTCATCAGCCTGGCACTCACCGCCTGCTCCCAGGACATCAAAATTCCCGAGGTTCCCGCCGAGGCCGCCATCGGGCCTAAAGGCCCGATGCGCATCGTGCTCAAACCCGCCCAGGAGCAACAGATCAATATCGCCCTGGGCCGCGCCGCAGTGCGGCCCTTCCCGGTGACCGTGCAGGCGACCGGCCAGGTCAAGGCAGCCTCCGACCGGGTGGCGCATATCTCGACACCGGTCGCGGGCCGGGTGACCTCGGTCATGGTCAGTCTCGGGCAACCCATTTCAGCCGGACAGACACTGGCTACCCTCAAATCTGACGATGTCGGCCAGATTCAGGCGGACCTGCTGCAGTCGGCGCTGCAATCTGACGCCGACATCCGCTCGGCAAAAGTACAACTCGCGTTTTCAAAGGCGACCTACGAGCGCGAGCAAAAACTCTTCAACGACCGCATCTCGTCGCGCGCCGATCTGGAGGCAGCCCGTACCCAGTACGCCAAAGACCTGTCGAGCTACCAGGCTTTTCAAGCGAAGCAGCAGGCGACCGTCACCATCGCCCAGGAACGCCTCTCGCTCTACGGTGTCTCCCCCGGCATCGCCGCCCGAGTCGTCCGCAACCGCCGCGTCGATCCCTACATCACCATCAGTGCCCCGAGAAGCGGCCTGCTCATCTCGCGCAGCATCAACACCGGCGAACTTGCCGACCCAAGTAAGGAGCTATTCAGTACCGCAGATCTGAGCCGCATCTGGCTTGTCGCCAACGTCTACGAAAAAGACATCGACAAAGTCCACGTCGGCCAGAGTGTGAAACTGACCCTCGACAGTCTCCCCGGCAAAGTCTATCCAGGCCAGATCAGCTACATCGCCAACACCCTCGACCCCGAGACCCGCACCCTCAGCATTCGCGCCGACGTCCCGAATCCGGGCCGTTCCCTCAAGCCCGACATGTTCGCCCGCATGCAGGTGCTGATCGGTAACACCGGCGTGCTCTCCGTACCCAGAAGTGCTCTGCAGCGCTCGGGCGATTTCAACTATGCCTATGTGCCCCTGGGTAACCATCGCTACGAGGAACGCCGGGTGGAAGTAGGGCTCGACGACGGCCAGTTTGTCGAAATTAAATCCGGTCTCAAACCGAGTGAAGCCGTGGTGACGCGCGGGACGCTCGCGCTCCAGGGCGAAGCGCTCAAACTCAGTGGGGGCATCCAATAAAGATAGTGGTGATTAGCCAACCCTTAATCACCGGCGAAGACTCCCCTGATGATCTGATTTGCGGGCAGTTGGCTTATTCGGGCGATGCCAATCGTCACTCTATGAACACAGCCAGGACAAGGGACTGACACAGCCGACAGTTACCTTTCTTTAGCGAGAAGGCCCGCACTGTACCCAGCGGGTCAGTGTCGGGATGAATCGCGCCCACAAGCCACTGCTTATCCGGACTCAAATAAAATAAAATCTGCATATGTTAGTCCATGAAGCAAAACTCTACGGGTCTCAAGCGCAGTACGGGTTGCTCGACGAAGCCATCCGCACGGCACAGTTTGTGCGCAACAAAGCGCTCAGGCTTTGGATGGATCTCAAGGGCACCAGCAAAGCAAACATGAGTGCGCTTTGTGCTCTGCTTGCCAAAGAGTTCGAGTGGGCAGCAAAGCTTAACTCCATGGCCAGACAAGCATCAGCGGAGAGAGCCTGGCAGGCAGTCGCCAAATTCTATGACCACTGCAAGAAAGCGACTCCCGGAAAAAAAGGCTATCCGAAGTTCAAAAAGAATGGCCGCTCCGTCGAGTACAAAACCAGTGGCTGGAAGTTAGCCGACGACCGAACAGCCATCACCTTCACCGACGGCTTCAATGCCGGTACGTTCAAGTTTCGTGGCGCAAACCTGAGTGGCTACGCTATCTCACTCATCAAGCGCATCCGCGTCGTCCGCCGTGCGGATGGCTATTACGCTCAGTTCTGCGTTGAGGTAAACCGCGCTGAAGATTTAGCCCCGACAGGCCGGACTATCGGTCTGGACATGGGGCTTGAAAGTTTCTATACCGACTCCAATGGCGAGAAAGTAGAAAACCCGCGTTACTTGCGTAAAGCTGAAAAGCGACTCAAGCAAGCACAGCGCAAGGTGTCCAGGAAAAAGAAGGGCAGTGCGAATCGCCGCAAAGCGATTAAAGCGCTTGCCCGCAAGCATCTCAAGATTTCAAGGCAGCGCAAAGACTTTGCGATTCAGACAGCAAGGTGCGTGGTTCGGTCTCACGACCTGATTGCTCTTGAAGGCTTGCAAGTGCGGAACATGGTGAAGAATCACAATCTGGCAAAGTCCATCAGCGATGCAAGCTGGTCGCTGTTCAGACAGTGGACCGAGTATTTCGGCAAGGTGTTTAGGAGAGTAGTGATAGCCGTTCCCCCGCACTACACCAGTCAGGAGTGCTCAGCCTGCCATGCCATTGTCAAGAAGTCTCTGTCTACGCGTACCCATACTTGCCAGTGCGGATGCGTGCTGGACCGAGACCAGAATGCGGCCATCAACATTCTGGCCAAGGTACTCAAGGGTCGTTGTCCGGACTGCCCCGAATCTTCAGAGCAGCAAGACCCAAAAAATACCGGGGGGCACCCGGAAATTTCAACGCCTGGGGAGAGACCAGCCGCTACAGCAGAGGAGCAATCTAATGCTGCAAGCTGACTCGTTGAACCAGGAACCCCGCGCTATAGTGCTCGCACTTAGCGTCGGGAGGCTGTCAGTTTCATAGAACAAACTTCAATGCGATAAATTCATGGACAACTATATCGACCGCGTTCGGGCCTGTGCCACTTTGCTGCTGTTTGCCTCGGGGCTCACGGTGGTCTCCACCTTGGAGACTCAGGCACAGCCGGATTCTATCCCCGAGTCTGCAATAGTGCGGACACTGGATGTTCAAGACGAGGCTTTGCTGGAAGCCGACAAAGCTTACCTGAAAGCGCTCCGTGAACATTTCCAGCTGTTTTGAGACTGAGAGTGCTCTCGAAAATAGGCTCGCCCTGGAAAGAGTGCTAAATGTTTTTCTTTGTATGTTGGCGATGTCTTCGAACGGAGCAAGCTAATGCCAATTAATAACCGTCAACTGCGACGACAGCTTCAGCAAAGGCTTGCGGGGACTCTTGAGGCAGATTGTGCCCGATGCCGCCTTTGATCGTGCGGTGCGAATATTTGCCTGAGAATTTGCCGGCGTAAGAACTGGGATCTGGATGCGGGGCACCATTGGCATCTCCTTCGAGGGTAATGGTGGGCACGGTAATGACTGGACTTCCGGCAAGTCGCTTTTCCAGAGCGTCATATTTCGGCTCACCTTCAGCCAGGCCGAGACGCCAGCGATAGTTATGAATCACGATGTCAACGTGATCTGGATTGTTAAGGGATGCTGCGCTGCGATCGAACGTCGCATCATCGAAGTTCCACTTCGGCGAAGCAATCTTCCAGATGAGCCTGGCAAAGTCTTGCCGATATTTGTCGTAGCCTGCCCGACCACGCTCGGTAGCAAAATAATATTGATACCACCACTCGAGTTCAGCCTTTGGCGGTAACGGCATCTTGCCAGCTTCCTGGTTACCGATAAGATAACCGCTCACTGAGACGAGCGCCTTGCAGCGTTCAGGATAGAGCGCTGCGATGATGTCAGCCGTCCGTGCTCCCCAATCAAAACCGGCGAGAATTGCCTGCTTGATTTTGAGAGCATCCATCAGAGCGATGGTATCGAGCGCGAGCGCCGATGGCTGTCCATTGCGGAACGTTTCACTGGAAAGAAACCTCGTTGTGCCATAGCCGCGTATATACGGGACGATCACCCGGTAACCCGTCGCTGTCAACATAGGCGCGACATCGACGAAGCTGTGAATGTCGTAGGGCCAGCCGTGCAGAAGCATGACCGCCTTACCGTCGGTGGGACCCACCTCGGCGTATCCAACATTCAAGACACCCGCATCGATTTGTTTCAGTGAGCCGAACGATATGTTCGTCCCCGGCTTGATCAGGGTCGCATTTGCCGGGTCTATCTGGTTAGATTGAGCATTCACAGAACCGATGTTGATGGGTTTGGTAGCAGCAAGGGTCATGACCACAGTCTCCAGAAAACGGCGGCGGTCAAATTTGGTTTCATCAGACATTTGTCCTCCTCCCATGTCGCTACTGCATGAAGCCCCGGACAAGTTCCGCAATCTGATCCGCTGCGGTATCGATCGCGAAATGACCTGCATCGAGGATGTGAGCTTCGGCTTGCGGCACATCGCGGCGATAGGCAGATGTTCTGGACGAGTGGGATGAAGGGTGGCAGAAAGTGATCACGGCCGTTCGTTAGGCACTGTGAAGGTCACCGTCTCGCTGGTGATGACTCTGTGGGTCGGGTCGGCCAACTCGAACAACACTTTATGCGGGCCGGGTTCAAGGCCGACCAGGATCACGGTTTCGCCGCTGCTGTCGACGAAATGCCAGGGGGCATCGTCGACGGTGATGTGGAGATGGCCGATGCGCGGCGACACGTCGAGGGCACCTTTGCCGAACACCGGCAACACGCGCAGGTTCTCCGTCCGGTATTGGATAAAAACCTTACCCCTGGACAGCGGTTCAGGAAGCGGCGAATCGACAATCAGTCTGGGGGCCGCTTCGTTTTCAACCGCGACGAGTGGAGATGTGCCGCGGATGTCCCTGGCGCTCGGGATGTGGGTTTCCATGGCGATTGGGTGTCCAGAAGTAGCTTGCACAGGATGTCTAGACTTTAATCGAAAGTCCGCTCTTCATGGGCACGTCATCACCAATGTTTGCAGCTGAAAGGGTCACAGGGTATAGCTTTTAGTTTTTCAACGGAACCTTGCCAGACGTTTTGCCGACCGGCTTCACCTCGATGGTGCCCATCATGCCACCGTCCTCGTGTTCCAGGATGTGGCAGTGGTAGACGAAGGTGCCGGCGACCTCTGGATCCCGGAAGTCCATGCGCAGCTTCACGCTCGGGTAGGAAGCTCCCTTACCGTCCCAGAACGGTACATCGATCGTGTCGCGCAGCACGGCGTCATTTTCGGGCTTCCCGTCGTGCTTGAGCACCTGGAAGTGGATCTGGTGGATGTGAAAGGTGTGGGACTCGCGGCTGCGGTTTTCAACGATCCAGTCCTCGACGCTGCCTTTCTGAATGGTGATATTGGGTTTGGTGAAGTACGGATCGAACAGCTTCGGCCGGTTGCCCGGTCGGTCCTCGGTGATGTAGAACTCCCCCCTGTCGTTGTTCTCGGAGAAGTAAAGTCTGCGAGTCCGCACAGGACTGACGGCTGAGATTCGGCTGAAGCGCATGGAGCGGACCGGGCGTTCGCCGGCCCCCGCGATCGGCATGGTGGGCAGGTTCTGCGGCTGTTCTGCGGTCTCGATGCGGGCCAGCACCCGCTCGGGGTCGCAGTCTCCGTCCGGGCCGCTGTCGTAGGCCAGGGTCAGCAATTTGGCCTCGTGCACCTGGCTGTCCGGGCCCTGGACGATGAACTCGGCGCGGGCACCGGGCGGCAGCAGTACATGGGTGGCACTCAGGGTGACGGGGTACGCCCGGCCAAGATTGTCCTGCCGCGTCGGCACGCCGTCCACCGCCACCACCCCGAGGGCCTGGGGCCGGCCGTCGTAGCTGAGCTGCAGGTCGAAGTAGGTATCTGCCGAGGCGTTGAGCACGCGCCAGAACTGGCGCTCGCCCACCCCCAGGTGCATCCGAGCCGGTCGGTCGGCAGGAAAAATAACCGGCACGAAGTTGAGGGAAACGTCCTTGGCGGGCCTGGTGGAGCCTTCCTGGTCCGCACAGAGGCGGGGGCCGCGGCTGTCCGCCTCTGAATGGGGTTGCACGTCGCGCAGGACCAGAACCTGCTCCGGCAGACCGCGCACTATGGGGTTCACCCGCTCGATGCCGCGCACGACGAGGGCACCTGTTGCCCCGCCGAGCACCTGCTTCTCACTCAGTCCGTGGGGGTGCGGGTGGTACCAGTACAGGCCCGGCGGCTCGTTGGTGGGGATCCGAAAGCGGTACTCGAAGGTGGCACCAGACGGGATCGCCGTGCCGAGCACATCGTCCGCGTGGCAGGTGGGCGGGATGTTCAGGCCGTGGAAGTGCAGGTTGGTGCGCAGCGGGCTGGCAGCGGCGGCGGCCCCGAAGCAGGGGTTGCGCAGGCGGCCGGCCGGGTGCCGATGTTCTCCGGAGGAGACCGCCGAGGCGTTCAGTTCGTTCCGGATGCGCAGCACGACGGTATCACCCGGTTCTACCCATAGCGTCGGGGATTGCACCGTGCCGTTGTACACCAAACAAAAGCGCTCGTCCCTATAGTTGCGCAGTGCGAGAGTAGCCTCGATTCGGCCGTCTCTGCTACGCAGCAGGGGCGGCGAACTGGCGAAGCCGCCTGCCGCCGGGCGAGGACAGGCTTCACTACCGGACTCGCCCAGGCTCGACGCGGAGTGCCACGCAACGAGTTGCGCCACCGCAACCAGAAAGATCGTCGCCCCAATCAAAAATATGCGCTTCACGGTGCCGTCCCTCGCTCGCCTTGCCTGGAAAGTCCGCCGCCTGCCTAATGAGTATAGTCCCCGCGCTCTTCCGAAGTTTCACGGGTGGAAATCGGCAATGAGTCCCTGCAGACGGCGGACTTCCAGCCAGTTGAGATGGCTGCTGCCGTTGACCAGGAGCGCAAATCCAGGCTTGATTTGTGTGTAGCCACACTTTGATGACGACGACCTGGAAGAAGGTCAGTAGACTCGATGTTTGTGATGTGTATATCCCTCTGGTGATCTTTAAACCTGGTATCAAGGAGGGACAGCAGGGGACGTCTGTGCAGATCCAGCTCGAATAACCCCCGGTTTCCCCGCTCCGGGTCGAATAACCGATCAGTTTATGGAGATCACACCGATGAATATGCAAAAGCTTTCAGACACTGTAAGAAAGCTTATCGCCGGTGACAGGGGTTTGCTGGCGATGGATGAAAGCAATTCAACTATCAACAAACGATTTGCCGTGTTGGGGATTCCCCAGACTGAGGAAGCTCGGCACGCCTATCGGGAATTGATTGTAACCACTCCTGGTCTGGGTGAGTACATCGGTGGAGCGATCCTCTACGACGAGACGATCCGCCAGCACCGGAAGGACGGTACTTCCTTCGTCGATAGTCTTGCCGACGCGGGAATCATTCCCGGCATCAAAGTGGATATTGGGGCGAAGGACATGGCGGCTCATCCCGGCGAGAAAATTACTGAAGGTCTGGATGGATTGCGCGACCGCCTCAAGGATTATTTTCAAATGGGTGCCCGTTTTGCCAAGTGGCGCGCGGTGATTGTCGTGGGCGATGGTCTGCCCAGCCGAGGCTGCATCGAGGCAAACGCCCAGACGTTGGCTCGCTATGCCGCGTTGTGCCAGGAAGCCGGACTGGTCCCCATCGTCGAGCCGGAAGTGCTCATGGACGGCGATCACACCCTCGAGCGATGCTACGCAGTAACGGAAGCAGTCCTGCAAACAGTTTTCGACCAGCTTTACACACAACGGGTGACGCTCGAGGGCATGATCCTGAAGCCCAATATGGTACTTCCCGGATTGGCTTGCCCCAATCAATCAGGGGTAGACGAAGTAGCTGATGCCACGGTGCATTGTCTGTTGCGGACTGTCCCTGCTGCTGTTCCGGGGATCGCCTTTTTGTCGGGCGGCCAACCCGCTGAACTGGCCTCGGCCCGTCTGAATGCCATGAGTATCCGATTCAAGTCGCAACGGCCCTGGGCGTTGACGTTTTCATTTTCCCGTGCCGTCCAGCAACCGGCTTTGGAGATTTGGCAGGGCAAGGAAGCGAATGTGTCGGTGGCACAACAGGCTTTACTGCATCGAGCCAGGTGCAATTGGGCAGCGCGCCGTGGCGAGTACACTGCTGCTATGGAGATAAAAGCAAAATCATTATCATGAGCACGGACAACGGCATTGTCACTCGGCCCAGTCAGTACCCGGTCCCCGAGACGATCTCCAGGTTAAAGGCCGTCCTGGAGGCGAAGAACATTGCTCTCTTTGCCCACATCGATCAAAGTGCCGAGGCGCAAAAGGTGGGCCTATCCCTGCGTCCCACCCAGCTACTAATCTTTGGCAACCCAAAGAGCGGCACACCCCTGATGGCCTACGCTCCGCTGTGCGCCCTCGACTTGCCGCTCAAGGCCCTGGCCTGGGACGACGAACTGGGACAGACCTGGCTGAGTTACAACACTCCTGCCTACCTGCAGCAGCGATTCGACCTCAGCGACGAGTTAATGCAAAACATTGCCGGGATCAGTTCTCTGGTCGAACTGGCGCTTGCCTGACCGGCGGTTGTCCATTTGGAGGAAGGGATGACCCTTGAATGGGACGATTCGTTAGACCGCGTCGACTGGGAAGAACTCTCGAAGCTGTACCTGGCTGCTCCGCTCGGATACAAGAACCCGGCAGACCTCAAGACTGCTTTTTCAAACAGCATGTTCAGGTTCTTCGTCTTCGATTGCGGGCGGCTCGTTGGCGCGGGCAGGGCCTTGGCGGATGGAATTGACTGCTCCTACATCGCGGATGTCGCAGTGCATCCGACTCACCAGGGTCTGGGCATCGGCAGGCAGATCGTTTCGCAGCTTGTGCAACTGTCGAAAACCCACAGGAAAATTATCCTGTACTCGGTCCCTGGCAAAGGAGCATTCTACGAAAAGCTTGGGTTCAAGCGGATGGCAACCGCCATGGCAATCTTCGAGGACCAGGCAGGAGCAATCGCGCAGGGATACGTTCTCGATAGCTGAAAACATTGCCCAAGGACGAAAAAAAGCAAACTCTGCACGATGTTGAGGGCGAGCCCTAATTGCAGTGGCTTGAAATTAGTGGAGGCCAGACCAGTAATATTTCCTTTGAGCCGGAATTCATTCGTAACGGGGTAGTGGTGGGAATTGCAGTTGACAGACACCCCAATCCTCCAGAAGCTGAGGAGGTCGGCTCCTGGCAAACACTGTGGAAGAACACTCTGCGGCCCTGCTGCTGATCGATGTCCAAAAAGCATTTGACGATCCGGTCTGGGGTACCCGCAACAACCCGCAAGCCGAGCGTCGTATCGGCGAGTTGCTCTCGGTCTGGCGGGAGGGGAGTCGGCCCGTGATCCATGTGCAGCACCTCTCGCTGTCTCCTGATTCGCCCCTGCGGCCAACCCAGCCAGGCTTCGCCTTCAAACCGGAGGCGAAACCGCGTTCAGGCGAACCGATCTTCCAGAAGTCCGTGAACAGTGCTTTCATCGGAACAGTCCTGGAAAGCTACCTGCGGGAGCAGGGGATCAAAAAACTGGTCCTGGTGGGTCTGACTACGGATCACTGCGTCTCGACGACCACGCGCATGGCAGCGAACCTGGGCTTCGAGGCGACGGTGGTCGAGGATGCGGTGGCTACCTTTGACCGTGTGTATCGAGGCAAGCACTTTCCGGCCCAGGTCATCCACGAGGCGGCGCTCGCCAGTCTGGAGGGTGAGTTTGCCACAGTGGTCGCTGCAAGCGAACTTTTGGGGTGACCCTCTGCTCGAAGTTTCGTTGGGGCGGCTCGGCGGTCGGTGAGGGTAGCGTTGGCCTGGCGCTCGGTGTTATCTCGATCCTTGCCAGCTGACCCGAGTTAGAAACAAACGTTGGATACGAAGCCAGAAAGAAAAACTATCATGCGTGTTTTCGTCACCGGAGCTACCGGCTTTGTCGGCTCCGCTATCGTCCCGGAATTGCTCAATGCTGGCCATCAGGTGCTGGGTCTAGCCCGGTCAGATGAGGGCGCCAAGTCTCTAATCGCTGCTGGCGCCGAGGTGCATTGAGGAGACCTGTCAGGCAAAAAGTGAGCAATTTTTGGCCTGGAGAAGGCGATATTCAGCGTGGTAGCTATGAACAAGCAACTCCCCGTTTTTGCCCCCTGCCGAACAAGCTGTAATAGTCGCGCTCCTTCTGGATAGGGGATAGGGCGATTGGGCTGCTGAGATAGCTGTGCTTGAGGTCGGTCCGCAGTGGACTGAGTGTGCCTCGCTGCGCTTTGATGGAATGCATGCCCAAGTTTTTCCGCTTCCTGCCCATTCTCTTGCTAGGCGCCTGTGCGCTGCAGACCGATATCCGCCTGCGCCGGATGCCCGATCGCTCTATGGAGCCGACGATCTTTAACCAGCAGGTCGTGCGCGAAAATTTTGGTCTCTATCGGGACAAGCCGGTGCAACGGTTTGATCTGGTGATGGTGAAAGACCCCGATAAGCCGGACCAGACCTCGATCAAGCGGGTCGTCGGCCTACCGGGGGAGACGGTGCGGGTTGCCAGTCATCGGGCCTTTGTTAACGAGCAACCACTTGCAGAACCGTTTATCCAGGTCCTACCCGCGAAGGATCCCAAAGATCCGAAGCCCGGAGCGAGTTTTGGCCCATTGACTGTGCCTGCAGGCGAGTACTTTTTACTCGGCGACAACCGCACTGCGAGTCTCGACAGCCGCCTCTGGTCGCGCCGGACGGTGAAGCAACAGGATATTCTGGCTGCCGTCCAGGTTTCCAAGTGAACGTCAAGCAGATTCTGCGCTGGCTGCTGGCTCTATTGATCATTGCGGCAGGCACGCTCCACTTCGTGAACCCCGACCCGTTCGTGCGAATCGTGCCGCCGTACCTGCCCTATCACCTGGCCCTGGTCTATATCAGCGGCTTTTTTGAAATTTTAGGCGGCATCGGACTGCTGGTGCCGCCGGTCAGTCGAGCAGCGGCCTGGGGGCTGGTGGCCCTTTTTATTGCGGTCTTCCCGGCCAACATCAACATGGCCATTAACGACATCGTGCTCGATGAGATCCCTTACGACCCGACCCTGTACTGGCTGCGACTGCCATTTCAGGCAGTGCTGATCGCCTGGGCCTGGTGGTATACCCAGCCCGAGCAGCGCAAGGCAACGTAGGCAGCTCCGTTGCAAAACGGGTGTGCTCGACCTGTCACTGGTGCAGTCCCTGGGAGAATGTGTCCTGATATCGTTGAGGCGGCGGCACCGTGAGCGAAGCCATGGTTGAGACGACGGAGAAACAGTTGACCCTTCAGGACTTTCTCAATCTGCCGGAAGGGGACGAGAACCTTGAACTGATTCATGGAGTGGCTGTACCGAAGATGGCACCGAAGTACTTCCACATCAGCATTCAACGGGTACTCGAAAGATTGCTCGAAGCATGGGGTGGCAAGCAGGGCCGGGCTGAACGGGAGTGGGCAGTCCTGCTCCGCCGCAAAGACCAAGACTGGGTGCCGCTGCCCGATGTGGTCTTCATCTCGTTCGAGCGGTTGCCCGCCGAGTGGATGGAGAACGATGCCTGTCCAGCGGTGCCAGAACTGGTGGTCGAGGTTATTTCTCCAGGGCAGTTGTTTGGCGCTCTGACAGCCAGGGCCGCTGACTACCTGTCGGCGGGCGTAATGAGAGTCTGGATTGTTGATCCCCAGGCCCGCAGCCTGACTATCTTCTACCCCGACCGCGCCCCAGTCACGCTCACCGGAGATCAGGCGCTTGCCGATGCCCTTCTGCCGGGACTCGTCTTCACCCCGGCCCAGCTGTTCCAGCGGGCGCGGCTGCCAGGGGCGTGACCGCTCGAAGCGATGGCGCTAAACGGTAGGGATGGCGAAATCAGCGTTCGTATAGCGCCTGGTGCTGGGCTTTTTGCTCGATATATTCTGGGTCTTCGCGGGCTACCCGATATTTTTCATAGAAGATAGCAGCGGCTTCCGCTTTCTCCTGGTCGAGTGCGTAAGGTAAAACTTCGGTGCGCTCTTTGTTCCACTTGCGACCGCCTGGGTGGTTGGCATAGCGCCTGGCCCGAGTCCAACCCATCTGCAAAAACTTGCGGGCCATGTCCATGCCGACGAAGTCGCCCTTCGCTTTGTAGTCGAGGAATAGTTGATAAATCGTTTCTGAGGAAGTGCGGGCTGCCTCGGGGTTGCGAAAACGCCAGTAGGGTAATATTTCACTCTTGTAAGGCTCCACCAGCAAAACTCCCTGCTCGCCGACGCCGACCTGGTATCGCTCTGGGTGGGCACGGAAATCAATTTCAGTGAAAGGTTGTTCGTAGTTGAACTTTGCCATGGCTCAGATCAGAAAACACGCTTTTATCATTGCCACTGAGCGGTACTTGAGCCTCGGTAGCTGGGGGGATTTCACCATCAAGTCTGTTCAGGAGCGTTTAAACGAGGATTGGTCACGGCGCAGATAACTGAACCTCCGAAGGTGCTGCCTATATTAATGAGAAACCTGCAAAGACCAGGAACGCAGATCCCTTTTGGAGAACCCAATGGAAGACCAGGAAGAAATGGGCGCAGAATACTGCGCTCCAGAACCTGAATACGATGCTTGCTATGGAGAGGAAACTGCCTGGCTGGGCGGCGACGCTGAGCAGACCGTTGCTATGGACTTTGGCGACGGTTACGGTTACAGCAGTGACGAGGCCGGCACCTGCACCGACAATGGCGAACCTACCTACGCCATCGACCGGCCGGAGCCGGAAATGGAAATCGTTCCCAGCTTTGAACCCTTGATGCCCATCTTTTACGAAGACACCAGCAATCAGGAAGCTTACGACGCGACGCGCACCCACGGGACCGAGAACTACGACACGATCGCCGAGCGCAGTGATTATTACGCCTCGATTGACGAAATCATGGAATCGAACGAAGGTACGAAGGACGTGCACTTCTTCGAGGCCGCGAGCGAGGTGACCGGCACCTTCGGGGTCGGGGTGATCGAGACCCCGTTTGAATTTTTTGCCGACCACTCCGACGCCGCCAAGGACATGTTGCTCTCCATCAATGCCGGGCTGCTGGATGAAAACATGAACGTGATCGACAACCTGCTGCAAAAAGGGGTGCCGACCGATCCGAACAACCCCGGCTCTACCGAGAAGATGTCGGGCCTCGAATTCGACCTGGCGATGGTGCAATTTGAACAGGGCAACGTGCAGAAGATGCTCGACGACTACCAGACCACTCACAGCGAGTCTGACTATCAAGACGCGGTCGAAGATATCAATGGCGACCTCAACTTCGACGGAGCCGTGCGCACTGTCGGCCGCATCTTTGCAGACAATCAGCCGACCGACTGGGCGACCGAGGCCCTGGGTCAGGAAAGGCTTGACTTCACCGACCTCGAAGACCGCAAAGCGATCGGAATGGCAAAGGTCTACGCCGAGCATGGCAAGAGTGAAGAAGAGTTCCGCGAGTACTGGCAAGAACACCAGCGCTCGCAGCCAGAAAAAGGAAATCAGCAATCAGGCCAGTAAGCCTTCAGCCTCGGTCATCAGGCCGATGATTCAGCAGGAACAGGCACAAAGCGCGTTCAGCCGTTCGGCCAGGTTGTCTTCGATATCGCGGGCAACCTGCACGCCGCTATTGCTCCAACTCCAGGACCAGCTCCAGGCAAACAAGTTGCCCGCAGCGACGGCGAAATGACCACTGCGCTCGATGCAGCCTGCCGGTTTGGCCTGGGTGTACTCGGAGTTGTCGAGGGTGGCGTTGATGGCGCTTGCCAGCCAGATGGCGAGCGCATGACAGTCTGCCTGGGCAATGACGACGGCGGTGTCCGGTACGACCTCGCGAGTCGTGGCGACGCTGAAGGGCCAGCGCTTGTGCGAAGTGACGTAGACCATTTCCGGCTGTCGCCCTCCCGGCTCAGCCCTACCCAGCAGTTGTTGCATACGGAAATTTGCTTGTCGCAGTCGAGCAGTTCTCGCTACAGCATAAGCGACCGGGATCAGGCATTCCAGGACCTGCAAGAAATTCAACAATTCTGTAAGTATTCACTGCAAATCGGGCCGTCAGCCTGAGATTTGGAGGAAAAGTCTTACTGCTTTGGTGCCGGAGTAGGGGCGACCTGAACCGGTGTGCCCTCGCCTACCGCGTCTGAAGGATTGGTGACGAGCTGTTCCTGGCCGGTGAGACCAGCGAGCACTTCGACTTCGCTACCCAGGTCGCGACCAAGGGTCACTTTCTGAAAGCGAATGCGGCCTGCCTTGACGGTGGCGACCCTGGCACCCTCGGTACCGGTCACAAGCGTACCGGCCGGGATTAAAATCGGCGGCTCGACGCGCTGG
Source organism: Gloeobacteraceae cyanobacterium SOY_34_metabat_159 (assembly GCA_031399965.1). GTDB lineage: Bacteria > Cyanobacteriota > Cyanobacteriia > Gloeobacterales > Gloeobacteraceae > JANNPH01. Next base: position 19,941 of record JANNPH010000105.1, on the reverse strand, counting down.
AGGTCGAAGGTCACCTGGGCGTACATGCCGGGCAGCAGCGAGCGATCCGCGTTTGGCAGGCGCACCTCGGTCAGAAGAGTACGAGCTGTCGGATCGAGGGCACCCGCCGTGCGGGTCACCTTGCCGCTGAATTTGCGCCCTGGAAATTCCTGCACATCGACATTGACGGTCTGGCCGGCCTGGATCGAGCGCACCAGGTTTTGCGGCACATTCACAAAGATGCGCACGGTGTCGATGCGGGCAATCCGAAAGAGGCCCCGCCCGTTATTACCCGCGACAACGAGGGCACCAGTATCGAGGTTGCGCTCGGTGACCACCCCATCAAAAGGAGCGCTCACATTTCGGAACGCCTGCAATGTGACGAGCCGTCGGACGTTTGCCTCGGAGGCCGCCACGTTTGCCTCGGCGGCGGCGACATCGGCTTCGCGTACGTCGAGGGCCGAGCGGCGCTCCTCGGCATCCTGCTCCGACACGGCTCCCTCGGCCACCAGTTGCTGCCAGCGCCCATAGGTAGTGCGGGCAAAATCGGCATCTTTGCGGGCGCGTAAGCGCTGGGCTTTGACCTGAGCGAGGGAGGCACGCCCCTGGTCAAGTTGCTGGTCCACTTCGGGTGTTTCAAGCTCGGCGAGGCGTTGACCTGTGCGCACCCGGTCGCCGATATCGACCAGGCGGCGGCGCACGAAGCCATCGGCCCGAGCGGCGATGGTCGTTTCTTGAAGGGCCTGGACATTACCCGGCAGGAGCAGTGCACCGCTGGCTGCCGCACGGCGTGCCCGGACGACGTTGAAGGTGGGTAGAGCATTCGCCTGCTCCTCGACAGCGGCCTGCAATTCGGTCTGGCGCTGCAACCGGGGCAGGATGCCGAGGGTCAATAACCCGGCGATGACCGTGCCGCCAATCAGGAGGATGGCGAGCAGCGGTGACCGGGAGCGCGGCGGTCTGGGTGGGGTGGGGTCGGTTTGCATCGGAATTACTCCTGCTGCGGTTGGGGAATGAGTGCAGCGCCCGATTCGTCGTCAGAAGAACCGGACGCCCTGGTGCGAAGGACGCTATAGACCAGGGGGACAAAGAAAAGAGTGGTTGCCGTGGCGACCAGCAGGCCACCAATCACAGCCCGGCCCAGGGGCGCATTTTGCTCGCCGCCCTCACCGAAGCCGAGGGCCATCGGCAGCATACCGAGGATCATTGCCAGGGCCGTCATCAACTCCGGGCGCAGGCGGGTGAAACCGGCCGCGAGGGCAGCACCGAGCGCATCTTTGCCTTCTGCCCGTTGCTCGTTTGCGAAGGTGACGAGCAAAATACTGTTGGCCGTGGCGACGCCGATGCTCATGATTGCCCCCATCAGCGAGGGTACGCTCAGGGTCGTCTGGGTGACGAAGAGCATCCAGAGGATGCCGCTCAGGGCTCCAGGCAGCGCCGTGATAATGATGAACGGGTCGAGCCAGGACTGGAAGTTGACCACCATCAAGCAGTAGACGAGCACGATGGCGAAAACCAGCCCGAGGCCCAGGCTCAAAAAGGAACTGTTCATGCTCTCGACCTGGCCACGCACGGTAATCGCGCTGCCGCGCGGCAGTTTGGCCCGGATGTCGGTGACAATCGCGTCGATCTCACGCGAGACGCCGCCGAGGTCGCGCTTTTGCACGTTGGCGTAAATGTCGTAGACGGGCTGGACGTTGTAGTGGTTGACTACGGCCATCGACGTGCGGCGCTCAAAAGTGGCGATATTGCTCAGCAACTGTGGGGCTGTGACGCCTGCCGCGACGATGGGAGTATTTTCCAGAGCGGCGAGCGAGTTGATGCGGTACTGAGGTGTCTGGACGGCAACCAGGTAGTTGACGCCGTTTTTGGGGTTGAGCCAGTAGTTGGGAGCGGCCTGACCGCTCGAACTGAGCGAGATGAGCAGGTTGTTGGCGACGTCGCGCTGGGTGAGACCGACCTGCTCGGCGCGGGTGCGGTCCACGACGACGCGCAGTTCGGGTGAATCGATGACCTGGTGCATGTGCACGTCCACCGCTCCGGCGATGCGGGCGACCCGGCCTTCCACTTCGCGGGCGAGCTGGTAATTTTTGGCCTGGTTGCGGTTGGGGCCTGAAATCTGGATATCGATCGGTGCAGGTAGCCCGAAATTGAGGATCTGCGTCACGATGTCGGACGCCTGGAAGAAGAAGACTACACCCGGAAACTCTTTTTTAAGGTCCTGGCGCAGGCGCTCGATGTACTCGGCGGTCGGCCGGTGCTCGCCTTCTTTAAGCGCCACCAGGATCTCGCCATCGATTGAACCGATGGTCGCAGCGTCGCTGAAGGCGAGGTTGACGCCGCCCACAGGCAGGCCGATATTGTCGGTGATGAGCGCCAGTTCTTCTTTCGGGATGGTGCGGCGGATCGTCGCTTCGACCCGGCCGAAGAGGCGTTCTGTTTCCTCGATGCGGGTCCCGGCGGCAGCGCGCACGTGCAGGCGGAACTGTCCGGCATCGACTTGTGGGAAGAAGTCCTGGCCCAGGAAGGGTAGCAGACAGAAAGAGCCGACAAAGAAGGAGCCGAAGAGCATAAAGGCGATTGGGCGGTGGGTGAGCACCCAGTTGAGGGCGCGCCGGTAGCCTGCTTGAAAGCGGGTGAAGACGCCGTTAAAGCGCTGATGGATACCCCAGATGAAGTCGCCCTCCTCCTGATGTGCCTCCTCGCGGTAGAGGTGCAGTTCGTCTTTCAGCAGGTACTTGACCAGCACCGGCACCAGCGTGCGCGAGAGCAAGTAAGAAGCAAGCATCGCAAAGACGACGGCCATCGCCAGGGGCACAAACAAAAACTGGGCCACCCCGGTGAGAAACACCACTGGCACAAAGACGATACAGATAGCGAGAGTCGAGACGAAGGCGGGGGTGGCAATTTGCTCAGCACCGTCCAGGATTGCCTGAATGAGCGGTTTGCCCTGGCTGAGGTTGCGGTGGATATTTTCAATCTCGACGGTGGCGTCGTCTACCAGGATGCCGACCGCGAGCGATAACCCCCCCAGGGTCATCACGTTGAGGGTCTGCCCGAACAGGCTCAAAGCGATGATCGAACAGAGAATCGAAAGCGGAATCGAGACGGTGACAATGAGCGTGCTGCGCCAACTGCCCAGGAAAAGCAGGATCATCGTGGCGGTCAGCGAGGCAGCGATCACCGCTTCTTTGAGGACGCCATCGAGGGCGGCCCGCACAAAGACCGACTGATCGAAGAGCTGATCGACTTTCAGTTCCGGGGGCAGGGTCGATTGGATGCGCGGCAGAGCGGCTTTCACGCGCTCGACGACATCGAGGGTCGAAGCGCCGCCGCTTTTGAGAACGCTGAGCAGGCTGGAGCGCCGACCATCTTGCCGGACGATATTGGTCTGCACCGCGAAGCCGTCGCGGACCTGAGCGACATCGCGGACGTAGATAGTCGTGGCCCCTACCTGGCGTACCGGTAGATCGCCCAGAGCCTGGACCGCATCGGGACTCGAATTGAGCCGGACGCTGTATTCGCGTTCGCCAAATTTGGCGCTGCCGGCCGGGAGGATCAGGTTCTGGGCATTGATGGCGGTACTCACGTCCTGGGGTGAGAGTCCGCGGGCCTGGAGCGCGTTCAGGTCGAGATCGACCATGATCTGCCGGGGTTTGCCTCCGTAAGGGAGTGGAATCGACGCGCCCTGCACCGTGGCAAGCTGGGTGCGCACAAAGTTGAGTCCGTAGTCGTAGAGTTCTGATTCGGAGAGGGTTTCGCTACTCACTCCCAGTTGCAGGACCGGCACGCTCGACGCGCTGTAGCGGATGATGAGCGGCGGGACGATGCCCGGCGGCATCAGGCGGGTAATCGTCTGGGAGGTCGCTGTCAGTTGGGCGACTGCCGCTTCAATTTTGGCGCCGGGCTGGAAAAAGATTTTAATGACGCCAATACCCGGCATCGACTGCGACTCGATGTGTTCGATGTCGTTGACGGTGGTCGTGTAGGCGCGCTCACTGACGGTGATGATCCGCTTTTCCATGTCGTCCGGGGACATGCCTGTGTAGGTCCAGATCACGCTCGCAACCGGAATATTGATGTCGGGGAAGATGTCGATTGCCATCCGGCGGATCGTCACCACTCCCAAAATCAGGACGAGCGCCGCTGCGACGATGAAGGTGTAAGGGCGGCTGAGGGCCAGTCTGACAATCCACATGCAATCTTCCCCCCGAGAAAGCTCCTATTTAGCGTTGCCAGTCTCGATGAAGGGTATGTGAAGCTTTGATGAGAGCCCTCTCATAATCTGAGGCGGTAGCCCATGCCGCGCACTGTCTCGATGTAGTCGCCCCCCAATTTGCGGCGCAGGTAGCCGACGTAGACATCGACAATGTTCGAGCCCGGTTCGTAGTCGTAGTCCCAGACGTGGTTGAGCAACTGCTCGCGGCTCAGCACCTGGTTGGGGTGGCGCAGGAAAGTCTCAGCCAGTACAAATTCGCGGGCCGAAAGCTCGACGGTGCGCTCTCCGTGGCGCAACTGGCGGGTGCGCAGGTCGAGGGTCAGGTCTCCTGCTTTGAGCATATTTTCACTCTTACTCTTGGGCAGATGCCGTTCGCGCAGGCGGGCACGCACGCGGGCAAGCAACTCCTCAAAGCGAAAAGGCTTGGTGACGTAGTCGTCAGCCCCGCCCTCCAGACCCGTCACTTTGTCGGTGACGCCGTCGCGTGCAGTGAGAATAATCACCGGCAGCCACTCGCCGCGCCCGCGCAACTGCTCCAGCACATGCAGGCCATCGCAACCCGGTAAACCCAGATCGAGGATGAGCAGGTCGAACTGGGCGCTGTCAGCCTGCTCGATTACTTCAGGTCCATCTTCAATAACAGTGGTCGTAAACCCGTTGGCCCGTAGCCCTTTCTCCAGGAAGGCGGCAATGCGCGGCTCGTCCTCGGCGATTAAAATCCGGTTCATCGGGCGTCCGCTCAGTGCGGCAGGGTAATGGTGAAAGTCGAACCGTGCCCGATCCGACTCTGTAATTCGACCGCGCCGCCGTGGGCCTCGGCAATCGCCTTGCAGATGGCGAGGCCCAACCCGGCACCCTCCGAACGCCGCCGGGTATTGGCGGCGCGGGCGAAGCGCTCGAAGATGCGCTTTTGTTCGGCACCAGCAATGCCCTCGCCGGTATCGCGCACCCAGAAGCGCACCGTCCCGCCCTCGACCGCCGAGCCGAGGGCGATGGTCTGACCGGGGAGGGTATGCTGGGTCGCATTCTGGGCCAGATTCATGACTGCCTGGGTGATCCGCTGGCGGTCAGCCGCTACCGCCCCGGCACCGACCGCTTCCAGTAGCCAGCGGCGGTGGCCCAGGGCGCGGGCCTTGGCATAGAGTTCTTCGCTCAGGCTGGTGACATCGACATCCTCGACCAGCAAAAAGTCCGGCTGTTCGGCGCGCACCAGCAGCAGCAAATCATCCACGAAGCGGCTCATCCGGTCGAGTTCGTCGGTGACTAGGGCCAGGGTCTCGCGCCGCTCCAGCGGGTCGTCGCTCATCAGTTCGAGGTGCCCCCGGATGATCGTGATCGGGGTACGCAGTTCGTGACCGGCGTCGTTGATGAAGTCGCGCTGGCCGCTAAAAGCAATTTGCAGGCGGTCTAGCATCTCGTTAAAGGTGCGGGTCAGCTCGGATAGTTCGTCGGCCCCGGCGACCGGGATGCGCTGGGTGAGGTCCGATTCGCGGATCGTACGAGCCGTTTCAGTCAGCACCCGCAAAGGTGCCAACACCCGGCCCGCCGCCACCCAAGCCGCGACTGAAGCCAGGGCAAGTACCGAAAGCGACACTTCCAGGGCCGCCGTCATCGTCTCGTCGAGTTCCTGGAGCTTGCCCTGCATCGCGTAGGAGACAACCAGCATTCCCCTTTCCCCCACCGGTTCGACGGTGTAGAGACTCGGGCCGTCCGGCCCTGTGCGCTTACCTGACTCGCTCGCCCTGGTGAGGGTCAGGTGCTGCAACCAGTCGCCGCTCAAGTCGGGCGGTTTCGCTCCGCTCCGGTAGAGCTTGCCGTCGATCAGAGTGAGGACCGATTCGTTTGCCTTGAAAGTATTGCGCTCTAAAAATGCGTCGAACCGGTCCTCAAGGCGCCCACTGGGAGCCGGACCGAGGCGGTGGAAATTTTCGACTTCCTGGCGCAAAAAGCGAGAAATCTGCTGCTCCGAGCGACTGGTGAGCATCTGGCGGGTGAGCAGCAGCGATGCCACGATGCTGAGTGCCATCAGCACGACGTACCAGACCAGGATGCGCGAGCGAGCACCCAGGAAAAACTGCTGCCAGGAGCGCCTGACTGCACGGGAAGCAGCGAGCGTCGGTTCTGAACCTGCCGATGAGGAGAGCACAGACAATCCTGTTTGTCTCCTCCAGAGTACCTGATCGCCCATCTTCACCTGACCCCGGTCGTCTCTCGAAGGATGCATAGTACCGATGCCCTGCCACAACCAATAGCCTGCATCTTGATCTCGGAAGGTGAGTGGCGGATGAGGCGAGGATGAGATTCTTCTCATCTGTGGCAGTTAGAAAACGTCTGGTTGCAGATAATGCTGGCCTAGACGGACGATTGCAGGCTAGTGCTCGATGATTGCAGGTACAGTTGCACTAAATCTCGGTCTGGCTGCCATCTCCATTCGTAAGATAATCCTGGCTGAGAACCGCTTCTGCTGCAGGTCGAGACTCCAATGAAATCAAGTCGCTACAGCCACAGATCCAACGAGCACTGGTGCCGAGGGGCGATACATGCTTGATGATCTTCTTCTAAGCCAGCTATCGCTGCCGATGCTGTGCCCAATCACGGCCGCAGTCGATGCGCTCGCCCAGGCTGGCGGCATGGAAGAACGTGGAGCGATCTTCACGCGGCACGAGGTCGTGGAGTTCATCCTTGACCTTGTTGGATACACCATCGACCAACCGCTCCATCAGAAGCGCCTGCTCGAACCATCCTTTGGCAGCGGAGATTTTCTCTTGCCGGCGATTGATCGGTTGCTGTTGGCCTGGAAGAATTCCCCTGAGCAAGGCCAGCCACCCGAAACGCTTGCCGACGCGATTTGTGCCGTTGAGATCCATCGCGACACCTTTGCTAAGACTCACGCTGCCGTCGTTGCGCGTCTGAGTGGTGAGGGCATTCCCATTCGCACCGCCACCGCAATCGCCGACCGCTGGCTCATCCACAGCGACTTCCTTCTGGTTGCATTGCCGACGCCTTTCGACGTGGTGATCGGTAACCCGCCTTATGTTCGTTCTGAACTTATTCCAGATGTGCTGATGGCCGAGTACCGAAGTCGCTACACGACCATCTACGACCGCGCAGATCTCTATGTTCCGTTCATCGAGCGTTCGCTGCGGAGTCTGGTACCAGGAGGGGTGCTTGGCTTCATCTGTGCCGATCGCTGGATGAAAAACCGCTACGGCGGCCCGTTGCGTGCCCTCGTCTCGTCTGAGTTTCACTTGAAGGTTCACGTCGACATGACAGACACACCGGCGTTCCACGCAGACGTGATTGCCTACCCGGCTGTGACCGTCATAACCCGAGAGAAATCGGGGCCTACCCGCATCGCGCATAGACCGGCCATCAAGTCCGCAATCCTAACGCCGCTCGCCGCGAATCTGACCGCCAAGTGTGTACCGGATGCTGCAGTCGGCGTACGCGAGATCTTGAACGTCGCGAACGGCTCAGACCCTTGGCTCCTGGAACCATCTGGCCAGATGGACCTCGTGCGCCGTCTGGAGGGCATTTTTCCGCTGATCGAGGACACCAGCTGCAAGGTTGGTATTGGCGTTGCGACTGGTGCCGACCATGTCTACATCAGCAAGTTCGACACGCTTGACGTGGAAGACGAGCGGAAGCTTCCGCTCGTCATGACGCGCGATATTGCAAGCGGCAAGGTCCAGTGGCGTGGCTACGGCGTCATCAACCCGTTTCGCGACGATGGTGGGCTTGTAAATCTTGACAATTATCTGCGCTTGAAACGCCATCTCAACGAGCGCAAAACCGTGCTCCTGGCCCGTCATATCGCGCAGAAGACTCCAGGGAGTTGGTATCGCACCATCGACCGGATCACGCCATCTCTTGCGAAGAAGCCAAAGCTCCTGATCCCGGATATTAAGGGTAAAGCCCAGATCGTTTACGAGGACGGCCAGTTCTATCCACACCACAATCTCTACTACATCACCGCCGAATAATGGGACCTGCACGCTCTCCAGGCAGTCCTCCTCTCCGGCATTGCGCGGCTCTTCGTTGCCACCTACTCAACCCGAATGCGCGGTGGCTATCTGCGCTTTCAGGCACAGTATCTCCGCCGCATCCGCGTGCCTTACTGGAAGGACGTGCCCGTTGAGCTTCGTCGCACGCTCACGGCCGCGGCCAAAAGTCATGACCTCGCAGCCTGCAACGCCGCTGCTTTTACACTCTATGGATTGACCCCAGATGAACGGGCCGTGCTCGGCAGTAATGGGAACCAGGGATGACGCTCGACCTACAAGATTATGAGAGTAAAGCGCGCGAATCAGTTCAAGCCTTCTGGGGCAATCGCGAGAAGGCCAGGCAGAAGCAACTTGAAGCCGGGAAAGCCGATCAAGGCGAACGCGCTGGTGTTACCAGCGGAAAGAATATGGACGGATTTATCGCCCTGGTTATCGACCTCGTCCGTGCCAATGGTCTCACCCACGCGAATATTTATCAGCGGCGGGCCATGCTCACGCTCCCAGGCTACTTTCGGCCAACAAAGCTTTGGGATGTACTTGTGATCAACAAGAGCCGCCTTGTCGCGGCCGTTGAACTGAAGAGCCATGTCGGGCCGTCTTTTGGCAACAACTTCAATAACCGCACTGAGGAAGCTATTGGTACGGCACATGACCTTTGGACAGCCTACCGCGAAGGCGCTTTCGGCCAGCAGCCACGGCCGTTTGTCGGCTGGATGATAGTTGTCGAAGATGCACCAGGGTCCCGGCGAACCGTCAGTGACCGCTCACCGCATTTCCCCGCATTCAAAGAGTTTCAGGGCGCGTCCTATCTCGACCGCTACGATATCCTCTGCAAACGCCTCATTCGCGAGAAGCTATACGACGCTGCTTCGGTGCTAGCTTCGCCACGTACAGCAACACAAACAGGAGAGTTCGTAGAACTCTCCGAGCTAACCGGGCTAAAAACATTCATGACAACACTTGCAGGGCACATCGCAGCCGAGGCAGCGCGAGAAGCATAGATGTACCAGCCCCAATGATTGCAGGCCGTTAGTTAAGTAGGGCTCTAGAATGAGGGTTAGATGAGACTATCGCGCATTCCCTGAACTGATTTGACAGGCTGTCTTTTGACAGGACGCCCCGGATTGCCTCCAGGATAGAAGTAGTCTGCGTCAGAACGAATATGAACCGCCACAGCTGGTTACTCGCCACTATCCTGCTCTTGTCAGCAGCGTCCTCCCCTGCTCACGAATTAAAAGCCAACCGCCAGGTCGGTGCTCTGATGCACATCCAGCCTGACGACAGCCCGAAGGCCGGTACCCAGACCCTCGCCTGGTTTGGCCTCGTCAAGCGCGGCGGTGAGGCGGTGCAACTTGCCCAGTGCGAGTGTGACCTGAAGATTTATACCGGCAAGAAAGCGGCCGGTTCTGCCCTATTGGTACCCGCTCTGCGCGAAGGCAAAGTCGGGGATGACATCGGCAACAAAGACCGGCTGCTGGCCGATGTCACCTTCCCGAAAGTGGGCGATTACACCCTGGTGCTGACCGGTAAGCCGAAAGCGGGGGGCAAGTTCGAGCCTTTCGCACTGCGCTGGGTCGTGCAGGCGACCCCGTAGTCCCCGCCCTGAGATGACTCAGGGCGGGTGGGGGCTGATCTAGCGCTCGAACACCTGGCGGGATTCGAGGTTCGCTTCGACCTCGGCGCGGGTGCGCCAGGCGGTTCTTAGCTGTTTTTTGGCTGCAAACACCAGCTGATCGCCGATGTGCGGTGAGCCGGGCTGGCTGGCGTTGCCGTAGGTATTGAGAACCTGTGCCTGGATCGGATCACTAAATTCGACTGCCGCCACGTAGCTCTCGCCGGAGGCGGCGGGCTGTAGACGGCCGTCTTCGCCGGTTGGAAAGTCGAACCGGCGGAAGATACCGAGCACTTCTGAGCCGCCGTTGCCGGGACCATCAAAAGTGCCGAGGTTGAGACGGGCGACCGAGCCCCAGGGAACATCAATCCTGCCGTAGCGCTTGCGCACCTGGGCAGCTGCGAGGCCGAGCGCCCGCACCGCGAGTTGTGGGTCTGCCAGACCCTGGGGGGTCGTCAGGATGTTGCTGGATGAGAACGGTATTCTGTGGAAAGTACTGCCGTTGACGAAATCAAGGAACTCACCCGAGGTCGGCAACTGGCCACCCTGGGCCAGATATTGCTGGATGGTCAGGTTGACCCAGAGGTTGGACCAGGTATTGAAGAGCAGTGCTTCGCGGTTACTGGCATCGGAGTTTCCGTTCCAGCCTTCAAGCAGGTCGGCTGCCTCCCGGACGAAAAGACCGGGTGATTGCCTGGCAGCTGTAAGCAGGTCAACGAGGACCCGGTCGGCCAGTTGCGAGTAGGTCGAGTGTTTGTAGTCGACAAGCTCTTTAAAGGAAATGCTCGTGTCGTTTGTGAGCATGTGGATGCCGCGTTGTTCGCGGCTCAATTGCCAGCTGGGGGCAAAGTAGGCAGGGTAGGCCGCCGGGTCCGGTCCGGGCATGCTCAGGTACCAGGGGGCGCTGTTGGAATTTTGGACCCAGCCGCTCGGCGGGTTGAGTACTTTGGGCAGGTCGCTGTAGGGATGGATCGCGTTCCAGAGGAGAGCGCTTGTGTCACCCGGCACCGGTAGCTGCCAGAAATTCCAGTCGCCGGAGGGCCGGACCGGTAGGCGACCGTTGAACACTCCGAGGGTGTTGCCGTCGCGGTCGGCGTAGACGACGTAGAAGTTTGGAATTTGCACTCGACTCAGGGCCGCTTCAAATTCGCCGAGGTTGCGTGCCCGTCCCATATCCCACCACTGCTCGGCGGCACCTGAGGCCAGAAACTCACCCAGACTCACAGAGCGAATCGCGAAGGTGCCGTCCGCCGTTGTCTTCACCGGACCCTGGATGGCAGTCCGGATTGTAAAGGGTTGGGCGCTCAGGCTGCCGTCCGGCTGTTTGACCTGGATCGTCTCGACCCGCGTCTGGAAAGGCACGACCGCTCCGTTGAACTGATAACCCTGGCTATCGGCGCTGAGGGTCATCCGGTACAGGTCACAGGTATCGATCGGGTTAGAGGTGTGAGTCCAGCCCAGGAAGTTGTTGAAGGCAAAAGTGAGGATTGGTAGCCCGACCAGGGTAGCGCCGTAGTTGTCGATTCCTTCACTCGGCACCACGATTTGCGCTTCATAAGTCGTCAACTTGCCCGCCCAGGGCAGGTGCGGATTGGTGAGCAGCATAGCCTTGCCGCTCGCCGAGCGCGAAGGTCCAATTGCCCAGGCGTTTGAACTTGGTCGCGTGCTCACAGGGGACGAGACCGTGTTGGCGGTGAGGCCCGAGAGGATGGTGCTGCAGTCGGAACTGGAGACATCGGCCTGGTCGCGGTAGATGTGCTTTGCGATGTCGATGGCGCTCACCGGCAGCACCGCCTCCAGAGCGTCGTCGATTGCGCCCGGATTTTGAGCGGCGTAGGTGTTGATGCCGTCAGCAAAGGCTGTAAGGTACGTCTTAAATTTCGGACTCTGCAGGTTGTAGAGCCGTTCGCCGTCCTGGGGAATGGCCAGGAGGCGGGTGTCCTGGTCGCTTGCCAGGTAGTCAGGACCCAGGTATTCCGCCGCCCGGCCGCGCGCTTGCGCCAGCAGGCGCAACAGCAAGTTGCCGTGGCTTTGGGTCTGCGCCCAACCAAAGGCGCGAAACGCTTCTTCAGAACTGGAGGCATAGATGTGGGGCGTTCCCCAGCGGTCCCAGAGGATCTCGGTCTGCGCAGTGGTTGCGCCGGCGGCTGTGGGCGCGACTGTGGAGGAGACAAGTATCAGCGAGGCGACGATTGCCCGGCAACGGTGCCTAAATCCAGGGGTGAGCGGTTTGCAATATTTCAGGAACATAAGTACCTAACTGATGACTGATGGTGAGGCAATTTAAACTTTCTAGGGAACACTATGACGGTGCGACAACAGGCTACACCTGTCCAACTTCCCTTGAGATGACATTTTGCACAGCCAGTTCTCTCTCCCGACTGAGAGTTCGCAATCTTTTATCAACAATAGAAGATAGAGAGCCTTGATATGCGGGGTCAAGGCTCCGGGTACATACTGAAGTTTTCCTGTTAGGACAATCTCCTTTGTTCTCACCAGGTTTAGCTGCGGACTATGCCGGGAACGCACAGCCCGTCCTGCACAAATTGAGTATGCATACTACTTGTTGCATCGACCGGGTAAACCGCTTTAGTCGGCTACCAGAATTTGCAGAATCTAATTGGGCCGGTCGCAGTGTCTTCGGCCTAGCAGTTTGTCATGAAGAGGTGTTGCTTTTTTGCGGGTGATCGCAAATTGTGATCAGGACAAATCGATTACTCTGGGCGTGCGCAGTCTGAGCTAAGTTGCCAGATAAGCCTGAAATGCCTGCAAATCTAGCTCCTCGGTGACTATGCGCAGGTTGTCGCCCTCGTTAGTCTGGGACCGGAAGTTTTTCCCGGAGGACGTGGACTATGCGAGCAGCCGTTTTTCATGGCAAGGGTGATATTCGGATCGAGACTGTTCCCGACCCGGTTATCCAGGAGCCGACTGATGCCATCGTCCGCATCACCCATGCCTGCATCTGCGGGAGCGACCTCTGGTTCTACCGGGGCCTCGATGCCTGGGAGCCAGGCTGGCGCACTGGCCACGAATGGATGGGCATGGTCGAGGCAGTTGGCTCAGATGTGCATACCGTACGGCCTGGCGACCGTGTCATTGCTCCTTTTGCTTTTTCGGACGGTCGGTGCGAGTTCTGCCACAAGGGTCTACAGACGTCCTGCATTCACAGCGGCTTCTGGGGAGGCCAAAACCAGGATGGTGGACAGGGTGAGGCGGTGCGCACTCCTTTTGCAGACGGCACCCTCGTCACCATCCCCGAGGATGTCTCGGGTGATGAGCAATTGCTGAAGGCAATCTTGCCCCTGAGTGATGTGATGGCGACCGGCTACCACGCGGCGATCTCAGCCCACACGCAACCCGGCAGCACCGTGGCGGTCGTTGGCGACGGGGCAGTGGGCTTGTGCGGGGTACTTTCCGCACGACTCCTGAAAGCGCAGCACATTATCCTGCTTGGTCGCCACCAGGAGCGCATTGATATTGCCCGCAAGTTTGGTGCAACTGATATTGTCTCCACTCGCGGTGCGGAGGCGATTGCCGAAGTGATGGAGTTGACCGGCGGCGGTGCTCTCTCGGTACTCGAATGCGTCGGCACCGAGGCGGCAATGGAGACAGCAATCGGCATTGCCCGGCCGGGCGGCACGGTGGGCTTTGTAGGGGTTCCCCACGGCAGCGAAACAATCAACCTCAAGCGGATGTTCCGGCACAATATTGTCCTGAGAGGCGGGGTCGCGCCAGTGCGCGCTTACTTACCGGCTCTGATGGCCGATGTCATTGAAGGCACTATCGATCCCTCGCTGGTCCTTGACCTGACTGTAGACCTTGACGGCGTGCCCTCGGGATACGCGGCGATGGACTCGCGCCAGAAGCTCAAGGTGATGGTGCGGCCCTGAATCAGCCATCTGCTTGCAAGTTGAATCCCGCTTTCCTGCCTGCTCTAAGAAATAGAGGAAGGTAAGTTTTCTTCACCTTCCTCATATTGATGGATCACTTACCGAACTACTTGTTGGGTTGTGGGGTCGTGCGCAAGTAGGGCTTCACGACCGTGTAGCCCTTGGGGAATTTCTCTTTGAGGACGGCTTCGTCTTTGAGCGAGGGCACGATCACGCAGTCGCCGCCGTCCTGCCAGTTGGCCGGGGTGGCAACACTGTAGTGGTCGGTCAGTTGCAGCGAGTCGATGACGCGCAACAGCTCATCGAAGTTGCGTCCGGTGCTGGCCGGGTAAGTAAAAGTCAGGCGCAGCTTCTTGTCAGGGTCGATCACGAACACCGAACGCACCGTCAGGGTGTTGTTGGCGTTGGGGTGGATCATGTCGTAGAGGTCGGAGACTTTGCGGTCGGCGTCAGCCAGAATCGGGAAGTTGAGCGCTGAACCCTGGGTCTCTTCAATGTCACCGACCCAACCTTTGTGTGAATCGACATCATCGACGCTAAGGGCGAGCACTTTGACATTGCGCTTGTCGAATTCGGGCTTGATGCGGGCCACTTCCCCAAGCTCGGTCGTGCAGACCGGTGTAAAATCCTTGGGGTGGGAGAAAAGCACCACCCAACTGTCTCCTGCCCACTCGTGAAAGTGGATCTCGCCTTCGGTGGACGCCTGGGTAAAGTCAGGCACGGTATCACCTAATCGAAGGGCCATAGCGGTTCTTCCTACTAGAATAAGACGGCAATAATGTAGCATAAAACACCGGCATGCCGGTCGGGATACAGAGATTTCATCAATCGAGGACACCAGTGACATCCAGGCGTATCGCAGTCGTGAGTGGAGCTTCAGCCGGAATCGGTGAAGCCACGGCCCGCCAACTGGCGGCGAGCGGCTTTGAAGTCTTCATCGGTGCTCGTCGGCTCGAACGGCTTACCGGGCTCGCGGACGAAATCGGCGGTCAGGCTTTTGCCCTCGACGTCACGGACCCGGCAAGCGTACAGGGCTTTGTCGAGTCTCTACCCGCAGCGGTACACTTGCTCGTCAACAATGCCGGTGGTGCTCTGGGCCTCGAACCGATTGCCGAATTTAACGAGGACCACTGGCTGGGCATGTACCAGACGAACGTCCTGGGACTGGTGCGCCTGACTCGGGCAATGCTCCCGAAACTTGAAGCGGCAGGCGGTTCCCACGTCGTCAATATCGGCAGCATCGCTGGGCTTGAAACTTACGTCGGTGGCGCCGGTTACACGGCTGCCAAGCACGCCGTTCACGCCATCAACGACACGATGCGCCTGGAGTGGCTGGGTAAACCAATCCGGGTCACCGAAATTAATCCCGGCCTGGTCGAGACCGAATTCAGCCTGGTGCGCTTCGCCGGGGATGCCGAGCGAGCCAAGTCGGTCTATGCGGGGCTTGTGCCACTCACGGCCGAAGATATCGCTGATGCCATCGTCTGGGCTGCCACCCGGCCCGCCCACGTCAACATCGACCAGATCGTCATCAAGCCCCTCGCCCAGGCGCGAGCAAGCGTCGTCCACCGCGAGCCGCGACTGTAGCTATCTCGTAGGGGAGGCACTGTGACATGCTTCTTGCCCAGCAGATAAGCGAATGGGTGCCAGAGGCAGTATTAAGTTCTGTGCAGGTTGCATTCACTGTCGAAAGGTGTCAAGGTTCGGGGCATCGCTCACTTAGCCAGGTAAGGAAGTGGCAGCTGTATAGAGCGGCGAGTCCTTAGAGTTGAATGAGGGGCGCTCGATTTCGGCCACGGGGGTGGTAAGGACGGTGTTCTTGATAATCTTTATCTGCCGAGAGATCTCGCGGTCGGAGTTGCTGGCGGTAATTAGTTTCATCCCTCAGGCATCAACCGGTGTGGGTGCTCGCTACAAATAAAGTTCGTCACTGGGAAAGCATGAGATGCTTACGGTCTCTTTACACCTGCTATGCTTCTGGGAAATGAGGTTGTATCCTGACTACTACAGTGTCACTTCCTTGCTAATTAATGACTGGAATTACTGGATACGTCAAGACTGTGAAAGTGAATAAAGCTGCTCATAGACGTTCCTAATTCGCAGTGCTGCGTGCAAACAGCTTCTTGCGGAAGTCATCGTCAAATTTTGCACTTTGCCAATTCTTTCCCGACTTGACTTGTCGAACTGTCAAGTTTCTAACGGGACCATAATACTGATCTCTTTTGAAGTTAGCCCCACTAAGGTTAGCCCCACTAAGACCGACTCCCATCAGGTTAGCCCCGCCAAGCCTAGCCTCACTGAGGTTGGCCTCATGAACGAGAGCTACTGTAAGGTTGGCTCCGCTAAGGTCAGTTCCGCTAAGGTCAGCCTTCATGAGATTAGCCCCGTTAAGGTTGGCCCCATTGAGGTCAGCCCCACTAAAATTAGCCTTCGTGAGGATTCCCATTGCAACATGAGCATCATGAAGGTTTGCTTTGCTGAGGTTGGCTTCGCTGAGGTTAGCATCGTATAGGTCTGCATCACTGAGGTTAGCTTTGGTAAGATTGGTTCCAATGAAATCGGCCCCGCTAAGCTTAGCCATACTCAAATCTGCCATCCTGAGGTCAAAATTTTTAAAGGGGTGCTTTAGCCTTACTAACTCCTCTATTGCAAAAATTATAGCTGCGGTAGAGCTTCCGTCCTTTTTGTTCTTTAGCTCTTCTACTGTCTGCAGTAGTTCATCTTTTCTAGATTGTGTTTGTCGTATTGGTTGCATTTGAAATTCTGTTGACACAGTTACTAATATAAAAGCTACAAATAAGGAAATAACATGTAAGTTAGACCGTGAGATATTGCGACTTTTCTTAATAAACTCGGTGGTCATCGACGAGAGTGGTAAGTCCTCAGCCTTTTCTTTCTGGTACCTCTCGGCATCTTTTAATGCCCAACCCTGTAGGAGGTAACCGCTATGTCTACCCTTCTTCTTCCATTCCTCGGCTGAGGCTTCGATTTTCCGCTGTTCCGACAAAGCATCGCGCTGATCGCTGAGCCACTCCTGCAGTAAACTCCAGTGCTCGAAAATGGTCTCGTGGGTCACTTCTGCTGTCTCCTCACCGGCACCTGACGACGAGAGAGTAACAAGACGAACCCCCGGATCGCAGAACCTAGCGATGACACGCCTGACGCGCTCAGGCTCGTCCTGAGACGACACCAGTTTGGCAATTTCAATGCGGCGGCGAGTGTCCTTAGTCCCTTCTCCCAACTGCACTAGCCCGAGGAACAATCGGCGGGCGATGTTCTGGTCGCCAGGATCAAGCTTGTTGTAGATGCGTTCTGCTTCCCCTGCTAGAGAGCCCCCGATCCCGCCAATTTCCTCTAGGGTTACCCCCGGTTCCTTGTTCACCACTAACCCTTCCCAGATCCGTAACAGGGCGAACTGCAGCAGTGGTAACGCCCCTTCGCGGCCCCCAGTTTGGTCAATCAATAAGTTGACTGTTGCTCGGTCCAGAGGACGACCCGCTCGCTTCGCCGGACACTCAATCGCTTGGCGCAGTTCTTCGCTGCTCATAGCAGGAATGATGAGGTTATTTTGGGCAACGACCCGACTGAGTTCCGGGTAGCGCTGGGCTGCTCCGAGAAAGTCACTACGCAAGCAGAGGACGACAGAGACGGTCCCACCAGGATCCGATGCCGCCTCAAGTAGGTTCTCGATAAATGCTGTCTGCTCAGCGCTGTCTTTGCATAATGAAAAAGTTTCTTCGAACTGATCGACTACGACCACCAGCGCCGATGCGTCGGTTCGTGGCAGCGCCTTGACGACGCGTCTCAAGCCATCAAAACGCCCACCATTGGATAACTTCAGTTCACCCGCGAACTCGCGGGTCTTGGCCACTGGGGATCCCTCCCCGGTGGCCATGCGGGCAAGCACAAGTGCGAGAGATTCGAGAGGCTGAGCGTCGGGTTTGACGACGCCGATTTGCATCCGCTCCCGGCCAGGTAGTGGGCGGTGCGCCAGCTCGGGAATAAGGCCAGCGCGTACCAAAGACGATTTGCCGCTGCCCGACGGGCCGAGGACCGTCAGCAGCCGGCGGGTAGTCTCACCCACAGCACTCTCCTCGTGCAGCTGCCGGAACTTCTGCCAGAGCAGTTCGACCTGCTTCTCACGCCCGAAGAAACGTTCAGCGTCTTCTGGTTGGAATGCAAGCAGACCCCTGTAGGGATTAGGCGCAAGGGTAGAAGGCAAAAAGGCCAGCGGGTCAGAGGCGCTCGCCTCCAAGCGGCTTTGGTAGTAGACAACAACTATGTTGTTATTACCTGAAACGAACGTGCTTTTGAATGCATCCCCACTAATATTAATACTGCGTTCTCCCGAACGCGTACCAATCCAGTCGAGGTTTTGCTGGTCCGCGACCTTGTTACTGTCACCGTGGCTGTCATCAACGAATGGTGTTGCCATCGCCAGTCACGATGTTGCTACCCGAGACCTTGCCAACTATTGCGATAGACCGCTCGCCGCTAGTGGTGACGGTGACGGTTGCTGCCTCACTGGTTTGGGCCTGTTGCCAGAACTGAGCTATCTCCTGAGCCAACTGCGCATCTTCCGTGAGGAGCTTCTTGAGTTGCTGGCGCATTGCGGCCTGCGCGTCTTCGTCCTTCGGAGATTGGGCAGCGTCCACCAATGCCTCGGCGGCAGCGGGCTTTGCTTCGGCCTTGGGCCAGAGTTTGCTCCAGAGAACCTTTACCTTCTCCCAGGTGCCCTCTCCCATTGCTTTACCTGCAGACTCTGCGACTTGATCGGAGGCGTTCTTAGCCAAGTTGAGAAGCTGTGGTAGATAGGGGGTAAGGAAAGTTGCTACATCTTTGGACAAGATAGCGATTGCTGCAGCGTCCACTTTGTGTACCTGTATTCGTCCGAGTCACTTCTTCCAGTATCTTACTATGCCGGTTGACAAAAATGCTAAAATTTAGCTTACTTGTCAACCAAGATGAAATTTGAGCACAACATACTATGAACAGCCAACGACTCAAGCAGCTGCGTTTGGCCCGTGGGTTGTCGTTAGAGGCCCTATCTGCTGAGTTGGGAGGATTGGTGACAAAGCAGGCCCTGTCGAAGTACGAGCAAGGGCAGTCGCAGCCTTCACCTCGGGTCTTGACCAGGCTGGCCTCTGCCCTGGGTGTCAAGGCGGCACGCCTCTTTGGCGAACTGGATGTCGAGGTTCAGTTCATCGCCTACCGCAAGGCATCCAAACTGCCAAAGCGGGATCAGGTGCAAATCGAAAGCTGGGTCCGCCGAGATCTTGAAGAGCGAGTCCGCCTGCAGCGGTTGCTTCACCCTGCTGCTGGCTCGGTCCTACCCGTTATGGAGTTGACCATTTCTTCCGTGGAGGAAGCCGAGCAGGCGGCGGATCAATTGCGCAAAATGTGGCAATTAGGACAGGCTCCCATCGCCAGTGTCGTCGGTGTGCTGGAGGATCATTTTGTTCATGTGATCGACATTGAGACCGGCGACGGTTTCGACGGCATCTCTGCGGTGGCTTATGACCCTGACGAGCAAGCGGTTGCAGCTGCAGCCGTGACTCGTAGCGGCGTAGCCGGTGAGCGCCAGCGGCTCAACTTGGTGCACGAACTGGGTCACTTGGTTTTGCGTCCACATGAGGAAGTAGACGAGGAGAAAGCGGCTTTCCGGTTCGGAGCAGCATTCCTTGCCCCTGCTGAATCAGTTCATCAGGAGGTGGGGCGTAGGCGCACGGCCATCGGCCTCGAAGAACTACTGCTACTTAAGCATCGATACGGCATGAGCCTGCAGGCTCTGTTGTATCGGATGCGAGATCTGAGCATCATCACCGAGTCCCACTTCAGGGACTGGTACATCAAAATTAACAAGCATGGTTGGCGGCGTCAGGAGCCGGAGGAACTGCCCGCTGAACAGTCTCAGTGGCTACGTCAGAACGTGTTGCATGCTCTGACCGAAAAGCTGATTACTCAAGAGGATGCCCAAGATTTGTTGAAGGAACCGGTTGCTGTTGGAGAACCGCTATCCCTTGTAGAGCGGAAAGCTCTGATGCGGCTGTCGCTTGCAGAGCGCAATCGGATCCTTGCCGAGCAGGCGGAGAAGATGGTGGGCCATTACGAGCAAGACACCGAATGGCGCGAGCTGAGTGGGGGCGACTTCGTTGACTACTAACCCGCCGGGGTCTCAGCTCAGGCTACGGCCCCGGCGTGGTGAGGTGTGGCTAGTGAACCTCGAGCCGATCATTG
>JANNPH010000144.1:0-21303 GCA_031399965.1 Gloeobacteraceae cyanobacterium SOY_34_metabat_159 | reverse complement strand
CTTTTGTAGTGGCCGCTTTCGCCGGGATCGCAGCCCTGTTACTGGCCAGCACCCTCGGCAAGAGCTAGTCGGTATGCGTCTTGCTGCGGCGTCTCGATGGCCTCAGGCGAAAATCGTGCTCGGGCCTGCACTCGGCTGTGTATTGTTGATTGCTCTATGTGCCGCAACCGGAAGCCACCTCTGGCATCTGTGGGAGCATCAGCGTGAACAGTACACCCATCTGGCCCGGCTTGAGTTAGCCCTTGATGAGGCCAAAAATCAGAAACAGGAGCGGCAGGCCGAACTGGCCCGCCGCTTTGACCCCCAGCAGATCCAGCCCCAACTGCGCGAACGCTATGGTTGGGTCGATCCGCGCGATTTAATCGTCAGGCTCAAGCTGCCCAATCACTAAACATTTTTCGGGCGGCCTTGGGCCGCCCGAGTCTTAACTTAGTTGACCCCGGCGGCAGAACCGCGCTGAAGGTCGCGCAGCCAATCTGAGAGTTGGCGTGAGAACTGCTGGACGCCGATGCCGGTCTCCTGAATCAGGCCCCGGAACTGACCGCTGTAGAAGTCAACTGCTCTTTGAAATTCGGCCGTCGGTGCCGGTTCCTGCCCACGCCGAACGTAGTTGCCGCCGATGATGCGGTCAAACTCGCCCGATTGGATCCATCGGGTTAATTCGGAGACCCGGCGCACAGCGTAAGGGTGGGTTGTATTGACTTCGCCGAAAAAGCGCAGGCCCCGGTCAAGGTAGCTGTCCCAGGTCTCGTACTGTGAAGCCTGGTGGATAAAGGCATCGACGTTGAGACCTTCGACGTTGCCGCCGGCAAGCTTCATCAAAGTCCGGCAGTGGATGCGCGGGTCGCGCACGACGAGGGCGGCGGCCCGGTCACAGGTCAGCTCGGAGGCGCGCGACCACTCCAGCAGTGCAAGCGTAATCGCCCGCAGTGGCAGGTCGCCGAGCGGGGGCAGGTTGCTCAGCCCAACGGTCATCAGCAAAAAGAGCACCGTGCGGTAGAGAACGTGCTCGGAGAGGATATGTCCGACTTCGTGGGCGATCACGGACTTCAGCTCGTCTTCATCGAGGGTGGCCATCAGCCCCGACTGCAAGATGATTACAGGCTGCTCGGCCCCGAAAGCCATCGCGTTGACCTGGGGAGTCTGCAGAATATAGAGGTCGTAGCGGCCGGGGATATCGAGCGTATCGAGGCACGACAGGTAAGAGTTGTAGACTTTCGGAAGCTGGTTGGGTCCGAGCAGGATGCCGTTTCCGAGCAGTTGCTGCCGGTAGGAGCGCTCCAGGCCAAATTCAAAAAGCTTTTTGATGAACAGGTCGATAAAGGGAATTTGTTTGAGGGCGGCGGTCGCGGCCCGATCCGCCGGATGCTCGTAGGCTTTCGGGCTGATGCCGGTCAATCGGTAAGGAGCGGGAATCGAACTGCTGGTCATGGAGAGCCATCGAAATCGGATTCTTCCTATTCTGCACTCTCCAGGTTTGGTTTGCCTGCGACAGCGATCTGAAAATCATGCATCGCCTTCTCCAGGCCAATTGCCCGCGATGCTTTAAATAACAGGCGGTCGCCGGGCCGAACCAGGGCTGCGAGTTTTTGGGTGAGACTGGGATAGTCGCTTTCATATAAAGTAGGCACACCTTTCGCCCCGGCTGCCAGCGCGTCGGTGTCCTCGCCCGCGTGCAAGATTACTAACCAGTCAAGCCCGAGGGCACGGCAATGGGAGCCGAGCTGGTAGTGCAGTTCGTGGCTGTGATCGCCCAGTTCGCGCATTTGCCCGAGGATGGCGATGTGGCGCTTGCCAGGAATCGTGACAAGCCAGTCGAGCGCAGCGCGGGCCGACTCAGGAGCACTGTTGTAGGTCTCATCCACCAGTTTGAGGTCTGCCGGTAGCTCGATCAGGCGGCTGCGACCAGGCGGCAGGGTGAGCGGAGCAAGCCGGTCACGTACCAGGTCCAGTTCGAGGCCGAGCTGTTGGGCTACGGTGAGCGCGGCGAGGAAATTCAGATGGTTATGGTGCCCCGGTAGCGGCGGCTCGAAGGTAACCCCGCCAAACTGCAGATGAGTGCTGTCATCCTTACCAGTCGTGGAAAACCCGTAGGTGACGATTGGACCGGACCAGCACTCGCGGGCCGTACGCAGCAACCGCTCATCGGCACCGTTCAAGACGGCGATACCCGTACCCATCGTGGCCAGCAGCTCGCACTTTGCCTGGGCAATCGCTTCGTGAGAACCGAGCCTGCCGATGTGAGCGCTGCCGACGTTGGTAATCACGCCAACAGTCGGTAGTGCGCAGCGGGTAAGGCGGGCGATTTCGCCGGGACCGCGCATTCCCATTTCGACCACGCAAAACCGGTGCTCGGGCTGCAACTGCAGCAGCAGTTTAGGCACGCCGATATCGTTATTTTCGTTGCCGGTAGAGGCAAGCACCGGCCCGGCCGTTGCGAGTACCGCCCGAATCAGTTCGCGGGTGGTTGTCTTTCCGGCAGAGCCAGTCACCGCGATCACCGGGATATCAAACTGCTGCCGCCACCAGCGGGCCAGAGTCTGATAAGCGTCCAGGGTATCTGCGACCTGCAGGTGCGGGATCGCCACTGGCCTGTCGGTCAGGACGAGGGCTGCTCCTCGGGATAGGGCTGCTTCTAAATAGTCGTGGCCGTCAAAGTGTTCGCCCCTGAGGGCAATAAAAAGCGAGCCAGATTCTACTGTCCGCGAATCGGTACTGACACCGACAATCGACGGCAGTTGGTCCAGGCCGCACGGCTCTGCCCCTAAAAGTGCACAGAGTGCTTTACCTTCTATCTGCATTTGCCCTCGTTTCAACCAACCAGCTGTCCTTGCGATTCACCCAACCGGATGCCACCGCAATAGTACAGACAAAAATCTTCACTCAAAGCACACCAGCGACCCGCAGGTTATTATCTCACTCTCAGGAGGCGCTCGGCTGCAGCCATGGCCTGCATGCGCAGGTCAGCGACGATGCCCAGGAGTTCCTGGCCGACGTGCAGGTGCTGGTAGTCGTAATTCTGGGTAAAGTAGCGCAGTTCGTCAAGGCCGTCACCGAGCTGATTGAGACTGTGAAACAGTAGTTCGGCGACTAGAGCAGCACCACTTGGATTGGGACGAGAGACGAAAACTGCCCGTGCCTGCTGATAGTAGGCTTGAGAGCGCTCCAGGTAACTGATGAACTCGGCAATCAGTTCATCGTCGTAGGGGTCGTAGGCAAGTTCGTCGAGTTGGCGGCGAAAGGGCTTGAGCACTTTCTGGATGGCCGTGATTACCGGCTGGTAGACCTCTTTAAGCCAGTATTCGCGCTCACTGTCGTTAGAAACAACCCGGCCCCCAGGGGTTGGACGGATAGCGGTCGGAGCCTGGGTCCGGTCGCGTGCCAGCAAACGGTCGTAAGAGCGACGGCTCTCAGGCTCGCGCAGCACCTCATAGGCTTCGTTGATGGTGAGCATCAACTGGTGGCCCGATTGAGTACCGCCTGCATCGGGGTGGTGGAGCTTGGCAAGGCGACGGTAGGCTGAGCGGATCTCAGCGGCGCTTGCCGCCGCGGTAATGCCTAAAGTCTGGTAGTGAGTCGATTCCATCAAAACCAGTTTAGGTCTTGAGCGGTCCCGTGGGCACTACTCCTCGTCGGCTACCAGGTCGCGGGCCGCCGCGTCTTCAGACTGGTGATAGTAGTAGTAGTAGCCTGCGTCGAAGGTGTCATCCTCGGTCTTGCCCTCGGACGTCGAGTTGATGACGAAGCCCACGAACTTATCGACGTTCTGCGAGAAGTTGTTTTTGACATCGACCAGCATCTGAGCGCGCAGGGCACCGCGGGAGACGACAAACAGCACCGAGTCGATAGCAGAGGCGATCACCTGGCTGTCGGCAAAGGTGACGCTCGGCGGCGTGTCGATGATCACGATGTCGTATTCGCGCTTCAGTTCGCTGACGATGTTGTTAAAGCGCTTGGTGGAGAGCAGGGCAACCGGGTTTGGTGCGACGGGACCGGCGGTCATGATGTCGAAGTTGACGCGACCCAGATCGCGGCGGACAGCCTGCATCGCCTGCATCGAGGAGTTGGTGAGCACCGTCGAGAGCCCGGCGTGGTTTGAAATCTCAGCGAGGTGATGAATGGTCGGACGCCGCATGTCAGCGTCGATGAGCAGCACCTGTTTACCCAGCTCAGAAAGAGCGTGGGCCAGGTTGAATGAGCAGGTCGATTTGCCCTCGGCGGGCACGCAGGAGGTCACGCAAATCGTGCGCAGGTCCTCGTCGGGCTTGGAGAAGAGCAACCGCGAAGCAATGCGCCGGAAGCTCTCGCGGATGCGCAGGCGCTCGACGGCTCCCTCGTAGGCGCTATCGGGACGGCGGCGGGCCGGGCCGCCCTTGCCCCGGCTAAATAGATTGCTGAAGAAGTTTCCACCTCTTTTTGCAGTGCGCTCGTCCTCTTCGATCGAGGCGTTGCCATCGTTGGTTCCGAAGCTCGAAATAGAGATATAGGAGTAAGGCACCGTGCCCAGGAGCGGCACTCCGAGGATGCGCTGGAAATCTTCTTTGAGGCGCAGGCGGTTGTTGGCGAGTTCCAGGTAGTAGGCGAGCAAGAATCCGAGCACTGAACCGATGGCGAGGCCGAAAAGGGCGTTGTTGAGTGGCTTTGGGGCAATCGGGAAGTCCGGGGGCTCTGCCTGCTCAAGCACGCTCCAGGGTGTGACCTGTTGCGCGACTGCGAGCCGGTAATACTCCATGCGCTCGGTGAGGCTATTAAGCACCTTCAAAGAACGCTCGACCTCGTTGGCATAGTTGGCCTCCTGGACCACTTTCTCAGCAAGGCCGTTCATGCGTCCGCGTACTGCCTGCTTGGCCTGTTGCAAAGCGCGGGAGGAAGCGGTGCTGGCCGCTATTTTGGTCTCAGCTTCGACCAGTTCGGTGGTGAGGGTCGAGCGCACCGGGTTGGGCATGGCCAGATTCAAAGCGGTGCCGGTCGTCTTGGCCTTGACTTCCATGTCGATCATGGAATCGAGTTGGGCTGCCGGAAGACCAGATTCGGTCCGGGCTTTGCGGAACAGTTTGTCGGAGAGAATGTCACCGGCCTGTTCGCGTAGACGGCCTTCGGTGGCGGCAATTTGCTTTTTGAGCCCGACAATCTCGGGATGCTGGTCCTGCAAGACGGTGCGCTTGGTCGCGAGCTGGTTGTAAGCCGTCTGCAAGATGGAGATCGACTTCTGGTAGTTTTCGTCGGAGCTGAGGGCGGCGGTCGCGAGCGCTTCGTCCTCACCGACCCCAAGGCGACCAATCAGGCGACCGCGCGTGCCGGTCTGGGCCTTCAAGTTCAATTCCTGGGTCTGCAATTCTTTGTCGATGCTGAGGGAATTAATCGACAGCGATTCCTGGAGCTTTGAAGGGGCGACGTCGCCATTTTTGCGCAGGAAATTTTGATATTGCTGTTGGGCAACGATGAGCGAAGCGCGGGCCTGGGGGAGGGTCGCTTTGAGGTATTTCACCGCCTGGCTTGCCGAAGCGCGTCGCGATTCGAGGTCGTTGTCGATAAAAGCTTGGGCGAGTGAATCGAGGAAGGCCTGCACCCGGCGCGGGGACGAGTCGCGGTAGGTCACAGTCAAGATCGGGTTGACCTTGTCCATCGCGGCGCTTGTATTTTGGTAGATAAATTTCATATCGCGGTCGGCAAACATCGTCTGCGACAACAGCGCTTTTTTAAGGACCGAACGACTCTTGATGATTTCATCGGCTGCCCCGGCCCGGTCGGTGACACCGGAGAGACGTCCACTGATATTTTCAGGAGAACCGCCCGGCAATTCTACGGTGGCATCCCGGATCAGGCGAATTTTCGACTCGTACACAGGCGTTTGTGAAAGGGCGAATACATAGGCGAGACAGGTACAGGTCAAGCCTGTCACCGAAAAGAGCCACCAGCGATTTTTAAATGCACTGATGTAAAAACTCAGATCCTGAGTCGGATTTGTCTCTTGAAATTCAGCTTCTTTCATGGTGTTGGTTTTTATAAGAAAGGGAGCAGCCTGATGCGCTATGTACTCGACAAAATCCACCGCCTGGACGGCCAAGGCAGGAGTTCAACAGATACTACTACACTTCTTTCGGTTGGTTGAACAATATTTCCCCTTTTTAAGAATCCCTTCACAAGGCGCTCTGTAGGGACGGTTGTCCCTGGGCATTGCGGTGGGTCTGCCAGCGCTGATCCAGGTAAAGCGCGAACTGCTGGGTGAATCGTTCGCGCGAGAAGCGGGCGGCATGTTCGGCAATTGCTTCTGGATTCCAGGTCCGCTTCTCCAGGCGCAATAGAGCCGTATTCAGGCTGGCGGCGGACGGTTCATAGAAGAACGTGCCGCTCAAGTCTTCGACCACGGTTTCGAGCGCTCCACCGCGTGCGAAGGCAACGACCGGACGACCACAGGCCATCGCCTCAACAGGGGCAATGCCAAAATCCTCTTCACCAGAGAAAATAAAGCCCCGCGCCCGCTGTAAGTAATCGGCCACGACGGTATCGGCCTGGCGACCCAGGAACCGGATATTGGGCTGGGCTCGCGCTTCAAGGCGACCACGCTCGGGACCGTCACCGATAATGACCAGGGCACGCCCGTTCTGATTGAAGGCTTCGATGGCAAGGTCGTGGCGTTTGTAGCCGACCAGGCGGCCGACCATCACGTAGTAGTCGTCGTGACCGGCCTGCACACAGAAGCGGCGGGTATCGACAGGTGGGTAGATGACGGTCGCCTCGCGGCGGTAATACTTCTCGATGCGGCGGCGAACGTGGTGGGAAATAGCGACGAAGGCATCGACGCGGCTGGCGCTCACCTGGTCCCAGATTCTCAGGTAGTTCATCAACCAGGGAATGATCGGCTTTTGCCAGGCGCTGACATTTTCAAGCCGCATGTAGCGGTGGTAGAGGTCCCACGCGTAGCGAATCGGGCTGTAGCAATAGCAGACGTGCAGGGCGTCCGGGCGGGTGACGATCCCTTTAATCACCGAGTGGCTGCCCGAGACCACCAGATCGTAATCTTCAAAGTTGAGCTGCTCGACTGCGGTGGGCATGAGCGGCAGGTAGAGTTGGTAGCGTTTTTTGGCTCCCGGCAGCTGCTGAATAAAAGAAGTGCGGATGTCCCACTCTCGAAAGTGGGCGGGCATCTTCTCGGGGTTGTAGACAGTCGTGAAGACCGGTGCGTTGGCAAAGAGTGCTTTGATGGCAGTCAGAGTGTTTTCTGCTCCCCCGGCACCACCGGCTGTCGCCAGCTGGTCGTGGGCAATAGCCACCCGCAGCAAGTCAAATAGAGGGGGAATCAAGCGATTTCTCCGTAGAGTGAATGGAACTGGCGCGCCATCCGGGTGAGCGTAAAGAACTGGCGGGCGCGCTCCTGTCCGGCAAGACCGGCCCGCCTGGCAAAGTGCGGTTCAGCCAGGAAACGGCGAATACCCCTAGCGAGCGCCGCACTGTCGCCGACCGGCACCAGAATACCCGTTTCGCCGTCCTGGACAATCTCCGGTACGCCGCCACCGGCAGTAGCGACAATCGGCCTGGCGCAGGCCATCGCCTCGACGAGCACGCGCCCGAAAGGTTCGTGCTCTGAGGGTAGCGCCAGTAGATCGATGGCGTGCATCACGGCGGCAATGTCAGAGCGAATCCCGGTAAAGACGACGCGGTGGGCAATCCCCAGGCTCGCAGCCTGCGCTTCGAGTATCTGCCGCTGGCCCTGGAACTGGAGAATTTCACCACCGACAAACAGGTAGTGCACGTCGGGATAGTGCCGGTGCAACTGGGCGGCGGCGGCGAGCAGGTGCCGGTGGCCTTTCCAGGGGATGAGGTGCCCGACGAGGCCGACGAGCGGCACGGTCGCGGGGATATTGAGCGAGCTTCGCAGGTCGGTACCCGGTTGTGCGTGTTCTAGCGCTTCGACATTGATGCCGTTGTGAATCACGGTGGCAAAGCGGCGCAAGTAGGGTGAGAGGTCGTTTGCGACCGCCTGAGAGATGCAGACAATCCGGGGTCGCGCGAGGCGAGCCACCGCTTCAAGCAGGCGGCAACTGTTGCCCCGCTGGGTGACCAGATCTTGCAGGTGCCAGACAATCGGAACGCCCGTACCGGCAACAGCGAGGCTGCCGAGTACGTGCGCTTTGAGCGTGTTGGTCTGCAGCAGGTCCGCTTGAGTGCGCCCAATCAGCCGTCGTAACTGCTGGCAGACGGACCAGAGTTCCGGTACGCGGCTCAGGAGCGAACGGACAAAAGACGCCTGCAGTTGTTCGCGCGAAGTGAAGCGGGTCTTTTCTGAGATATCGAGCAGGTTGACCGGGATCTGGAGCTTTTCGAGATAGTCAATCAATGGGCCGCCCGCCGTCGTTGCCACCTGCGCCTCGACTTCGAGATGAGTGAGCAAATTGAGCAAGTTGTGTTCGGCTCCACCCATCTCGCTTGTGTGGTCGAAATAAAGCACTTTCACCGGGCAGCCTCCGCCATCCGCTCGTAAAGTGCCGTCGCCTGCCGGGCGTGCGCTTCCCAGCTGAAACGCCCGGCCTGGATCAGTCCGGCGTCGCGCAGATGTTGTCTCTTTTTGGGGCACTCCAGAAGCGGCAAGATCTGGGCCACGAAGCTATCGACATCGGCCGGGTCGGCGAGCAAGCCCGCCTCTGCGACCAGTTCGGGGATTGAGGAGCGGTTGCTTGCCACGAGCGGCACCCCACAGGCCATCGCTTCGAGGACCGGGAAGCCGAAGCCTTCGAGCCAGGAAGGAAAAACACAGAGGTCGGCCCGATTGTAGAGGGCTACCAGGTCGCCAAGCGGTACGTTCTGTAAATGAAGGATGGCCTCGCCAAGACCGAGTTTCACGATTAAAGATTTTTGCTCGTCGCTAAAGACGCCGCCCACTTTTAAAAGCTGTACCGGGTGGTGGGCACGGACCCGCGCCAGGATCTGCAAAAGACCTTCAATGTTTTTGCGCTCGAAGCAGTCGCCGACATGGATCAAAAGTGGACCCGGCGGCAGGTTGTACTGCCGGCAGACCGCTTCGACCCTTGCCTGAGAGACGACTCGAAAGGCCTGATGGATTCCCTGGGGGATAACTTCGATGTGGCCGTCTTTGATCAGTCCCGAGCGCAAAAGTTCCTGGGCCGTAAATTTCGAGACGCAAATCACCCAGCGCGCCCTGGCAAATCCACGCAGGATGTAGTCGTAGAGTCGGTGGCGCAGCGGGTTGCGACCCGAACGCCGGACGTGAAAAATATTGAGATCGTGGCAAGTGACGACGGTTGTCTGTTCTGGTAGGCGGTGCAGCAGGTGGCCGTAGGAATGGTCGATGACGTGGTGAATATCGACGCGGCCTGTGGGTAGTGCGTAGCGCAGTCGGTTGAGGAGCACATCGCACTTATAGAAGGCCGGGTTGGCGAACCTGCTTGAAAGATAGGGCCGAAAAGTAGGGAGGTAGTAATCGACGAGGGCCTGTGTCGAGGTGCGTAAAGCAGTGCTCAGGCTCTCCCCACACACAGACATGCTGCGCCGATTTTCTTCGGGTGGGACGCCGTACACGCGTACTTTCAAGTCGAGCGCTTCCGGCGTTGTTCAGCAGCGGTGCCCATCATCATGCCGGGGATCAACCAGAAGAGGACATTCTGCGGGAAAGAGAACAGGTTTCCAAACGGCCAGTAGACGACAAAGATGATCATCAGCACCAGGCCGCCGGTCAGGAAAGTACGCAATTCAGCGTCCTCGGTTTGGTTGCGCGCCTGCCAGCCCAACTTCAGAAAATTGGCGTGCAGCAGCATCCAGATCACGACGCCGGGAATCCCCAGGGCCAGTAGCGAGAAATTGAGGTTGTTTTCGGTATTCTCGCGCTGTGGACGCAGGTAAGACCCGGCCAGCTGGTTGGCAAACTGGGCTCCCGGTCCGATGTTATCGAGGCCCCCGCCGAGCGGATATCGGATCGCGAGGTCGAGCGGGATCGAAGTGACCTGGGAGAGGCGGTTCTCAGACTCGAAAGTCTTCACGACCTCACCGGCAGATTTGATCGTCGTATAGCGCTCAGCAAAATAGGGTGCGACTGCTGTGACGTACTGAATCGCCGCGACCGCGATCACCGTTGCGGCAAAGACACCGAGTGCCAGTTGAATTTTCGAGGTTTTCCAGGTGAAGAAAACCAGTGAGATGCCTGCGCTCAAGATACTGAGCACCAGAATCGAGCGCGAACCGGCAATGATGATGGCGGCGACCGTTCCGGCCACCAGGCCGCTGACCAGCAGGATGTTGAGGACCGTTTTCACGACCGAGAAGAGAGCACCTTCTTGCCGATCATCTCGGCGGGCAAAGAGCAGGCTACACAGCATGGGGGTTGCCACCAGGCCCAGGGCACCGGAAAAACCCATATCGGCACCCAGTCCGAGGGGCCGGAAAGTCAGTTCGCCATCGTTGGCGTAGAGCGTACGGCCCTGGTCGTAGATCTGGTTTTTGTAGCCCGGTCCCCAACCGGCAATCACCTCCGGTCCCATCGCCGACTGGTAGACGGCCACGGCTCCATTCAGCGAGGCCATGATTGCAAAAGTGGCAAAAATGACGCGCCACGCCCGCGCAGATCTCAAAAAGTAGTAGCCCAGGAAATAGAGGGGAATCATCTCCCAGAAGAGCCGCGAGTTTAAAAAGCTTGCAAAGGGCGAATAAGATTCCGGGTTAAAGCACTGGACGAGCAAGTTCAATAAAAAGCAAATCAGTAAAAGCAGCACAGGTGGAACATCGGTGTTTCTCCCGTTGCGTCTATTTCTTGCAACCCAGCCGAGAAACAGGCTCAACACGAGTGTGTAGAGCAACAAATCGCGACCGACGTAGCCGACAGCCGCTTCGATTCTTTCACCCGATAAATATTTAATCGGTGCTTCGAACATAGCCGCGAAGCTAATCGAGAGCACCGTCGTCACCAGCACGTCCTTCAAGAAAAAGGCGTACAGCACGCCCATGCCGAGCAGGCTGTAGCCGAGCACGCGCCAGTAAAGAGCGATGCTGGTCTGCGGTAGGGCGAGGGGCAGAGCCGAAAGTATAAGCACACCGGCAATCAGCAATAGACCGTTGGGGTTTGGACTTGGCGGGTTGTTGACGGTGACGGTCATCGCTTTGTCTCGGTGAGGGTTGCTTCGTAAAGGGCTTCGTACTGGCGGGCCATCTTCTGCCAGCTATAGGTCTCGGCGAGCCGTCGTGCCTGCCGACCCATTTGCTCCCTGAGACCCGCCTGATCGTAAAGCCGCAACAGGGCTGAGTGTACTGCCATCGCGTCGTAAGGATCCTCGATGACGATGCCCTCGCTATCTTGGCCCATCAATTCGCCGAACCCAGAAGCGCGGGTAGTGACGACCGGCAACCCGGAGGCCAGTGCTTCGAGCACGACCAGCGGCATCGAGTCGTAGCGGCTCGGGAAAACAAACAGATCGACGGCCCGAAATAGTTCGGCAATGTCGCGCCGAAAACCGAGGAAGTGCACCTGTTTTTCGACTGGCCCGAGCAACGAGCGGTAGGTGCTGACAGTCCCTTTACCGGCAACGTAGAGATGAATGTGCTCGGGAAGACCGGCCATCGCCGCGAGGACCGTGCTCAGACCTTTGCGCGTCTGGGTGAAATCGCCCACGTACAGCAGGGCCATCTGATCGGCGGGGATACCCAGGGTGGCGCGCATGCGCTGCCGGGCTTCAGTAGACGGATAAAATTCGGTCGAATCGACGCCATTACAGATCACCTGCAACTGCTGGGTGCTGACCCCTGATTGTTCTAGTTCGCGGCCCGTTTTTGGGGAGACGGCGACGACCCGTTGGGCAAGGCGGTACACTTTGCGCTCAAGCCGCGCATTCACTTCAGCGTGTAGACGGTGGTAGAGACCGCGCCAGCCGGGAGCGTGCTCCTCCTGCAAATAGGTCCGGAACGAACTGTGCACGAAGTGGCTGGTGTTGACGTGGTGGGGGACGTAGGCGAGGGCACCATTCAGGTGCACGATGTCAAATTCAGCAGCATGGGTGCGCAGGTAGGACGTGCAGGCCTCGGCCCAGAGCAGGCAGCGGGGCAGGTCCGGCATTCGGATTGGTGCGGGAATGCGTTGCCAGGTGATCTGGGAGTGCTCCAACAGTTCGGGGGCGACCCGGTCGGCGAGTAGCGTGACGGCATGACCGGCACCAGCAAGATAGGCGGCAATCTCGTAGTTAACCCGCCCCTGGCCGTCGCCCCTGGTCACGCAATGGGTATTAAGCAGAACCTTCAAATCAGACTCGACAGATAGCCAACTGGACAAACGCATCGTCGAGTTCTGAGGTGATCTTGGCCTCGGCGACCTGATCGATGGGGCGGGCAAAGCGCAGACGGACGAGGGCTGCGAGCACCTGACTTTTGAAACTGCCCGAGAGTATCCGGCGCAAGCCTAACACGTCGAGCCAGGCCATCTGGGCACGCATGGCGTGTACTTTCCAGACACCCTCACTGAGCCGCTGTCCCTGCAACTCGACATTGTTAAAACCGGCACCGAGCAATTCAGCACGAAACTGCTGGGGAGTGTATTCGCGCAGGTGTGTCGGGTCTGAGAGGACGCCGTCTGCCGCCGATACCAGGGCGTTGGGTGTGGACAACACTGCAATGCCGCCGGGACGCAGGACGCGCCGAATCCCAGCTAGAAACTGCTGAGGCTCATCGACGTGCTCGACGACCTCGAAGCTCACCACCATGTCGAAGCTCTGGTCGGGGAAGGTGAGGGCACAGCCGTCCATCTTTGCAAAGTGCAGGTTTGTCAGCTGATAGCTCTGCTTTGCCGCCGCTAAAGCTTCGTCGTAGAGGTCGATGGCTTTGACCTCGGTGGCAATCGCGGCGAGGCGGGCTGAGCCATAGCCAAAGGCGCAGCCGATGTCGAGGACTCGGCGTCCGGCGGCAAATTGCAGTGCGAAGTTGTAGCGCTCCAGGTGGTCGCGGTGGCAGGTTTCGAGCATCTGCGGGTCGATGCGCCGCGAGCGTTCGTCGTTAAAGAGTGTTGGCATCTGGTTTCCTCAAGTCTTCTATTGGAGCATTGGGCAGCAGTTCCCGGTAGAGCGATTCCACCTTGCGCATCATCACTTTGAGCGAAAAAGCTTCTCGTTGTCGAAGCTTAGCAAGTTCTCCCATCCGCGATGCCCGCACCGGGTCATTGAGCAATTGCTCGATGCGCTCAGCCAGGCCTGTAGATGAGGGGGGGATTAAAAAACCGGTCTGCTGGTCCTCAATGGCCTCTCTCGCCCCACCGCAGTTGGTGGCGATCACCGGTTTACCGAAAGCCATGCCTTCCAGGACAACGGTCGGGAAAGGGTCGAGGGTAATCGAGGTATTGGTGAGGATGTCGGTCGCACCCATCGCCTCGTAAACCCGGTCACAATACCCTAAAAACTGCAGCCGGCCATCGAGGCCGAGGTCGTGAGCCAGGACGCGGCATTCCTCGGCGTAGGCTTTTTCTAATCCCAACAAAGAGCCGCCGACTACCCAGAAGCGCACCTCCGGATTGCGTTGTGCCACCTGGGCGGCGGCTTCGATGAAAAGATGCACACCCTTCCAGCGCTGTAGCCGGGCGAAAAGCGCTACCAGGGGTTGACGTTCGCCCACCCCATAACGCGCACGCCACACAGCCCGGCTCTCAGGGACGCTCTCGGGCAGGTCGATGCCGTTGTGGAGAACCTGCACCTCACCCAGGAATGCGGCCCGCCGATTGAATTCATCTGCTACGGCTTTTGAGACGGCGAGCGTCTTCCGGCGGGGCGTACCCAGACCTAGCAGCCCGACCAGCCGGTCCCGCGTCAGGCCCAAGTTGGGAGCACTGTGCAGGTGGTGAATAGCCGGGATCCCGGCCATTTGGGCAGCCCAGCCCCCGTAGAAGTGGGCCTTGTCGCCGTGGTTGTGCACGAGGGCAATCTTGTGGGCACGCATATAGCGGGCAATCCTCTGGATGCAACCCCAGGTGCGCCCCACTTCGCGCACTTGGCCAGCCTCAACGAGGGCCACCGGTACCCCGGTGCGTTCGACTTCCTCGCGGAATGGGCCGTCCGAGGTGAAAAGGACATGGGCTTCAAAGTAGCGCGCATCGAGCCCCTTCAAGTAGTTGAGCAACACGGTCTCGACGCCGCCCCGCTCCGCCGCTGCCTGGACATAGAGGATCTGGTGCTTTTTAATGCCTGGCCCGGCCGGATTCAAACTCCCACACTCTCGACGCGGGCAATCGGCAGATGCCGGTGCAGGTTGGCGAAAAAAGCGACCGGGGAGAGCCATTCATCCCAGAGCCGCCTGCACTCGTGCTGCCGTTCGACGTATTGTTGGCCCGAGAGGGCGGCGTGGTAGTCGGCCACCCGGTCGCCTAAAGAAGAGAGATCCCGTTCTTCCACCCAGAGGCAGTGCTGTTTCCAGTCGATGGCGAAGTCGTAGGGCAGTACGCAGTCGGTGTTGATCAAAATTGGGATCCGGCCGCAACTGAGCGCTTCGTAGAGGCGCAGGGAGTAATTGCCGTAGCCGCGGGCGCAGATCACATAATCGCTCTCGATCATATTGCTTAAAAAAGCGTCTCTAAAAGTCTGGGCGTTCTCGCGTCCTCCCGGCAAAAGACTGCCGCCCATCGAGAAGGCGAACTTGTCCCTGGCAATCAAGCGCGTCTCGACTCGCTTGTTGTGTGAGTGGGCGTGGAGAGCACGCGCCCGTGCTGAGTGACCGGCGGCGGCCGGGAAGCGCCGGGTGATACCGGCAAAACTGGCACCGAGGCGCAGCAGGCCCTGGAGTTTTTGCTTGCCCCAGGGCAGTCCGTAAGGCGGAGCGTAGCCACAGAAACTGACGACGGGCTTTGCCTGCTTGCGACGAATCGGCAGGTGGCCCGCTAAATATTTCTGGGTAAAGTCCTGACTCCAGGCCGGGATCGCAAACTCGTTGCGTTTGCGTTGAGAGGCAAACAGGGAATTTTTGAAGACGACAGCATTCTCGAAAGGCACATCCGCCTCAGTGTCCCCCTCGAAAAAGACCAGCAGCGGCTTCCCGGCCCGGCGCACCTGCTGAGCAAAGCGCTCAGCAAGGGCGAGCGCTTCGGGGTTTGCCCGGATGCAGCCCCAGGAGCCGGGCAGCACGGCTAGATCACAGGCTTCTAGAGAAACCATCTCAAACAGGGCCGCACCCGCGTCGATGTAACTGTCGAGGTAGCCGTAGCGCAGTTCTTCGGGATCCTCGGCGTTCTTGCCCCAGAAGGGATACAACATCGTTCCGTGTCTGAGGGAGCCGGGCAGGAAGCTTCTATCTGAAAAAATCTTTAATTTCATCTCGACCCCGCCAGGAGTGCATTCGCCCCGGTGCTGGATTCAAGGGCGCTCAATAGTCGGCGGCCAATCACTTCCCAGGTGAAATGCCGTTCATAGAGTGCTCTACCGGCCTGGGCAAAAGCTTTTCGCCGCTCAACGCTCTTGCAGAGGTCGGCTGCCATCTGCACGAAGGCGTCGGTGTTATCGACGGGCGGTAGATAATCGGCAAATTCAGCGAGCCACAGGCCGTCCGTGAATTTCCCCGAGGTCGAGAGCACGGGCAGGTCGTGGGCGAACCCGGCAATCGCTGAGGTGCGGCGCGTCGAGATGCCGTCGGCAAAGGGCGACAACAAGATATCGAGTGTCTGTAGAGTGCGCGAGACTTCCGGGACCGTGAGGAACCCGGTCGTCCTCAAGTAGGGCATCAGGGACTCAGGACAGATCTGCTGCATCGATGCACTGCCAGAACCGATGCCCAGCAAGTAGGCAGGCAGGTCTTGCCGCCGCAACTGCGCGAGCGTGTCGAGGATCAGGGCCTGCATCTTGCCGGGATGAGATGAACCGAAGGCACCGAGCAGGACGGCATCAGCGGGAAGGTCGAGTTGGGCTTTGAGGTTCTGCCGGTGCAGGTTATCGAGCGGGACCGGCAGGATGTTCGAGCCGACTGGCAGGTGAATCGTGGGCTGGTCCGGAACCCATTTGCGGATGATCCTGGTCCAGGTTTCGATAGAAGCGAATGCCACATGGCTCGCTTTAAAGAGTTGCTCGGCCTGAATTTTCTGGTAGGACCCCATCAGTGCCGACTTGAAGTCGTCCGGGAACATGTGCAGTTCGTGACCCATGATCGCTACTTTGAGCGCGCTTAGCGAACGGCAGCGCCGGATAGCGGCGACCAGCCAGGGGTTGAACCCCCGGTGGGCATAGAGAAACGGGTTGTACTGGACGATGAGCCAGTCGGGCCGGTGCTGTTCTAGGGCTCTTGGCAAAGACCGCAAAATTTCGGCACCAGGGGCATAGGCTGCGGTATCGAGGTCGCATCCCTCGGGGCAATCGAAGTTGCCGCTACCTGAGAACAGCGTCACCTTGCAGCCAAATTGCGTTGCCAGGGTGCGTCCGAGGCAGGCAGTGTAGTCGCCGATGCCGTCCGGGGCAGGCGGCAGGCGGGGAACTAACAGGGCAATGTGCAGTCTTTCAGGCGACATAGAAGCCGGAGACGACCCGTTCATAGATCTGGCCCAGACGGCGCAGGTGTCTTTCGAGTGTGAATTCTGCCTCGAACCAGGCGTAGCCCTGTTCTCCCATGCTCCTGGCCTGCTCGTAATCTTGTTGCAGTGCTTCGATGGCGCCTGCCAGTTTTTCGGGGTTGTTGGGTGGTACCAGCAGCCCGGTCTCACCCTCCCGGACGTGTTCAGGAATGCCGCCGACAGCACTGGCGATCACCGTCCGGCGCTGTCGATAAGCTTCGAGCGTCACCAACCCGGCAGGCTCATGCCAGACACTTGGAAACACCAGCCCCAGGCAGTTGTGATAGAGCGAGCGCATCTGCTCTGCGTCGCACCAGCCATGCCAGCGTACCTGGTCGGCCACTTTCAGTCGTTCGGCAAGCCGCATCAGGCGCGGCTGATCCCAGCCTTCCCCCGCCACATCAAGCCGGACGCGCCGATCGACCAGGGCCAGAGCGCGCAAGAGGCAGTCGAGTCCTTTGCTGGGGACCAGGCGACCGGCAAATAGGAGCCGACGTTCCGCGTGGATGGCACGGGTCAGGGCCGGGGCCGGTTGTGCCGGTAGCGGTAAGCCGTAGCGCAGGGTCACCACCCGCTCACCGGAAAGACCATGCTCCAGCAGCTGGTCGCGCACGTAATCGCTGTTGGCGATCACCGGCAGGTGCAGTTGCTTCAGGCGCTGCTGTTCTGCTCTGGAATTGCGATAGCTCTGGACAATCTTCTCAGGCCTCCGGCTGCCGCAGCCCTCGACCAACTGACCCCAGGCGCAGCCGAGTACCGACATCGAGCGTTCGCAGGGCTGAGCGCTCGACGCCAGGTACTTGTTGCCGCTTGGGCAGTAAGTCGAGTGGTTGTGCAGCGTATAAATCGCCGGTACCGAATCGAGGCGGGCATCTTGCAGAGGAGCTTGCTCGTGGACGTGCACGAGGTCAAAGTGCTCTCCCTCAGCCAGCAAGTCCTCCAGCAGGCGATGCTTGATCCCTGGGGACGGATTGTCAAGCAGGCTTTTCAGGTAAGTGCGGACTCCGCCCCCACGGCTGAAAGTCGGGCATAAATGAGCAACGGTGAGCACGATCAGACCTGCTTCTGGACGACCAGCATCGAGTCGGCCCCATCGACAATCTGCCAGTTCGGCAGGGCTTTGTCTCCATAAAATAGCGATTCGACGACCCTGACGGAGCCTACCTGGGCATGGGTCCAGCCACCGGCAAAAATGCGGGCATCGTGGAAGATGACGTAGCCTCCGGGGCGCACCAGACCATGCCACTCCTGCCAGTCGCGGCGACAACCGGCTTCTGAGTGGTCGCCGTCGATAAATAAAAGGTCAATCTGGCGTGCCTCGGGCCACTCGCGCACTGCATCGAAGCTGAACTGGCGCAGCCAGTGGACCGAGCCCCGCGCTACCGAACCCACCCAGCGCCGGGCGGTTAGATAAGTGATGCTCAGCCACGGGATGCGGCCGGGAACGTAGGGGTCGATTAAGTAGAGAGAGGCGTCCGTAGCCATCGCTTCGCGGGTCGAAATGGCCGAGCCGCCCTCGGCTACCCCGATTTCAACGAGCGTATGCCGGGCAAGCCGGGCGTATTTACGCAGCAGGGCGTCTTCCGCCTCGGTGTGCTGGGAGGCGAGGGGGCGTAGCCCGAGCCAGGCAAAGAGCGGATGGCGCAGGGCAGGCGAAATCTTGGTCGGTGCGCCGGGCGCGGGGTCAAAAGGACGATGGGCGACTTGCATCTAGACCTCCAGCTTGCGGTGAGCGTGATAGAGCGAAAGTCGGACGCGGTGCGCCCGGTCGAGGTCGAGCCGTTCGAGCCGTTGGCGGGCCAGAATACCCAGGGCAACGGCTTCGTGGGGGTGTTTTTGCACCCAGCTTACCGCCGTGCAGATGGCGGCCGGGTCCTGGTAGGGAATGAGAATGCCGTTTTGATAGTCGGCAATCAATTCAGCCGCTGCACCGGCGGGGGTAGAAATCACCGGAATCCCGCAGGCAAGCGCTTCAATCAGCGTGCGGCTGAAGCCTTCAAAGAAGGATGGGAAGACGACCACACTATGAGAGCGGTACAACTCTGGTAAGTCGCTGTTGGGTACGAAGGGCACGATTAGCGTGCGGGCGTTGAGGGCTGCCGAGAACGAGCGGCGAATGATTTCAACCTCGACCCCGACCCCGGCCAGGGTGACTGTGAAATCGCTGCCCTGGGCTGTCAACGTTTCGAGCGCCCGGCGCAGGTAATCGACGCCTTTGCGTTCGAGCCAGGAGCCGGTGTAGAGAATCTTGAACTGGGCGGGTGCCTGGTAAGCGCTCAGATGTTTGAAGTGGTCAGGCAGATCGTGGTAGGCAATCGTCACCCGGTCCGGGGGAATCGAGAAGTGCGCGTGCAGGAAGTCTTTTTCGGTGTCATTGAGCGCAAAGATGTGGTCGGCACTTTTTATAGAGGCTTTGACCGTCTCCAGGTTTGGGCCTCCCCACCAGAGTTTGTATTTCCAGGAGACTTCTGAAGAGTATTTCAGGTATTGCGCGTGGGCGAGGTGTTCGAGGCCGTCACTGCGCACGAAGAAAAGCAACCCCTTTGGACGTTTTGCACCGACGACCCAGCCGTCGCTGCTTGCCGCATCAAGCACGTCCCACTTGCGGTAACGCTGAATGTGCTGGTAAACCAGAAACGGAAAGACAATCGACTTGAAGCGCATGTCCCAGTGGCTGGGCAGGTCGCTGTAGGTAAAATAATCGACCTCGGCTCCGAGGCTACGTAGCCTTTCGCCGATCGTGATCATCGCTCCGGGTGCACCACTGTTGACGTTGTAGTAACCGTGATAGGTCATCAACACTTTCATCTAAGCGACCTCGGCCGCACCGCCGCACTGGCCGAGCGGGTGACCAGATCCTCAGCACCGTAGGCTTCTAGATGCTGGCGGGCGACGGCCTGCCAACTCAGCGGCTCGACCCAGGCGCGGCAATTTTGCTGGTACTGGGCGTATTGCCGATCGGATAGCTCGATATAGTGCCTGAGGGCTGCCGCGAGGGCTGTCGGTGAATTCTGTTCGACAACAGAACCCGTCTGTCCGGGCTCGACAAACTCGTGCATCCCGCCGGCATCGGTGCAGATGACCGGTGTCCCGCAAGCCTGGGCCTCCAGTAATGTCAGCCCCATCAGTTCGGGGACGGGCGTATAGCCCCCGTAGCAGTCGGTATGGACCGAGGGTAAGACACTCACCCTCGCTTGCCGGTAGTGCTTGAGGATCCTCTGGTCGTCCGCGTCGTGCAGGAAAGTAACCGGTAGCCCCGTTGCCAGTTCTTGCAGATATTCAAAAAAGCGTTCGCTATAAACTCGGCCAATCATCACCAGCCGGTAGTCGTGACGAGCGAGCAACCGGAACGCTTCGATCAGATAATTGATGCCCTTGTGAGGGAGGATGCGGCCGACGTACAGGATTTGTTTTTCTTTCGGGACCGAGTCTTCCGGGCAGAAGCGCCGGGTGTCGATACCGCCTTTAATCAGCAGCGATTTTTTTTGCAAAGGTTTCGGCAGGAAATCGAGAGCAAAGCGCGACTGGGCCACAGCGCTACGGTAACCCTGAAACACCGGCAACTTCTGATTCAAGACCAGGTCCGCGCCGCCGCCGTGGTCGGTAACGTAGACGCGCTTACCAAAAGTAGAACCGACCAGGCAACTCAGATCGCAAACGAAAGTGTAGATGTGATGGAGGTGAACGACATCGGCAGCCAGGACCGAGCGAAGGTATTGAAAGCTGAGGGGATTGAGTTTGTTGTCCCGCAGCAGGTGACTGACCGGGTAAATTTCGACTTTGAGTGCACCGAGGCGATAGCGCTCGCGGCGATCTGAAAAACTGACAAGGGTCGTATCGGCCAGGTCAGCCATTGCCGTTGCCAGTTCAACGGCGTAGCGCTCGCCGCCGCCGATACAGGAGGCATCCGCAAAGTAGGTCGGGCTGAGGTAGGTGACTTTCATGCCGCCTCAGGCGCTCGCCCGGCCGCGCAGGACCCGCTTACCCGCCCGCAGGACACTCATCACGTTCGGCGGCAGGTACGAATTGCGCAGCAGCATCCGGGCACGGGGGTGCAATTCGGTCACTTTCGTACGCAGAACGTGCTCGGCCAGAAAACGGACTCCAAGCGGATCGTAGAGCGCGTAGCGGGTCTCGCACCGATTCATCAGCCCGTGGGCAATATCGGTGCCGTACTGGTCCTTGAGGGCCTGGGTGTTGAAGTTGCGCTCGAAAATATCGACAAATTCGCGGTCGGAGCAGTTGACCTGCCGCTCGCTCGACTGGGCGAGTACGTCCGACTTGCGCGTCTGGTGGTAATGGACCTGGGAAAGTAACTGACGGCAGTGCACAAACCGGAACCCCGCGAGGGCCATGCGAATAATCAGGTCTCTATCCATCTGACAGTGCAGATCGACATCGAGAAACAGGCCGCGTTCAAGCACAGCACGGCGGAAGAACATCGAAGGTTGCGGGATGAAATGCACCCGCAATAGCTCTGCGAGGGAAAAGTCTTCGACGGCATCATTGCTGATAAAGCGGTCGTTGACATCGAGCAACTGGCTCTCGCCGTAGAGAACGTCCACTTCCGGGTGGTCTTCAAAGTAGCGGGCCACGTAGGCGAGAGCACCCGGATAGAACATGTCATCCGAATTAAGCCAGCAGACCACTTCACCGCTCGAACGCCGCCAACCCTGGTTGATGGCGTCCGATTGCCCCTTGTCCTTTTGACTCTGCCAGTAGGTCAGTTGCGAACTATAGCGCTCCAGGATCGACACAGTCTGGTCGGTCGAGCCGCCGTCGAAGACGAAGTA
>JANNPH010000026.1:0-14010 GCA_031399965.1 Gloeobacteraceae cyanobacterium SOY_34_metabat_159 | reverse complement strand
CCGCACCATTGCAGGCCGGATTACGAGCGTAGACCCCTCTGTTGACCCCGGGACCCGGACGCTCGCAGTGCGGGCGGTGCTGGACAACCCCGCTAGCCTGCTCAAACCCGGCATGTTTGCCTCGCTCTCGCTTTCGACTGGGCGAGGGGGCGGTGCTGTACCTGTGATCCCGAGTTCGGCGGTCATCGAGGCCGAGGGTAAGACGACCGTGTACGTCCAGAACGGCAAGGCGTTCGAGCCTGTGGAAGTGGTGTTGGGTCGCACGGTCGGCAACCTGGTGGAAGTCAAAGACGGACTGTTTCCCGGAGACCAGGTGGTGGTCGAGCGGGCCTTCCAATTGCGGGCTCAGTCTTTGAAAGGAGATTCCTCGGCCGAGTCGTCGGCCTCCACAGAACTGAAATCGGATGAATCCACCGGGAAAACCGGCGCGGCGGCCGATGCTCCGAACGCCGGGACCACTGTCTTGCCGGGTTGGGCCTGGGCCTTGGGGGCAGTGGCGCTCTCGGCTCTCGCATTCTTCGCTGGCTCCCGCTTTGGAGGCGGGGGCAACCGCGAAACAGCGGATGCGGGTGAAACCGCCCGAAATTACCTCAAACCCAGGCGGTAGGAGAAGGCATGCTCAACCGTTTGATCCTGTGGTCTTTGACGGGTCGCTGGCTGGTGGTGCTGACGTCGGTCCTGGTGCTCATCCTGGGCATCGTCACGATTGTGCAGCTCCCCCTGGACGTGTTCCCCAACTTTGCCCCGCCCCAGGTCGTCATTCAGACGGAAGCTGAGGGTCTTGCTCCCGAGGAAGTCGAATCCCTTGTCACACTGCCGATGGAGAGTGCTCTCAACGGCACACCCGGACTGACCGATATCCGCTCCAGTTCCGCCGTGGGGCTTTCTGTGATCACGGTGGTCTTTGATGACAGCACCGATGTCTTCCGCGCCCGGCAACTGGTGACAGAGCGGGTGCAGCAGGTGGCC
The DNA here is from genome assembly GCA_031399965.1 of Gloeobacteraceae cyanobacterium SOY_34_metabat_159. GTDB lineage: Bacteria > Cyanobacteriota > Cyanobacteriia > Gloeobacterales > Gloeobacteraceae > JANNPH01. The sequence goes on along the minus strand of JANNPH010000026.1, from coordinate 13,041 downwards.
CCGCGCCTGCCCTCTGGGGTGAGCACGCCCCTGCTTTCACCGATTGCCTCGCCGATTGGCGATGTGATCAAGTACGCCTTCACCGTCGATCAAAAAGCGCAAGTCGCTCAGCGCACGGAACTTTTAGACCTGGCGACGCTCGCCAACTGGCAAATCCGGAACCGGCTTCTGGCCGTGCCGGGGGTGACGCGGGTGCTGGTCATCGGCGGCGGTGAACGCCAGTATCAGGTGCTGGTGATACCTGCGAAGCTCAAGCAGTACGGCGTCAGCCTGGGGGAGGTGACGGAGGCCGCGCGCGGGGCCAACATCAATGCTCCGGGCGGTTTTTTGCAGACCCCTGACCAGGAGCTGTTGATTCGGGGCGTCGGGCGGATTACCTCCCTGGCAGATCTGGGCAAGGCCGTCGTCGCCACCCGCAAAGGAGTACCCGTTCGCCTTTCAGATGTTGCCCGCATCCAGATAGGCCCCGGCATCAAGCGCGGTGACGGCTCGTTGAACGGCCAGGATGCGGTGATTGTGACCGTCACCCGCCAGCCTGCCGCCGATACCCCGACGGTGACTCGGGCTGTAGAAGCGGCAATGGCGGAACTGAGGCCTACTCTGCCCCCCGACGTGCGGGTGACGACCACTTTTCGTCAGGAAGACTTCATCGAGAAGTCGGTGGACAACGTCGTCGAGGCCCTGCGCGACGGGGCGATTATCGTCGCGGTGGTGCTGGTGCTCTTTTTGGGCAACTGGCGGACGATGCTCATTACCCTCACTTCCCTGCCTTTGTCGGTAGTGTTGGGATTAATAGTACTCAACTGGTTTGGCGTCGGCCTCAACACGATGACCCTGGGTGGGCTTGCCATTGCCCTGGGAGAAGTGATCGATGACGCCATCATCGACGCCGAGAACGTCTATCGCCGCCTGCGCGAGAACAACTTGAGCGCCGACCCCCAGCCGCCTTTAAAAGTGATCTTTCAGGGTTCTGTGCAGATTCGCGGCTCGGTACTCTTTGCGACTCTGATTCTTTGTGTTGTCATTGCCCCTGTCTTTGCTCTCTCCGGGGTAGAAGGCCGCATCTTTACGCCCCTGGGCCTGGCCTACATCGCCGCTATCCTCGCTTCGCTCCTGGTCGCGCTCACCGTCACCCCGGCCCTTTGCTACATCCTGCTGGCTGGCCGTCGTTTACCTGACGATGAGACGCCCACGGTTCGATTTTTGAAACGGGTTTACCGCCCGGTGCTGCGCTTTGCCCTTGCTCGCCCCGTCCCTATCCTGGCGGGATCAGCGATTGCCTTTGTCGCCTCGCTCTTGCTCTTACCGTTTCTAGGTAAGACGTTTTTGCCCGAATTTCAGGAGCGCAACCTGGTAATCTCCGTCTCTCAGTACCCCGGTGCCAACCTGCCATCGACTCAGCGGGTAGGTATCGCCATCGAGCAGGCCCTGGGGAAGTATCCGGAAATCGAAACGGCTCAGTTTCGGGCCGGACGGGCATTGGGCGATGATGACGCGGGCGGGGTGAATTTCGGTGAACTGGATGTGCAGATTTCAGAAAAGGCCACCGACCGTGAACGGGTACTGGAGATTATCCGGGACGAGTTCGCGAAGATTCCGGGTGTCAACGTCAATGTCGGCGGCTTCATTTCCCACCGCGTCGATGAAGTTCTCTCGGGCACCCGTGCCGCTATCGCCATCAAAGTCTTCGGCCCCGACCTGACGATTCTGCGCAACAAGGCGGAGCAAATTCGCCGGGTGATGGAGGATATTCCCGGCGTGGTGGACCTGCAGGTAGAACCCCAGGTGCCGGTGCGCCAGGTGTCGGTGCGCTTTGACCGTGACCGGGCAGCCCGCTATGGTCTCACGGTCGGCGCACTTTCAGAGGAAATCGAGACGGCCTTTAATGGTCGGGCAGTCTCCCAGGTGCTCGAAAACCAGCGCCTTTTCGACCTGGTGGTCTGGACGGTGCCCGAGGCGCGCTACCGGCCGGAACTGATCCGCGAACTGCTTATCGACACACCCACCGGGCAGAAAATCCCGCTCTCCCAGGTGGCTACGGTCACTATCGACGAAGGCCCCAACACGATCAACCGCCAGAATGTCTCGCGCCGAATTGTCGTGTCTGCCAACACCAGTGGACGAGACATCGGGAGCATTATTGCCGAGGCACGCACGAAGATTGCCCAACAGGTGCCGCCTACGACCGGCTACTACCTCGATTACGGCGGGCAATTCGAGGCGCAGGAGCGGGCGACACGAGAATTGATTCTCTTCAGTGTTCTCGCCCTGGTAGGCGTGGCGGTGTTGCTGTACCTATCGGTGCGCTCGGTACGTTCGACCCTGCTGATTCTCTCTAACCTGCCCCTGGCGCTCATTGGCGGTATCGTGGCCGTGTGGCTGGGGGGTGGGGTGCTTTCTGTGGCTTCGCTGGTCGGTTTCATCACGCTGTTTGGGGTTGCCAATCGCAACGGAATCATCCTCGTCACCACCTACAACCAGCTGATGGCTGAGGGCAAAGACTTCGACACGGCCATCGAGGAGGGTTCGATAGAACGGCTCTCACCGGTACTGATGACCGCCCTCACCGCTTCCCTCGCGATGGTGCCTTTGATGATTGGCTCCGGGGCGGGTAAAGAAATCCTGCAGCCCCTCGCAGTCGTCGTCTTCGGGGGCCTGTTCACCTCCACTTTGCTGACGCTGGTGGTGATCCCGGCCCTTTTCGAGCGCTTCGGCTCGCGCGAACTCCCCGCCTTCACCGAGCAGGAGCGAAAAGCAATGGGCATGGAAGGTATGCTCGTGGACCGCGAATGAGTCTTCAAAATCAACTTTCACCTTTTCAGGAGCCAATCCCTGTGAACCCAGCCAAGATCGCCCTTGCTCTGCTGCTAAACGCTGCGTTCGTCCTGCCCATTTCTGCTGCCGATGGACCCAAACACGGTGGTCAAGTCGTCGAAGTGCAGGGCCATCAGTTTGAGCTGGTAGTCGAACCTGAAGCGAAGACCACGCATCTGGACCTCTTCATCAGCGATCCAAAGAACAAGCCGGTGACAACTGCTGTGGCCAAACTCCAGATCCTGGGTCCTGATGGCCAGAAGACAACCCTGCCGCTCAAGTACGGAGACGGCCACTACACAGCGGTACTGAACGCTCCTATCAAGGGCGAATACCGGGTCGTTGCCCTGACCAGCGTCGGTGGCAAGAAACTCAATTCCCGCTTCAACTTCAAGCTCTGAATCTGACCGGTTCGATCGTCCTGCTGAAATCCGTATCAGTTACGGTAATCGAGCCGTACCGACGGATGCACCTTAGCAATGTCCCAAAAGGCAGAGTAACCAGTTTTGCAGTCACTGCAATAATAGGAAAGGTAAATTCTGCTGAAACTGCCAAGGGAGCTTACAAACTTTATGAAGCGTTCATCTCTATTTTTTGTGCTGACCGGTGTAGTCCTGTTTGGCATAACCACGGGAGTCAGGATCCAGGCTCAAGAGGGTAGTAAGAGCGGTGCGATGCAGATGGACATGAAAAAGGACATGGATCACAGCAAGATGATGAACATGGGCATGAATTCAGATCTGGGGCCTGCGGACGCCAACTACGATCTGCGTTTCCTGAATGCGATGACTGAGCACCACAACGGCGCACTCGCGATGGCCAAAGACGCACTGGTCAAGTCCAAACGCCCCGAGATTCAAAAACTCGCCAAGCAGATCGTTGCTGATCAAGAGAAGGAAATTGCTCTGATGAAGACCTATCGCCGGGAGTGGTACAAACAATAGCCCGGCTCCCGTCCAGACCCCAGCAGTGGTGGCAGTGTCTGTGAGATGGCCCCCGCAAGCGAGTTTGGCCAACGACTCGCTTTTGAGCATTCAGCTTTTTGCTGCAGGTTGCGAGCGAACGTTGGCTCCGCGATCTCAGGTCAAGCAACTGAGGCATACCTTGCGCTTTGCGGTTGAATAGAAGGAGCACTCAGCCAGTTTTCTGCCATGCTCTCGCTGCTTTTCGAGGTGGCCAACCTATTCGTGCTGCCTTTCTGGGGGTTGATGATCGTCGCCCCAAACTGGAAAGTCACACGCCGGGTAATGGACTCCTACCTGCCTTTCGCCGCCCTCGCCCTGCTGTACCTGTACTTAGTGGCGGGTAGCCTCACTCCCGATTCAATCCAGGCCCTTTCAAATCCGAAGTTGCCGGACATCGCCCGTTTCCTCGGCACGGAGGCGGGGGCGGCGGCGGGCTGGGTGCATTACCTGGTGTTTGACCTTTTTATCGGGCGATGGATTTATCTAGAAGGTCGGCGCACGGGGGTGTGGACGGTGCATTCGCTGGTGCTGACGCTGTTTGCCGGGCCGCTCGGGTTGCTGTCGCACCTGATCACCGCCTGGGTAAGCCAGAAGTTTTTTGCCCCCGTTCCGGCCGCCGACGCTCCGCAATCTTGACGCTTTTCCGTAGATAGCTTCGAGTGTCAATTGCAGCGTCGCTAAATCTCCCTCAAACGGGCAAAAGCCGCCTGCAATAGCGTTCTGGGGAGCATCAAAGACGGGCTGCTGCTGCGGGGCCCAACCGTGGACACGCTCCACAAAAATCAGGTTTTTGATTGGGACCTTACTCTTCCTGAGGAAAAACCGAGGTGAATCCCAGGCTTTCCCTGATAGAGATCTCAGGTTTCTCCCGATAGTCTGCTGCTTCCCAGGGTGGGAGATTGAATTCATAGAGCGGGCCACGCCGAGCCCGCCGACACAACCCTTCCATAAAGAACCTGCAATTACTCAAGTAATCCACACACGGAGTTCGTAATGAAGTCATTTAACCGTATTGCCACCTCAATTGCCCTGGCTACTCTGTGCACAGTCTCGATGGCTGCTGCACCCATGGCCCTCATGGCAGAAGAACTGCAACCGGCGCAGACCCCTTCCGCCGCTACTCAAAGACAGTTCAGACCGATGCCGGCTTTCCTGCAGCCCCCCACTTCGAGCCGTAAACTTGCCAGGGAACTGGCTGTCCCGGATGCAGTCAAACAGGGCAAAGCCTTCAAAGACAGCCTGACCTCCGTCCAGCAAGAGCAGGTAAAAGCCGTCCTCGGTCGCTTTGTCCCGCAATTTAAGGAACTCGGCAAGCAGTCGAAGGCACTCTCGCAGGAAGGTGCCAGACAGCCGCTGACCGCCGAGGCGAAGCAGGAGATTCAGGACCTCAGCAGGCAGTTGAGCACCATCCAGGAGCAGATCGCCTCCGAGTTGTCCACGGTAGTTTCGCCCGAACAGGCGGAGTTGTTCAAAGCGAGCCTCAAGCCAGTTGGCGACATCAATCAGGTGCAGCAGACCGACAGTAACGTCTCGACCGACTACAACTCTACCTACTCGACCAACTCGATCTTCTACCTGTTCTACGCGTACACCATGGCCTACTACTCGTACCTAAACGAGGGCCATCACTCAGAGGCGTACTCAGCATACTCATATGCTTACACAGCGTATTGGTCTGCGGTCGATGCGAACAACGATCCTGGTTACTACGCCAACTTCTACAACGCGTACGACTATGCCGACAAAGCATACAACGCTGCGCAAACTAACTCCAGCTATGCTGGTGACTTCGGTGATTTCGCGCTCACGTACGCCGTCTACGGCTTATTCTACTCTTACCTCGCGTGGGACGCCTTCTGAGCCCAGTAGTACACAGGCACCACCCTGCTGCGCCCCGGCGAACCGGGGCGCATAATCCACCATTTGGTGCTCTGCCTTGCAGAGCAGCACAGCCGACTGTGCTGCGGACGCGCTCACCATCTACTCAGATTTCCGGGACCACCAGCCCTTCGCGCGCCGCGTAGCGCACCAGCCCCGCCGCATCCGGGATGTTCAATCGCTCCATCAACTGAGCACGGTGGGTTTCGACCGTCTTGACGCTGATAAAGAGAAGCTTGGCAATCTCGCGCACCGAACGCCCCTCGGCGACAAGTTTGAAGACCTCGCGCTGTCGGGGAGTGAGTTGATCGAGGGGCGAATGGTCGCCCCCCGCCCGCCGCAGGTAGTCAGCAATGACATGCTTGGAGACCGCCGGGCTTAAATAAGTCTCGCCACTCACGACTGCCCCCAGGGCCAGTTCCAGTTCCTCGGTACCAGAATCTTTAAGTACGTAGCCCAGCGCTCCCGCCCGCAAGGCCCGCAGCACGTACTCCTCGTGGGAATGCATCGAGAGGATAATGACCCGCACCCCCGCACACTCACCGGCAATCTGGGCAGCAGCCTCCAGGCCGTTCATCTCGGGCATGGCGATATCGAGGAGCGCCACGTCGGGACGGTGCAGATGGGCGAGCCGCACCGCCTCCCGTCCGTCCCCGGCCTCGCCCACTACTTCTACCCGAATTGTTTGCAGGCTTTCGAGCAAGGAGCGGACTCCAGCGCGGACAATGCGGTGGTCCTCCGCGATCACGACCCGAATCGACTTCATCGCCCTCCTTCCTTTGCCCCGAGGGGCAGTAGTACCTGAATTTGCGTTCCGCGAGGCTGGGCCGGGCTAATCTCGATGCGCCCGCCTGCCAGTGCCGCCCGCTCCTCCATGCCCAGTAGGCCCATGCTGCCGCCGCGCACCGCCCGTGCCCGCGCCGCCTCCGGGTCGAAACCGACCCCGTCGTCGCGCACGACCAGCGACAAACAGCCGTTCAGCCGGTGCAGGCCGACGTACACCGACTGGGCCTGAGCATGGCGCAGCACATTGGTAATCGCCTCCTGGACGATGCGAAAACAGGCTGTCTCCATCGCCATCGGCATGCGGGCGTCGAAATCTTCAGCCTCGAATTCCCAGCGAATGCCCGCGTTGCGCAACTGGCGATCGACGTAGCCCCGCGCCGCCGCCGCGAGCCCTAAGTCGTCGAGCATCGGCGGACGCAGGTCAAGGGAAAGAGTGCGCACCCGAGCCAGGGCCTCCTCCACGACTTCAATACACCCGCCCAGATCCGGCAGCGGCCCCCCGCGCTCCAGGGCGTTCTCGATCACCCGCAAGTCGATTTTGACCGCCGTCAGTGCCTGGCCGACTTCGTCGTGCAGCTGATAGGCAATCCGGTGGCGCTCGGTCTCCTGGGCTTCCATCAGGCGCAGCGAGAGCGCCTGCAACCGTTCTTCCACCCGCTTGCGGTCGGTGATGTCCTGGGCCGCGGCGACAAAGTAGAGGGGTTCTTCGCGCGGACCGCGCACCAGCGACACGCACAGATTGACCCAGACCACGGCACCGTCTTTGTGCAGGTAGCGTTTTTCCATGGCGTGGGAGGGCAATTCGCCCTTGAGCAGGCGGAGCGTCGGTTCTTCGTGCAACTGCCGGTCCTCGGGGTGGGTGATGTCGAGGAAGGTACGCTCTAGCAATTCGGCGCGGCTGTAGCCCGCGATGCGACAAAAGCAGGGGTTGACCCGCAGCCAGCGGCCGTCGAGGCCGACGTGGGCGACTCCCACCTCCGCCTGCTCGAAGGTGTCCCGAAAGCGTGCTTCGCTGTGGGCGAGTTCCCCGGTCAGTTGTTCGATGTCTTCGCCGCGGCCGTCGAGTTCCCGTTCGAGCCGCTGCCGTTCGCGGCGGGCGTCGAGCAGGTTATCAACTCGGGCGCACAACTCCTCTACCGAAAAGGGCTTCATCAAGTAGTCCTGGACGCGGTCGCGGAGCATTCCCACCCGCAGTGCGTCGTCGGCACGAGCGGTGAGCACCAGCACCGGCACAGCCGCGAGTCCCGGCTGCAGGCGCACTTCGCGCACCATTTCGTCGCCGTTCAGGCGCGGCATCATCACGTCGGTGAGGATCAAGTCGGGCCGCAGGGCCACGGCCTGCTCCACTCCCTCGCGCCCGTCAAAGGCGCTCACCACCTGGTACTTCGCGTTCAGCGACCGGCAGATAAAGCGGTTCATCTCGGGGTTGTCCTCGACCACGAGTACTAGCGGCCGGTTCAGTTTTTCCCACAGCCCCGGATCTGCTCCTGTCGGTTTGTCTGCTCGGGGCCACACCTCGGCCACCGGGTTTTCGAGCGGTGGGCGTACCGTACTACCGACGGGGGCTGTGAGAGGCACCTCGAAGCAGAAAGTGGCCCCACCGCCAGGGGTGTCGCCCACGCTCACCCGACCGCCGTGCAGTTCGACAAACGCCTTAACGATTGCGAGGCCTAGGCCCGTGCCGCCCTGGGCGTGCTCGGCACTCTTTGCCTGGAAGAATCGCCGGAAAATAGAGCGGCGCAGGTACCGGGGCACCCCAGGTCCGCTGTCTTCGACGGTGACAGTGGCTGTTTCTCCCGCCGTCTTCAGCACCAACCGCACCCGGCCACCGGCGGGGGTGAACTTGAGGGCATTGGCAAGCAGATTGAAAAGCACCCGCTCCAACTTTTCTACATCCACCTGGGCCGCGAGTTTGTCGGGGGCGTGGACGCTCAGGGCAATCCCCCGTTCCTCGGCCAGCGACTCGAAGTGGGCCGCGTTGAGACGCACCAGGTCAGCCAGTTCTGCTTCTGAATAGTCGAGCACCATGCGCCCGGCCTCCAGTTTGGCAATATCGAGCAAGTCGTTGACCTGTCTCAGCAAGATCCGGGCGTTGCGCTGGATGAGCTGCAGGTCTTCGCGGCACTCGGCTTCAAGCCCCGCGCAGGCAAGCAAATTCTGCACCGGCCCGAGGATGAGGGTAAGCGGCGTGCGCAGTTCGTGACTAACGTTGGCGAAAAAGTCGGTCTTGAGCCGGTCGAGCTCTTTGAGCCGCTCGTACAGGCTGCGCAACTGGGCATTTTTGTGCGCTACCTCGGCCTCGGCCTGTTTGCGGTCGGTCACATTGCGGGCCTCGGGCACCAGGTAGACGACCCGACCGTCCTCGCCCGTCACCGGCGTGAGCGAGAAGTCGATGGCGATCAATCCAGCCCCGCCCGCCTGTCCGAACACCTCCACCTCGTAGCGCACAAATTCGCCCGATGCCGCCCGTACTACCGCTGCCTGCAATTGCGCCTGGGCCTCGGGCAACCCCGTCCACCAGGCAGTCTGCCAGAAAGGCAGACCGACGGTCTCCTCGCGCCTGACTCCCGCCGCGTCGAGGGCGGTCTGGTTGACATCGAGCATCGTGCCGTCGGGGGCAAGCAGGCCCACGAACCCGTACATCCGGTCGAGCATGATCCGCGCCTGTCGGTCGCGTTGCTGCTCAGCCTCCGCCTGTCGCCCTTCACACTCGGCGAGCCTGTTGCGCAACTGCCCTAGTTCAGCCAGGAGTTCTTCTTTGCTCTTCTCGCTGTCCTGCATCGCACGCTCCATTCAGGTCTTACTGAAAGCTATGAGTGGGTCAGCTCACAAAATGCAACACAACTCTACCTCCCCAGAGCAAGTTAGGGAGAGACTGCAACAAGATTCAATCGACCCGCAGCTGAGCGGACGCGAACGGTTCAGCCGCCGCCAGCCAGCCAGGCAACCGGGTCTGCCGGGTGTTGCCGCAATACTTCAGGCAGCGGCATCCGGTCGAGGCGCAATAGTTCGTGTACAGCCGCCATCTCGGTATCGCGCTGACTGGCCGTCACCGCGACCACCCGGCCTTCCCGGACGAAAAAGGCCATGAAGCGCCGGTCCTCGGGATCACCGTCGTAAATGATTTCGTCCCACTGCTCGGCGTGGCCCACGTAGCGCAGCGGAAACTTGAACTGCATCGTCCAGAACACCGGCACTGCGTCAAAAGGTTCGTTTCGCCCGAGCATGTTCCGGGCAGCCGTGCGTCCCTGCTGAGAGGCAATGCGCCAGTGCTCGACGCGCAGCCGTTCGCCGTGGCGGTCCAGAAAGTGAACGATGTCCCCCGCCGCAAAGACTCCGTCTGCGGCTTGCAGGTGGCTATCGACGACAATCCCGCCGTCAGGGCTGCGCTCGATACCCTGCAAAAAGTCAGTAGCCGGTTCCACCCCAACTCCAAGCACCACCAGATCGGCCGGGAGCCGCTCCCCGCTTTCGAGCACCACCGCCTCTAGATGCTTGTCGCCCTCAAAGCGCACGGCTCTGGCTGCAAAACGAAAATCGACGCCGTTCTCGCGGTGCACCTGCTCGAAGACTCGGCCGATACGTTCGCCGAGCGATTCCTCGAAAGGCACCTGATCTTGCGAAACGACTGTGACGGCCACCCCCCGCTGCGTCAGGCCGGAAGCCATTTCCATACCGATAAAGCTAGAACCGATCACCACCGCCCGACGGCCCGGCTCTGCTGCCGCCAGGATCTGGCGAGAGTCGGCGTAGCTGCGCAGAGTAAAAACCTCGGGTAGATCGGTACCGTCAAGGGGTAGTTGCCGGGCTTGGCCGCCGGTGGCAATCAACAAGGCGTCCCACTCGATATTCTGACCATTCTCCAGACGCAAAGTCCGGGTGGCCGGGTCGGCCTCGATGACCTTTGCCCCGGAGTGCAACTCGATGCCGTGCCGGGCGTAAAATTCGGGCGGTCGCAGGGGCATGTCGGCGTCCTTCGCCTTGCCGAGAAAGTAGTCTTTGCTCAGCCAGGTGCGGTCATAGGGCGGGTCTTCGTCAGCCGAAAGCACCAGGATGCGCCCGGTAAATCCTGACCGGCGCAATTCTTCAGCAGCGGCGGACCCGGCGGTGCCCGCCCCTACGATGACAAAAGTGCGGCTGTCGGCGGTGAGGTCGGGGTCGGCCATCGGTGGGGTACGCCGTCCTGTGGCATCCTCGGGCAGCTTCACCCAAATTGCGCCATCCGTGACGCGCACCGGGTAGGACTCCAGGGCGTCCAGGCCGGGCGGCTCCAGTTGCCCACCGTCGGCGAGGGCAAAGCAGGCATTGTGCCAGGGGCAGACGACCCGGTCGCCGCTCAGGACACCTTTAACGAGGGGTGCTTTGTAGTGGGTGCAGAAGGCACCGAGGGCGTGCAGTCCCTTTTCTGAATGCACCAGCAGTACCGGTTTACCGTCCGCATCTACCTGACGCATGGTGCCTACGGCCAATTCTTCCAGCCGGAGCACGAAAACTTCTGTCTCTGGCACGGTTTTCCCCTGGCGGAACACCCCATCCTATGTGAACAGGTTTTTTGATTCCTCTATCCCAGGTCTGCTCCCAGTGCTCACCTCCTGGAGCAACAGCATGCCGGTATGGGCCGTTGAAACGTAACTTTGTATTGCTCCTCGGTTCGCTACACCCTATACCGAATAACCTGCTGACCCGTACTTCGATTGCTAAAATGTATTTCTGTCTCATCTATTTTCTATGCCCTTCGATCCGGATAGTCTGCTTGCCGACCGCTACCAGATCGACACCCTGCTCGGCGCCAACGGCAACCGGGAAACCTGGAAAGCCACCGACACTGACGATGGCTCCTCCGTCACTCTGAAGACTCTCTTCTTTGGCCGACACATGCAGTGGCAGGACCTCAAGCTGCAAGAACGGGAAGCGGCCACCCTCTCTACCCTTTCTCATCCGCGCATTCCCCGCCACCGCGCCAGTTTCTGGAGCGAGCAACCGGAGGGCAACTATCTGTGCCTGGTGCAGGAGTATATTCCCGGTGCTTCCCTGGCTGAAAAGTTGAGTAGAGGAGAAAGACTGGACGTGCAGGCCATCCGCCGCATGGCCCGCGAGGTGCTCGATATTTTGATTTACCTGCATGAACAGTCCCCTCCCGTGGTGCATCGCGATATCAAGCCGAGCAATCTGATTGAGGGCAGCGACGGGAGCATCAGCCTAATCGATTTCGGTGCGGTACAGGCGGGGACGGTCGGCGGCCAGACGGTGACAGTGGTCGGAACCTTCGGTTACATGCCCCCGGAGCAGTTCGGTGGAAGAACCGTACCGGCATCGGACCTGTATGCCCTCGGCGTAACATTAGTGGCTCTACTAACCGGCACTTCGCCGGGAGATTGGCCGGAGGGAAAGCCGCCGTTGGACACCCTTCGTAAAAACGATTTGTCCTTGTGCCAGTGGCTGAAGAGGTTGACAGAAACTGAACTGGCTCGGCGCATAAATAGTGCTCACGAAGCTCTGGTTATTCTCGATGGCAATACAGTCATTGAAAAGCCACGACGGAGGTTAGTAGAGGCTGAATCTTCGTCTACCCTTGCACGACTCGAAATTGCACAGACCGGGGCGAGTTTGATGATTCACATGCCTGCCAGTTGTGAAAGAGCAGACCTGCTCTTTCCTTTAATAGCTGTCTTGCTCGCGATTTTTAGCGGCATTGTGGCTTCAGGATTCATACTGATTCTTGCAGTGATGCTGTTTTATACTAATAATCCCGTTGCTTTTGCTGTTGTGGTATCAATGTTTGGTGCTGCGTTGTCGTGGTTGATGCAGAAAACATTTCTTTCACTTTCGCAGACCTGGCATAAAACAAAAAGCCAAACGATTGTTTTCCGCGGCAGTGATTGCGAACTTCGGGACAGTCCTTCTGAGCAGTGTTCCAGGGTGTTTCCCGGAGGGCGGGTCTGGAACGTCCAACCTCTGCTTGGGAGCCGGACAGGATTGAGGCTGTGCTCTTTATCCCCCCATGGGAACACATGTATTGAGTGGCAATTGCCGCTGAATGAGACCGAGGTAAGTCCACTTGCAGGACTGATCAACCGCTGGCTTGCCGATCATCCTGGTGATTAAAACTGTCTTAGGCGTGGCGGCCCTTGCGGTGGAGAAGACAGTATCGGGTGTGTTCCGGAAGCAAAAGTTCTCGTTAACTTATTTAAGTCCGTCGCTTCGCCCGTTGAGCAGCCGCGATACTGGCAGTAGAGGACCGCTTCTGGAGAAACGCTTTTGTGCATACGCAAAAGGAGCAGCCTCTTTCCTGGTCCCCGTCGAGCACCACCTCGCGGACGCGGGTCTTGGCACAGTGAGCGAAATCTTTGACGGTAACGCACCCTTCACACCTCACGGATGCATCGCTCAAGCCTGGTCGGTGGCCGAGGTGTTGCGAGCCAGGCTCGCCTGCTGGGAGGCCGTCAATCTCCGGAGGTGAGCCGGTTTTCTAATGCTTTCAAAAGGTCGCTCAATTCCAACCCTGCATTTCGACAAGTTCCTCACAGAGTGTGCTCATTGCAACGCGGTCAACTGTTTTTGGCAGTGAAGAGGTGCGATAGATACATTCGAGTTCCGC
>JANNPH010000024.1:0-2120 GCA_031399965.1 Gloeobacteraceae cyanobacterium SOY_34_metabat_159 | reverse complement strand
GGTTCCCCTTCCACTCCGCGCCCGTCAGCATCCGCAAATCTTTACTCAGAAACTTTGGCGTGTCGAGAAAAACGAGGCCCAGAAAAGAGGATGCAATCAACAGTGCGGAGATAAAAACGTTCACGATCCTGCTCCTTCGATCTACAGAATATACCGAGACATATCCTCGTCGCTGGCAACATCGTCGAGGCGTTCGCGGACGAAGGCGCCGTCGATGGTGACGGTCTTGTCGGGCGTATCCGGGGCATCGAAGGAGAGTTCGTCCAGAAGGCGTTCCATTACGGTCTGCAGGCGGCGCGCGCCGATGTTCTCCGTCCGTGTGTTCACATCGACCGCGATCCGGGCGAGTTCGCGCACCGCGTCGTCCGTGAAGGTGACGGTCATGCCGTCAGTAGCGAGAAGGGCGGCGTACTGCTTGGTGAGCGCGCTGCGCGGCTCGGTCAGGATACGACGGAAATCGTCCTCGTTCAGGCTTTCGTGTTCGACTCGGATCGGCAGCCGTCCCTGCAATTCAGGAATCAGGTCGGAGGGTTTGGAGACATGGAACGCTCCTGCCGCGATGAACAACACGTGATTGGTGCGGACCGGGCCGTATTTGGTCTGGATCGTCGAGCCTTCGATGATCGGCAGAAGGTCCCGCTGGACGCCTTCGCGCGAGACATCCGGCGAGTTTCCGCCGCCGCCGCCCCGCCCCGCCACTTTATCGATCTCGTCCAGAAAGATGATGCCGCCCTCTTCCGCCCGGCGGACCGCTTCCCGCGTGACGGCATCGCGGTCGATGAGAGACTGAGCCGCTTCGCTTGTAAATATCTTGCGGGCTTCGCTGATGGTCGCGCGTCGCTTCTTCCGTTTTTTCGGCATAAACTGGCTGAACATCTCGGAAAAGTCCTGCCCCATTCCATCGCCGCCGCCGGGACCGCCGAGCGGAAGGATGCCGATAGGGGTCCCGCCGCCCCCGCTCTCCTCCACCTCGATCTCGATCTCTTCGTCGTCGCGCGCGCCCGACCCGATCTGTTCGCGCAGACGCTGACGGATACGGTCTTCCTGTTCGGTCTTGCGCCGCTCGTACTCATCGTCGCGCTTCTTCTCCTCGCTTGCCCCGTCCGGTCGCGGTGGGGCGTTCGCGACAACGCCCGGCGGAACCGGAGGTGTCACAACCGCACCGCCAAACAGGCGGCTCATCTGCTGCTGCATCTCGGTCCACTGGTCCTGCGCGGACTTCGCCACATCAGCGGCGGCCTGCGCGGGTTTGGAGCGGCGCGGCTGCAGAATCTCCACGATCCGGTCAACAGCGATCTCTTCCGCGCGGTCCTGAACGGCCTCGGTCATCTCGGCCTCGACAAGGCGGACACTGATCTGCACCAGGTCACGCACCATCGACTCGACATCGCGGCCCACATACCCGACTTCGGTGAACTTGGTCGCCTCGATCTTGAGGAACGGGGCGCGGGCCAGCTTCGCCAGACGCCGGGCGATCTCGGTCTTGCCGACACCGGTCGGCCCGATCATCAGAATGTTTTTCGGGATGACCTCCTCGCGCATGTCAATGGGAAGGCGCGCGCGTCGGTACCGGTTCCGAAGCGCGATAGCTACCGCGCGTTTGGCGTTGGCCTGACCGACAATATACCGGTCCAGCTCCACGACAATCTCGCGCGGGGTCAGGTTTTCAATGGTCTCAAGGGGATCTGAAGTCATGGCTATGGTCTCGTACAAACAAAAAGAGATGAAAGAAAACTAAACGCCGTCGGGGGCGTTGGGAACGGCGGGCGGCTCGGACGAGGTGGCGGGGCTTGGTTCGCCGAGGCTGTCGACGGCGATCCGGTCGTTGGTGTAGATGCAGATCTCGCCCGCGATGCGCAGCGCGCTCTCGGCGATCTCGCGGGCGGACATCTCGGTGTGGCGGAAAAGCGCGGTCGCTGCCGCCTGCGCGAAGCTGCCGCCGCTGCCGATGGCGATGACACCGCTGTCCGGCTCGATCACGTTGCCGTCGCCGGAAAGAAGAAGCAGATTGTCCGGGTCCGCGACAATCATCATCGCTTCCAGACGCCGCAGGACCCGGTCCGTCCGCCACTCTTTGGCGAACTCGACAGCCGCCCTCCTGAGGTTTCCCGCCGTCTGCT
>JANNPH010000002.1:0-90555 GCA_031399965.1 Gloeobacteraceae cyanobacterium SOY_34_metabat_159 | reverse complement strand
AGAGCACACCCTCGGCTCCGTGGCCGTCTTCCGCTTCACCCATACCGGTCTCAAGCGATCCCAGGCAGCCGAGTTCGCCTTCGACGCTGACGCCGAGGGCATGGGCCACTTCGGTCACCTTTGCGGTGACTTCGACGTTGTACTCGTAGCTTGCCGGGGTCTTGGCGTCTTCCATTAGCGAGCCGTCCATCATCACGCTCGTAAAACCGTTTTTGATGGCCGAGTAGCAGGTGGCCGGGCTGTTGCCGTGGTCCTGGTGCATGACGATCGGGATCTCAGGATACTCTTCGGCGGCGGCGAGCACCATATGGCGCAAGAAGGCTTCGCCTGCGTACTTGCGCGCCCCGCGGGAGGCCTGCAGGATGACGGGGCTATTCACTTCCCGAGCGGCGTCCATGATCGACCGAATCTGCTCAAGATTGTTGACGTTGAATGCCGGGATGCCGTAGGTGTACTCGGCCGCGTGGTCAAGTAAGACCCTTAATGGAACAATCGCCATAAAATCCTCCTAGGTGTGCACTCCGGTCCACCGGGAACCGCAGGCGTTGCCGTCCGTACTTAGCGCCAATTTTAAGATAGTTTTCGGATTCTGGCGAGGGCGATTGTGAGTTAATACTCAGCGGTAATTCCCAGGATCTCCTGAACCTTCCCGAGGGGCAACTCCCAGAACGCCTCGGCTGCGAAGCGATCGACATCAAAGCGCGAACGACGACCGCGCAAAAAGGCTCGCCAGGCAGCAGGCCAGGCCCAACCACTACGTCTCAATAGCCCCACCATCAAAAGCAAGTTAGCCAGTTCGAGGTTGGTGCCGAAAACGAAAGCCTGTACCTGCGCTTCGCCCAGGGCATCGGTGCCGTAGCCGGTCAGAACATGGACGCCGTCGTGCAACTGTTTGCGGCGCGGTCCAGTGGTGAGGGGCGTCAACTGCTCACGGTCGAGAAAGTTGGCCCATTCCCGGCCAAAACTGTGCTCGGGTAAAGTCCGCAGTTGATCGAGATCGACGATGGTATCCACGCTCAACCCGAGCAGGTCAGCCCCGATATCAACTGCACCGAGGAACCGCTCCGAGGCAGATTTTTCATTCAAAATAGGCAACAACGTCTTCACTGAATAGCTCCTGAATAGCGCAGAAATTCTTTCGCTATACTTCGATGTTATTCACTGAAAAGAGGCCGGTCATGTCCTGAAAGTGATGATTACAACCGTGCCCTGAGCAACGATCTAACCGATGACTTTAGTCACTAATAAATGCGCGAGAGCGTGTAGAAGACCAGGTCGATTAATGCCTGCTTGGCTGGCGACTCGGGCAAAATCGCAAGCGAGTGAACGGCTTGGTGGGCGTGGCTTTCAGCAAGCTTGCGGGTGCGCTCGATTCCACGGCTTGCAAATATGATGCTCAGCGCTTTTTCGAGGTCGCCTGTCTGCTCGAAGTGGCGGTCGATGAGGATGCTGAGGTGCGGCACTTCTTCCATTGCAAAGAGTACCGGTGCAGTGAGATTGCCGTCCTGCAGATCAGAACCGGCTGGCTTGCCGAGGGTCGCAGTTGAACCTGTGAAGTCGAGCAAGTCGTCTACAACCTGAAAGGCGAGGCCAAGATGCTTGCCGTACTCGTAGAGCGACTCGCAGACCTCGGCAGGGCTCCCACTCAGCACCGCAGCCGCTTTCGAGGTGCCCGCCATCAGCGAGGCCGTCTTGTAAAAGCTCTTGTCGAGGTAGGCTTCAAACGTGAGTTCCGAGTCAAATTGGCTCATGCTCTGCAGCAGTTCGCCTTCACCGAAATTGCAGATTACCGTACCGAGCAATTCGACCACTTCCAGGCTACCGAGCCTGGCCAGATACAGCGAGGAGAGACCGAACAGGAAGTCCCCGGCCAGTACCGCGACCCGGTTGCCGAAGCGGCTATTGACCGTGTCGATGCCCCGGCGCACCTCGGATGTATCGATCACATCGTCATGAACGAGTGAGGCGGTATGAATCATTTCAGTAATCTGGGCAAGTCGCTGGTGCCGTTCGCTCGGAATGCCGCGAGCCATGGTCGCCCGCGAGACCAGCAACACCAGAGCCGGACGGATGCGCTTGCCACCCGCATTAAAGAGGTGTTCGGCCGCTGCATAAAGGACTGGATGTTTTGCTCCAACCAGATTCTTTAAGCTGCTTGTCATCTGGGTGAGGTCTTCTTCGACAAGGGTAAACCAGTTCCCCTCGGACACAACGGTCATACTCCGGCTCGGTATGAGGTTTAAGAAAGTTAACAGCGCCTTATCACCAATCATAGACCGCGCCGGATATTTCGCGGCACATCAAAGGCTCAGCTCGCGGCGCTGCCATTGCTGGAAAGTCGGTGGGTCGATAGTGGCAAGCGGTGAATCAAGACCCAAACGCTTCATGCGCCCGAGGCAGCGATCGGCTTCACCAATCGAGATCAGCTGCTCTTCGGCCATCCGCAGCAGCATCTCAGCACAGTGCACTGCGCTGAGATTGGCAAGCGGCGGCACCTCAGCTACAGCATGCACAACCCACCACCCGCGTCGGTTCGCGATGGCACTTACGCTTGCAAGGTCACTATCCCAGCCTTCAAGCCACAACTGGGTGCACTGCCGGGACTCGTCCGGATCAAGGGTGATCGTGACCACCTGTTCCGGACCGTACCGATTGAGTTGTGGTGGTTTGGGCTGTCGGTCGAGGGTATCGAGCACCAGACGGGTGACAAACAACCTGCCGCCCCCAAGACGCAACAGCGCATCGAGACACCTGGCGTTGAGGAAGTACAGCAACGCATCTGCGGTCAACAAGACTGATTGAGCAACCACAGTCATTACTTAAAGACAGCCGGGGCAGCGGTGACGGCTGATTTCACGTATGGTAACACCTGGAAATTGCCTTACCAGTAGGACCAGGAGCCGGTGGCAATCACGTAGAGGCCGAGGCCGAGGTTGGTAATAGCGTGGGCGACGATCGGCGTCCGGATTTCGCGGTGGGCATAGACCAGGCCGCAGTAGAGGGCCCCGGTGATGATCCCCGCGAGCCAGCGGTCGTGCTCAAGCCCAAACAACAAAATTGAAATCAAAAACGAAAACCAGGTGAACTGCCCGACTGCGACCCGCCTGAAATCGGTGCGGTCGACGAGAAAGCGCAACAGCCACGAGCGCCAGAAGAGTTCTTCCATTACCGGCACCACCAGCGCAGAGCCGCCCAGGCGCACTGCCGCCATCAGCCAGTCACTGACGACATTGCCGGTGGTAAACGGATTAAAGCCGGTCACACCAGCCGTCTTCGGGTAAAAGCTATCGAGGCCAATCCAGATCACCAGGGCCAAAAGCCCAATGGGTACAGCACTCCAGTGAAAGCGCCAGTCTTTGAGTTCTGTGTACTCTTTACGGAAGTACCAGAGCATCCCGGCCGCCAGAGCCGTTTTGAGCGGATAGACGACGTAGGTACCGCCGGGGATGAAGCCTGTCAGGCTCGTGAGGGCGAGAAAAACCACGAACGGCAGGGTGTGACCGTTAAGGAGATCCGGCGGCTCCTGGGAATCAATGCTGGGAGGAGAGGACATCGGGGGTTTCCATACGATGAACGAGACGCATAATCTGGGCTACTTTAGCAAGATCTTTGCGCCGAGGGATACCGTTCTCGACGCCACTGGAGAGATCGATAGCATCGGGCTGCAAGATTGCCAGAGCCTGCGCCAGGTTTTCAGGCCGCAGTCCGCCGGAAAGTATCCAGGGTAGAGGCGGCTTAAAACCGGCGAGTGCCGGCCAATCGAGCGCGATGCCGGTGCCGCCCGCCTGCCTGGGGTGATAGGCGTCGAGCAACACCGCTTCGACATCGTCACAGTAGGACCAGGCGGTCGCGAGGTCGCTCTGATCGCGGATGCGCAGGGCCTTGATGCGCGTGATGCCGGGTAGCCGTTCAGCCAATCGCGCACAAAAATCGGGGCTTTCCGACCCATGCAGTTGTACGGCATTCAACCCGCCGACGCGCACGGTCGCTTCGATGGTCGTGAGGGTGGCATCGACGAAGACGCCCACCCGCTCGATAAAAGGCGGTAGACCCCGCACGATGGCCCGTATCTGCTCCGGCTCAATCGAGCGGGCACTCCCCGGCACACAGATAAAGCCGAGGGCATGCACCCCGAGTTGGGCTGCGGCTCTCGCTTCAGCGGCGACTGTCAGGCCGCAGATCTTGACGCGCATGGCTTGCTGTAGACCTGGTGTTCGAGTTAACGTGTCTGGGTATTTTGTTCAGTAGAGACATCGCTCATATCCCTTGCTCCACTCAACATGATCAGACTACAGGTAAATCGACCGAATCGCCTGCTCCTGTGGCTTTTCATAGTATCGCTGATGCTGGGTACGACCCGACCGGCCGGTGCTTTCCCGCTGCGGGTGCTCGTCGAGGGGCCGAAGCCAAGCATGATGATCGCGGTCTCAGCTTCCGC
Source organism: Gloeobacteraceae cyanobacterium SOY_34_metabat_159 (assembly GCA_031399965.1). Classification (GTDB taxonomy): domain Bacteria; phylum Cyanobacteriota; class Cyanobacteriia; order Gloeobacterales; family Gloeobacteraceae; genus JANNPH01. The sequence goes on along the minus strand of JANNPH010000002.1, from coordinate 86,117 downwards.
CCAATTGCAACAGGATAACGGCACCACGGTTGCTCTATCTCCTGGCCAGTGGTTCACAGTTACAGAGGCGCGTAGTGGTGTGCTGCGTCTACCGACCAATGCTTATGTGCTCGTAGGCGACCGCTGGTACCCGGAGTCGATGCAGTTTTTGCCGCTAAAGGGGGGTGTCGTCGCCATCAATAACCTGGATTCTGAGACCTACCTGCGCGGGGTAATACCGCGCGAGATGCCGTCGAGCTACGGTGACCATGCGCTGATGGCCCAGGCAGTGGCGGCACGCACTTATGCGCTGACAAGCTGGGTGCGCCGCAAGCACGGTCCTTACTACGACATGGTGGACTCCGTCCTCGACCAGGTCTACGGCGGACTTGCCCGCTACGACGCCCGCACCGGTCGCAGTATTGCTCTGACTCATCCGCGTACCGACCGGGCGGTTGCCGCGACCCGCGACCTGTTTCTCGATTACTCAAAAGCCCAGGGCTTCTACCGGGCCGACGGCATTGCCGGGTGGGTCAAGTACGGCCCCTATCAACTCCCGATCCCCAAAGGGCGCATGCTCAGCCAGAAGGTCTCTCAGCAGATGGCCCAGGCCGGCTGGGACTTCACCCAGATCCTGTCTTACTGGTACAAGACCGGGGTTTACCGAATCTCTATTAAGTAGTCGGCTTTAGCGGTTCTCTCGCCCTCGCCGCAACTCTTCGATCAGGTTGCGAATCGCCTGTTCGTTATCACGCAAGGCATTCTGGTTGCTCTGGGCAAGTACGGCTGCTGCTTCGCTTGCCTGGGCGGCTCTTTCGGAGGTTGCCACGATGCGATCGACGGTCCGAGCTTGCCGTGTCACAGAACGGGCCAATTCTGTGACTGCCCCTGCCATGAGCTGAATGCCTTGAAGCTGGGCTTTGGAAGCTTCGACCAGATAGACGAGCTTCGACATCTGCTGTCTGCCCTGCTCCAGCTGTTGCTCCCCCTGCTTCAGTTGCTGCCTGCCTTGCTCTAGTTGTCGCTCGCCCTGCCCGATATGCTGCCTGCCCTGCTCCAGTTGCTGCTCCCCCTGTACAAGGTGCTGCCTGCCCTGCTCTAGTTGTTGCCTTCCCTGTTCGACCTGCTGCTCAGCTGTCTGCCGCAGTTCTATCGTCGCGCTCACCAGTCTGTCGAGCCGGGAATCGATGTCGTCCAGTCGTTGCTCGTTACTCATCGCTCTATCCGTTTTTCCCACTTTTAATGTAGCGTTCGGTGCCGGGCTCCAGGCATTCCAGACGCCGCCACTCACCGGGTAGCCAGGATAGTCAAGCCCTTACACTGGATAGATGATCACCCTGAGTGAAGCCTTCGAGCGCATTGCCCGCACCCTGCCCAGCTACGAAGTGCGGCAGGCGCAACTGGATATGGCGCGGGCGATTGAGCGGGGGTTTGCCGAGCGAGTACCGGTAGTGGCGGAGGCGGGGACTGGCACCGGCAAGAGTTTCAGTGCCCTGGTCCCAGCTATCTTGAGCGGCAAGCGGGTGGTGATTTCAACTGCGACGATTGCTCTGCAAGAACAGTACCTGTACAAAGACATCCCACTGCTGCAAAAGGCGTTGCCGGTCAAATTTGAGGCGCGGCTCGTCAAGGGGCGCAGCAACTATGTCTCGCGCCGCCGCTGGGCAGAATCGCTCCTGGCCCCGGCGACAACCTGGCTGAGGGACTGGTTTGAGGAGACCGGCACCGGCGACCTGGCCGAGTTGCCGATGAGCCCGCCGGCGGATATCTGGGAAGAGGTGCGCTCCGACAAAGATGACTGCCTGCGCGAGAAGTGCCCCTATTTTGAAGACTGCCACTACTTTGAGGCGCGCCGTTCGCTCTCCCAGGCGCAGATTTTAATTACCAACCACGCAATGCTGCTCATCGACCGGGTGAGCAACGGTCAGATCCTGCCCGACTACGACCTGCTCGTGATCGACGAGGCCCACCAGTTTGCCGACTACGCGACCCGCGCCCTCACCCTGCAACTGAGCAATTTGGGCCTCAGCCGAACCCTTGCCCGCGTTAAAAAGCAGTTTCCGCGCTGCGGTTCTGCGCTCAATGGGGCCGAGGTGGCCGGTAACCTGTTCTTCGACGAATTGATTAGTGGGCCCCAGCAGACTCGGCGCTTTAATCTTGACCCGGTGATGGCGGACGACCTCTCAAGTGCCCTCGTCCGCCTCCTGCAAACGCTCAAAGAACTTGACCTCGGCACCGAGGATACCCTCGAAGCAAACGTCTCCCGGATGCGCCGCGAACGGCTCACCGAGACCCTGACTGGCTATGTCGGCAACCTGCGGGTGCTCGCCGATCCGGGCGAAGCCTGGGTCAACTGGGTCGATTTTCAGACCCAGCGCTCGGGCGCTCTGAGCATCACCCTCAACTGCACGCCCCTCGATGTCTCCACCAACCTCGGCACCTGGTTCGCGGGTACCGAGAGCCCGACCACCGTCTGGATGTCGGCGACTTTGAGCACCGCGCCCCCCGACGTGTTCGAGTATTTTCGCCGTCAGATCGGTCTTCCGGTGCAAACGGCTCAAGAACTGGTGTTCAGCAGTCCCTTCGATTACCCGGAGCAGGGTCTACTCTACCTGCCCGGACACCTACCGGAGCCGAATACACCCGGTTATAGCTACGCAGCAGCCCAGGAAATCGAGAAGCTCGTCAACCTCACCGAGGGCAAGGCGTTTGTGCTCTTTACCAGCACCGCCCAGATGAAACAGGTGTACACGCAACTTGAAGCGCGACTCGCCTGGCCCTGCCATCACCAGGAGCAGCTGCCCAAGCGGCGTCTCATCGAATGGTTTCAAGCAGAGCGCAACCCGGTCCTGTTTGCGACGGCGAGTTTCTGGGAGGGGGTCAGTATCGAAGGGCCGCAGCTGAGCCTGGTCGTGATCGACCGCATTCCCTTTCAGTCGCCGGGCGACATCGTCTACGACGCGCGCTGCGAACTGCTCACCCGTCAGACCGGCGACAAGTGGGCCTGGTTTAACCAGCTGGCGCTACCCTACGCCCAGTTGCGCCTCAAACAGGGAGCGGGCCGTCTCATCCGGACCCGTGAGGACCGCGGCATCGTCGCCGTGCTCGACCCGCGCCTGACGCGCAAGGGCTACGGCAAGACGATCTTGCGGGCCTTGCCGCCAATGCAGGTAATCCGCCGCTTTGATCCAGAAATATTCCGGTCATTTCTGTCGCCGCTCGCGGTCGGCGTCGCCACGGTAGACGAGCGCTCGCTCGACTGAAGTCACTTCGGTCGCCTGGCCCGGTTCGCCCTGGGTGGGTGAGCCGGACCTGCCGAGAATGGGCATCTTGATCGTGGCTGCTCCCACCTGATTCAAGGCGTTTTCTCCGTGCAGCAGACAGAGCCACAGGTTCCCAAATTACCGTCAATCTTGACCGGCATTGGTCGGATCGTCCTGCCGCTCTCTATTGCAGCCGGACTGCTCGGTGTCGGCTTCTCTTACTGGCTGCTCCAGAAAAATGCCGAGCAAGAAGTCGAATCGCGGGCACGGGTCCTATTTGACACGCTCCAGTCCGTACAGGACTACGTTCGCGATGACTTGAAACCGAAGCTCGACACTGCGCTTGCCGGTCAATTTATCCCCCAGGCACACGAAACCTTTGTTGCCCGCGGTATCTCGTCCCGGATGCAGGCAACAGGGGCATTCCGCTTTAAAGAAGCAACTCTTAACCCGCTCAACCTGGCAGATAAAGCTGACAAATTTGAAACGAAGCTCGTCGAAGCGTTTCGCAAAGCGCCGACATTAACCGAGATCACCACCTACCGCGAGACCTCCGACGGTCGATTTTTTGTGCTGGCAAAGCCACTCAAAGCGGAAGCAAGCTGTCTTCAGTGCCATGGCCAGGCGAGTGCTGCTCCAGCCGCTATCCAACAGTTTTACGGAACGACCCACGGCTATGGCTGGAAGCCGGGCGAAGTCGTCTCCGCTTTTGTCGTGCAGGTACCTACCCTTGAGCCCTTCAACCGCGCCCAGCAGACCGCGTTCGCGTTTGCGCTGCTCCTGTTCACCACCCTGGCGGCGTTGCTGTTGGCCGGTAGTGTCCTGTTGAAAAAATGGGTGATCGTTCCGATCGACACGCTCACCGAGAGCATCGAGCTGATTGCCAAGGGCCAGCTTGACAAGGACCTCCCCCAACCTGCCGTCTCGGAGATTGCAAGCCTCACTCTGGCAGCCGAACGCCTGCGGCTCAGCTTAATCAGTGCCATGAAGCTGCTCCAGCGGGCGCGGGGAGGACCCTAAGGCCGTGGCCTCCAGGTACCGTGAAAGCCGTGGGGAATAACAGCTGGTAAGGCAAGGCGGCAGACAGGTTCTCTATCCAGACCATCAGCTGCAAAGACCTGCACTTCACTTTCATGGCGGCTCCCGTCGTAGACGACGGTCAAAATCCAGCCTTGATCCGGGGTGTTGCTATCAGGCGCATAGATCGGTTCTGATGGGTAGCCATCGCGCCCGAAGCCTGCCTCGGTGAGCTGACCGGTCTCACTGTCGAATCGGCCAATCGCCCCCAGGTAATCGCGCCCAATCACCGCGTCCGCTCGGTGCAGTGCCAGGTATGTGTAGCGCTCCTGCCTGCCGACCGCTGCGGGGGCGACTACCGGAAATTCGCACGCCCGGTCGAGTTGTGCTTCAAGGCTGCGCACCCGGCCGGTGTTTGGATCGAGGCACACCTGCCAGTAGGTGGCAATCGCCGGAGTATTGGTCTCGCCACTCGCCACTTCGCGCAAAAACTGGTTGGTGTCGAAGTTGTCGTAGCGGCAGAAATGGACGACGATCGTGCCGTCCTCCCGCTCGAAGCCGTTGCCGAAGTGCCACTGAAACCAGCTCGGCGCGTCGCTGCGGCTTTTCAGGGTCAGGGTCTCCCGGTCGATGACATAGATGCCGGTACCCTTTTCGGGGTGCCAGTGCATGGCCTCGCTGAAGCTTTCAAGCCCGAGGGCGAGGGGCAACGGGTTGAGGCGCACGGCCGGTACGAAGAAGATCAAGTAGCGTCCCGCCAGTACGAAGTCGTGTACGAGTGGGAAGCCCTCAAGTTCTACCGAACCAGTCTGTAAAACCCGGCCTGTAGCATCGCTGCGGTAGAGGTTTAAGACAGCATTCAAGCCGAAGCTCACACCGAAATTGTAGATTTCGCCACTGTCGGGGTCGCGCTTCGGGTGGGCCGAGTAGCTGGCCTGTGGCTCCAGGCGTTCCAGATTATCAAGACCCATGGTCTTGAGCGTTTCGAGGTCGAGAGCATGGGGGTTGCCGCCCTCCCAGAGGGCCAGCAGCTTTTCACCCACGGCCAGCACCGAGGTATTGGCAGCGTTCTTGAGCGTTTTACCCCAGCGCTCCCAGATCTGCCCCGGCGGCGTCATCCCGTAGTTGCCGTAGAGAAACCGCCCGGCCCGTTCTTCTTCGAGATAACCGGTTGTCTGCACGTAGCGATAAGTAGCACGGGCCTGGCCCCCGGCAAAATGAACCGCGAGAATAGCACCGTCGCCGTCGAACCAGTGGCCGACCCGCATTCCGTTGCGCTCCAGACGCCCGGGACCGTTGCGGTAGAGCGAACCAGAAAGCCCTGGGGGAATCGCGCCTGCGAGCACTGTGAGCGGCGTCAGGTCGAATTCACGGGCCGGTTGCTCGATAGCCCGTGCCCAGGACCGGCGATTTGTTTTTTCTGCTACCATGATCCCCCCGGCGTTATCCTCCCAGGCTAACGTCTCACCATCGGGATGAAGTCTTTCTCCTGAGATAGCCTGAATAGATGGAAACACGTATTCAACCGGCCCTGGTTACGGGTATCCGGCCTGGCTCGATTGCCGAGGCGCTCGGTTTTGAGCCGGGGGACAGGCTGGTGTCGATTAACGGCAAGCCGCCGCGCGATTTAATCGACTATCAATTTTTCTGCGCCGAGGAAAATTTGACCCTCGCCGTACTCGATCAGGCCGGGGAGACCCACACCGTCGATCTTGAAAAAGATCTCGACGAAGACCTGGGCCTCGACTTTGCCGCCGCCCTCTTCGATGGCCTCATCCAGTGCAACAACCGCTGCCCGTTCTGCTTTATCGATCAGCAGCCGGCCAGCTTGCGCGAGACGCTACACCTCAAAGACGACGATTACCGCCTCAGTTTCCTGTACGGCTCCTACCTGACGCTCACCAACCTGCCCCCCGCCGAGTGGGAGCGCATCGACCGCCTCAGGCTTTCGCCGCTTTTTGTCTCAGTGCACGCAACCGAACCCCAACTGCGCGCCCGCCTACTGAAAAATCCGCGTGCCGGCCGCATCGTCGAGCAACTGGAGTGGTTTCGGGACCACCGCCTGCAACTGCACGCCCAGGTCGTACTCTGTCCGGGCCTCAATGACGGTGAACACCTTGAGCGCACACTCACAGACCTGGCCCGCTTTCACGACCTTGATCTACCCACCGTCCTCTCAGCGGCGGTCGTACCCCTCGGCCTTACCCGCTTTCGTCCGGAAGACGACGCACTGACGCCCGTCACCCCCACCCTGGCCCGCCAGGTGATTCAGCAGGTGAGCGCCCTCCAAAAACAATTTCAAGCCCGCCTCGGCACGCGCTTTGTCTGGCTTGCAGACGAGTGGTATCTACTTGCTGGTAAGACCCTGCCGGGCAAGCGCCACTACGAAGGCTACCCGCAGTTGGGCAACGGTGTCGGCTCGATTCGCCGCTTTTTAGACGACTTCGAGCGCGTCAGCCGCCGCCAACCAGCACAAATCACCCCGGCTCGTCGCTATAGCTGGGTTGTCGGTACTGCTGTCGAAAGCTGCTTCGCGCCGGTGGTTGCCCGTTGCAATCAGATTGAGGGTCTGGAGTTGCAGATGCGAGCAATCCCCAGCCGTTTTTGGGGACAGCAAATTACCGTAACCGGGTTGCTCACCGGACAGGATTTGCTCGAAGCACTCGACGGCCAGGACCTCGGAGATGCACTGGTCCTGCCGGGATTGATGTTGAAAGAAGGCAAAGAGTTTCTGGACGGCTTCACTGTAACCGAGTTGTCCCAACGCTTACGGGTTCCGGTTGTTGTTGTGAACGGCGGTGGTGCAGCGTTGCTCGATGTGCTTACTCGGCCGCCGGTTGAATCGTGCGATTTTGAATCTTGACGACAGTAAGGGTCTGAACGTCACTGCGACCGCGACGCGCCTGGTCAATGTTGAGCACAGCGTAGGTCAGCTTTGCTTCGGTTGTAAAAGTCCCCCCAACCTTGAGCGGCTCAACCTGTCTGAGCGTGCCAATCAAACGCTGACGGGCGTCTACGATCACATATTCCATTAGTCCCTCTTGTTAAAAAAGTAACGCAAGCCGCTGTAAAAGCTGATGTGTCGCCGGACGACATCTCCCCTCTTTATAACACCCGAATCAAAAGCAGCTTTGCTATTTTGCAAAATGTTTCTAATCATTTTCGATTTGGCACATCTATCTAGAGGTTGAAAGCGAGGCTCTTTTGCAACCAGCGGCCAAAAGCGAGAGCGGCAGTGTCCATCGGCAGGTGTCGAGCCGGCAGCAGCGTGAGTGTTGCTGAAGGAATCTGTCGGCAGAGCATTTCCAGGGCCGCAGGTGGGGCAATGTGGTCCCAGCGACCACCGGCAATAAAAGTCGGCACCCGCAGTTGCCCCCAGTCAGGCTGGCTCCAGTCGCGCAGCGAGTGCCAGGTCCGCCGGATCACCCTGGGGTCCGTGTTGTTGGCCGTTTTAAGCCTGGGCATGGGAGCAAGCAGGGGGGCAAGCCACTGCCGGGATTGGTAGAGTGCTTCGAGCGGTTGCTCGACAAACCAGTCGTAAAACCAGCGCGTCGGCGCGGGCATTGCCACGGCCGGGCAGACGAGGAGTAACCGCTCGATCGGTGTTACCTGACGTAGGGCAAGTTCGATGGCCACGTTTGCGCCAAGGGAGTGCCCGAGCACAGTGGTCGGCTGGTGCCTGGTGACGAGGGCGGTGAGCGCATCGCAGCAGGCGGTGACCGAGCTATCGAGGCTGGCGTCGGCGTTTGGGCCGTAACCGGGTAGGTCGATTGCGAGTACGTCGTATCCGCGCCGGGCAAGCCAGCGGTTCCAGCGTTGCCAGTTTGCTGCACAGTCGGCGGTTCCGTGAATCAGCAAGATCGTGCTCATCGGTTTGAGGCTAGCCTGCTCTTGACGGCGGCGGCAACCCGTGCACTGGAGTACATTGGGTGTGCCCTCGCTCTCCCAGGCTCGATGCGCTTCGGCATTCTGGCAGTTGCAATCTGTCCCATCCTGCTCACCGGGTGCATTTACAGTCGCCTGGGCGTTGAATTCAACTGGCTCGGCGGCGGTAGCGTCGTGCAGACCCTCAAAATTGACCGCTCCCTTGTTCAGGCCGGGGGCAGCGAGCTCGAAAAGCTGATGCAAGGGCTCGTGCGCCGAACCCAGGAACTGGGCGGCGAAACCCGCCGTCAGAGCGATTCACTGCAACTATCGATTCCCTTTAAAGACGAAGCCGATTTCCGGCGCAAAGCCAATCTTTTTCTGGGCCAGCCCCTGGCCGCACCGGTAGCACCCGCACCGCCGACACCCACGTTGCCGGCACCTGTGAATACTGAACCGGTGATCACCAACCGTCTGCCTCCCGTTCCGACGACGGCTACTCCCTTGCAGTTGACGACCAGCGACTACTGGTTGTGGACTACCCACCGCATCGCCGCCGACCTGGATCTGCGCGTGCCGCTTGGAGCAACCTTTAGAGCCGTGGCACCCGGACTTTTACAGCTCGAATTCGCGCTGACGACGCCCCTGCCGGCAAGTGCCTCCAACAGCGATTTCCAGGAAGGCCAGACCCTGATCTGGCAAATTGAGCCGGGGCAGCTGAACCGGTTGGAAGCGGAGTTTGTGATCCCGAATGTAGCGCTGCTGGTACTGCTGACCGGCGTTGGTGTCGTGCTCGTGCTCCTGTGGAATCGCCGTCGGGTTCAAGCGCTGCGATAGAAACCTGGTCGCAGGCTGGTACAATCGCACTCGATGACGCGTACATTTCTGGTAGTTGGCGGCGGTGGCCGAGAACACTGTCTTGCCTGGGCACTCGCCCGCTCCGGCGGGGTCGAACACGTCTATGTCGCACCGGGCAATGGCGGCACGGCGACCGAAGTAAAGTGCTCAAACGTGGCACTCGATCCACTAGATTTTGCCGGGCTCATCAATTTTGCCCGCTCCAGGCAGGTGTTACTGACCGTAGTCGGCCCCGAGGCACCGCTTGCAGCCGGTATCGTCGATGCCTTTGCTGAGGCTGGTCTTCCAATCTTCGGTCCCAGCCGGGCGGGTGCCCAGTTGGAATCGAGTAAAGCCTGGGCAAAAGAGCTGATGGCAGAAGCGGGAGTGCCGACTGCCCACGCCCGCTCCTTTTGCGATATGGACGCCGCCCGTGCCTACGTGCGCACCATCGGCGCACCGATCGTGATCAAGGCCGACGGTCTTGCCCAGGGCAAAGGTGTGACAGTCGCGATGCATCTCGACGAGGCGCTCGAAGCCCTCGATGCACTGCCGCGCTTTGGGACGGCTGGGGCGAGTGTGCTGATTGAAGAATTTATGGAAGGTGAAGAAGCCTCAGTCCTGACTTTTACCGATGGCCGCACCCTGCGCGTGCTGCAACCGGCCCAGGATCACAAGCGCATCGGCACCGGCGACACGGGTGCCAATACCGGCGGTATGGGAGCCTACACGCCGACCCCGCTCATTACCGGTGCGCTGCTCGATACCATCGAGCGCACGATCTTGATCCCGGTCGTCGAAGCGCTCGCCCGGCGCGGCATCGATTATCGGGGTATCCTCTACGCCGGGCTGATGATCCGGGCAGGGACGGTGCGCGTTGTCGAATTTAACTGCCGCCTGGGTGACCCGGAGACCCAGGCCATCCTGCCGCTGCTCGCTACTCCTCTTGAAGCACTGCTTGAAGCCACTATCCACGGTCAACTCGACCAGATAAAGCTCGACTGGCAGCCCTTACATGCCGCTAGCGTAGTAGTCTCAGCGGGCGGGTATCCCGGCTCTTACCGGACAGGGGATGTCGTGGGCGGGCTCGATGCGGCTCGTGCAACCGGTGCTCTGGTCTTTCACAGCGGCACGCAGAGGAGCGACCAGACTGTCGTCACGGCCGGTGGCCGGGTGCTTGCCGTCACGGGTCTTGGGAGCACGCTCACCCTGGCCGTCGAACGCGCCTATCGTGCGGCTGAAAAAATCACGTTCCCTGACGCTTACTATCGGCCAGATATTGCCTGGCGTGCACTGCAGGAGGCCCGCGTTGAATAAACTGCTCGTTCCCCGATTGGGGTGGGAACCACTCGCTGCCCTGGCTTTACTCGCAGGTACTCTTGCCTGTTTTTTGCCGGTGCTGAGCGCGACGGTCAGCCTCTGGACGGAAGGGGGCGGTCTTGAGAACCGGGTGATTGCTCTTATTGCCGTTATCTACCTGGTCACCCGCGAAGAAGCGCTGCTGAAAGCACCCCTCGCCGCCCCAGCTGAGCAGATAGCCGGGTTCGGTTTTTTTGCCGGAGCGCTCGTGCTCGCGCAGATCCCTTCTTTAACCGTGCAGTGTCTGGCTTTTTGCCTGGCCCTCGCCGCCCTGGTGCTTTTTCGCTGGGGATGGTTCGGTCTCAAGCGTCTGGGCAAGCCCTTGATTATCGTTGCTTGCGCCATGACCGTCAGCGGTCTCGCTGACGGCTTTTTGCCGCGCTATACCCCGGTTGTGCAGTGGCTGCAGCACTTCGTCGCGAGTGTAGTGGGCTACATGCTCTGGACAGTCGGCTACCCGGTCGAAGTCGAGCAGACAGTCATCCGGATCGGCGAGAGCGGTGTCGATGTGAACGCGGCCTGCTCAGGGATCAAGAGCCTGCTCGAAGTGGGGGTGCTGGCAGTGGTTGCCATCTTGAGCATCTCGCGCCGCGACGCTTCTGCAAACTGGCGCTACTTCTTGATTTGCGAGGCAATCGTGCTGGGCCTGAATACCTTGCGCATCCTGGCACTTGCCGGGGCAACGCTCTATCTCGGGCAGGACGCCTTCGACGCCCTGCACGAGGGCTGGGGTGCCTCGCTCTACGGTACCGTCGTCAGCGTCGTCACCATTTTGTTCACTTCCAGGTTTTTTCAGTGGAATCCCTTCGACCCCGAGAATGGCTCCGCCTCAGCCTGACGGCGAGCGGCATCGCGTTAACCGCGCTATTGGGCTATCGCCTCTGGAGCGGCCCCGGTAATCCGAGCCGCTATCTTGGAGCAGTAAAGGTGCAAAAGGCGCAACTCACCCAGATGGGCACAGCGCTTGCCCAGTTGCATCCTGGCCTGACCCGCGATGGCCGACTGGTAAACACCTCGCGCGAAGATGCCACAGTCGTCTTTGAAAGTACGACTCCCCAGGTGGCTGGCGTGAGCATCCTGCTCCTCAACGCGGCTGCTTTGACTCCGGACCACACGCTTAAGTGGCAGAAGCTCGGCTACCGGAGTGCTCAGCTCCCTGTGGACCTCAGCAACGTGCGCTGCGCGCAACTTGTGCGCGAGGACGAGCGAGTTTACCAGCTGTCTTACTACCTGAACGCCGATAGCCGCTCGGCAGATTACGACGCGCTGAACCGCCGCCTGCTCGCGGATAATTTAGCCGGTATTCGTCGCCCCGGCTGGGTCGTGCGCGTCGATGCTCGCCTCGCCACCACCTGCGATGCCGCGACGGAGCTTGTACGCTTCACGGCTGCCCTCGACCGGGATATTGGGCAATTTCTGCGTGAAAAAACTTGACGATTAGGAAACTTAAATACTTTTTAAATAGCTCAACAAGTCCGCCATCTGGCGCTCGTTCAGTTCAAACCTGGGCATCGGTGGCGTCTTGCCGCTCGTTACCTGGCGAATCAGAGCCAGATCCGATTTGCGATTTTTTACTTTATGCAAATTTGGACCGACCCAGCCATTGGCTTCTGTGCCATGACAGGCGGAGCAGTTGGCATTAAACAGCTCCTGACCAACCGGAACACTGCCGCTGACCGAGAGGACGCCGCGCTCGTAAGGACTCTGACCACCTTCAGTAATCGCGTTGATGGCAACCCCACCACCACCGATTATCAATAGGGCAACGCCAGGCACCAGCAGGGTCTTCCACGAAAATTTGACCATTGTTCCTTGAGCGATTGCCATCGACTTCTAAATATTTTTGTTTCCCTATATGTCAAAGTTTACACTTTTTTATCGTGGCCGGAACAACTCGGTCTAGAGGCCCCATCGGCGTGCCCGGTCAGCCAGCCAGCCCTCTTTGAGCAGCCGATCTACCTGCCGGTTGACCCAGTAGCGCAGGCTATCGCTTCCCAGGCCGCGAGGCATGCCGATGGCCAGACCACTCGAATCGAGGTTGGTCTCCAGCAGTCGGTAGCCGGGGTGAGTGCTCACCCAGCCGCTCAGCACCGAGTTGTCGCCGGCAAATCCCTCTACCTGACCGGCGGCAACCGCAGCGATACCCTCGCGGTAGGACTGTACCGGTAGAAACCGGGTATCGGGAGAGAAAGCTCTGAGTGCCTGCTCGCCGCTGGAGCCATCGAGCACGGCGATGCGGCGGCCGTTGAGATCGCTCAATTTTCCAAACGCTGAGGGTGACTTGAAGAGTACGTTCTGGCGCACGCTCAAGTAAGGGTAGCTGAAGTCGGCGGCCCGGGCACGCGGGACGGTAATACTCCAGTTGGCGATCACCAGGTCGGCTTTTTGGGTCTCAAGTACCGACTGACGCTCTGCATTTTGCACTGCGACAAAGCGGACTGCCTCAGGGTTGCCGAAGAGTGCCGAGGCGAGTTCGCGGGCTAAATCGATTTCAAAGCCGGCCGGCTTGCCGTCTGAACCCTTGAAGCCGAGCGGATAGAGGTTGTCTTTGACCGCCACGATCAAGTAGCGCCGCTCCTGAATGGCTTCAAGCGGAAGAGCGGCGGCAGATTGAGTGCCGATGAGAAGACCGATGACCGCTGCCCACCGGGCCCGCATCAGGCGCGGGCGGACTTGGCGATCTGGGCCACTTCTTTGAAGGCGTCGGGATCGGTGACGGCGAGTTGAGCGAGCATCTTGCGGTTGAGCAAAACGTCGGCTTTGTGCAGACCGTCGATGAGCCGACTGTAGGAAAGCCCCTCGGTGCGGGACTGGGCGTTGATGCGCACGATCCACAGAGAGCGGAAGTCGCGCTTCTTTTTGCGGCGGTCGCGGTAGGCGTTGCGCAACGCCTTCATTACCTGCTGGTTAGCGGTGGTAAATAACCGGGAGTGACTGCCACGGAAACCCTTGGCAAGCTTGAGAACTTTTTTGCGACGTTTGCGGGCAACATTGCCACGCTTTACACGGACCATAACGAAAACTCCAACCGATGAAGCTCTAAGAGCAATTTACAGATACGGACATTGACGGGTGACCTTGTACAGATCGGTCTCGGCGACCTCGGCTTTGCTGGAAAGGCCGCGCCGGCGCTTTGCCGATTTGTGTTGCAGCAGGTGGTTTTTGCCGGCTTTGCGTCTGCGGATCTTGCCGGTGCCGGTCACTTCGTAGCGCTTGGCGGCGGCCTTGCGCGTCTTCATTTTAGGCATGGGTGGTCACACAAATAACGACCGAGTCCTTCAGGACACGAATATCTATGGTATCGCAAAATTCTGCGATTCCAAGAGAAACCGTTCTTCCGGTCAGCGGCGGGGTACTTCTTCTGCCGGAGCAGCGGCCCGCACGGGCTGGAAGACCACCTGCTGAGTGCGGATACGCCAGCGCACAGTTACGTAGAAAATCTTCTGAACGGCGTCGAGGGGCACAAACAACTCGTCTCCCTGCCAGTAAGGAGCCACGCTCAAGATCAGGAGTTGCCGGTTCATCGTGAGTACCGTGCCGTCGGTGAGCGACGCCTCTTGATTAGAGAATCTGAGGTTTACAGATCTGGCGCTCGGGGTGATGCGGATACCGGCTCCAAAAGCCTGAGCCACCGACATCAAGGAGACATACGGCTGGCCGTTGGTCATCACCACGTCAAAAGGCGGGAGTTCCGCAACAGTCGGCGGTAGCTCCGCCGCCATGGTCAGCAGCGCCAGATGGACAAGCAAAATCCACGCGCAGATCGATCGGCCCATGCCGCCATTATTTCCAGCTTTGGCAAATTTGGATAGTGTTGTTACCTACACAAAATTGATTCTTTCCCGATGTCACTGACGATTCGACCGGCCCGTTTTGAGGAGCGCGATGCCCTCGCCCGCTTATCGCACCTCGCGTTCGCCCCGTCCAAACCCTTCGCTGAAATTCGTGAGCGCTACAAACGTGACGACCAGATTGTGCCGACTACAACGGTCGCTGAGGAGGATGGACGTCTCTATGGCAAGTATGCGCTGCTCGACTACCAGTGCTTTCTCGCCGGCAAGTCGCTGCCGATAGCGGGTATTGCCGGAGTCGCAGTCGCCCCGGAAGGGCGCGGGCGCGGAGTGGCAACCGGCCTGATGCACCATGCGCTCAAAGCCATGCAACAGCAGGTATACCCGCTCTCGATGCTCTATGGCTACCGCCACGGCTTTTACCGGCGGTTGGGGTGGGCATGCGTGGGTGCAGTCTACCGCTACCGGGTAAGTACGCGGGATCTGCCGCGATTCAGTGAAGCACGGGAAGTCGTGCCGCTCGACCCGGTGGCCGACCGGGAGGCAATCGAGCAACTCTACGCCCGCGAAGCGCCCACTCACAATGGCTGGCTGGTGCGCGAGGAGCATCACTGGCGGGACTACTTCGAGGAAGAGCACTACAAACTTTTTGGCTACTGGGTGGGAAGGACGCTCGAAGGCTACCTCGTCATGTGCTACGAGCCCGAGCCTGCCAGTTCTGAAATTGCCCACATCGCTGTGCGCGAATGGGTCGCGTGTTCGGGCCGCGCCTACCGGGGCCTGCTCGGGTTTCTTGCCGCCCAGCGCGATCAGGTGGATGCCGTCACCTGGGATAGCGACGCGCACGACCCGCTTCCCAAACTGTTGCAGGAGCAGCGCGGTGCCCACGACCGCACGATTCGCACCTTTTTAGGCAGCGGCTTCGGGGTCATCCACAGCTCCTTCATGTGGCGGATCGTCGATCTTGATGCGGCGTTCAACGGCCGGCCCATTCAATCGACTGCGAACTTCTCGATCAATCTGGAAGTCCACGACCCGGTACTCGGTATCGTCCGCAGAACCCTGGGTGTTGAAGATCATCAACTGCACCTTGACGCGCAGTCGGCCAGGACCACGGTGAAGCTCAGCGTCGAACGGCTGACACAGCTCTGGTGCGGCTACTGGAACGCACAGGACGCCCACCGCTGCGCGCAATTAGAAGTCGAGGGCGACCCCGCACCGCTCGCCCTGCTCGACCAGGCCTGGCAGACCGCACCGCCTTTTTGCTGGGACTTTTTTTGATGCTCCGGCCGATTACCATAAATGAGTCCCAGACCGATTCGGAGCGCGTGCGCCGTGACTCATAGAGAATTTGCCCTTCCTGGTGCCCGTCCCCAGTACACCCCGGATATGCCGGGCCGGGTCAGGCATATTGCCCTCGACCTCGACCTCGACATTGCTGCTCAGAAACTGACCGGCACCTGTCATACCCGGCTTGAACTGGTTCAGGAAAACCTGCGCACCGTCAGCCTCGACGCGGTCGAGATGACGATTGACCGGGTCACGGTTGCGGGTGAACCTGCGTCTTTCGACCACGACGGCAACGTGCTGCGGGTGCGCCTCGATGGGCAACTATTGCCCGGTACCGTGGTGGAGCTTGCGGTCGATTACCACCTGGAGCGTCCGCGCCGGGGCATCTACTTTGTCGGTCCGACAGCCGATTATCCTGATAAGCCGGTACAAGTCTGGACCCAGGGCGAGGACGAGGATTCGCGCTTCTGGTTTCCGTGTTTCGACTATCCGGGGCAACTGGCTACTTCCGAAGTGCGCGTGCGGGTGCCGGCGGGCTTTCAGACGGTTTCCAACGGCGTACTGGTTTCAGTCGAGGCTGACGACAACTCGAAGGTTTACCACTGGCAACTCGACCAAGTGCATCCCTGTTACCTCATCACCCTGGTAGCAGCGGAACTGAGCGAGGTGCAAGACGCCTGGGAGGATATTCCGACTCCTTACTACGTCACTCCCGGCCGCGAGGCTGAGGCCCGGCGCACTTTCGGTAAGACCCCGCGCATGGTCGCCTTTTTCTCAGAACAATTCGGTGTGCGCTATCCGTTTGTGAAGTACGCCCAGGTCTGTGCTGCCGACTTTATCTTTGGCGGGATGGAAAATACCAGCGCCACCACCCAGACCGACCGCTGTCTCCTCGATGAACAGGCCGCCACCGAGATCCGCTGGCCCGAGGACCTGGTCTCCCACGAACTGATTCACCAGTGGTTCGGTGACCTGGTGGTGATCAGCCACTGGTCCCATGCCTGGATTAAAGAAGGAGCCGCCACCTACTTCGAGTCGCTCTGGCGCGATCACGAGTACGGTCCGGCAGATGCCACGTACTTCCGCTACCAGACTGCTCAGGCCTATCTCGAAGAAGACGCCGAACGCTACCGCCGCCCGATTGTCACCAATATCTATAAAGAAGCAATCGAACTCTACGACCGGCACCTGTACGAGAAAGGCTCCACGGTTTACCACATGCTGCGCCACTACCTGGGAGACGCTGCTTTCTTCCGGGCCGTGCGCACCTTTTTAACTGATAACGCCCACCGCACCGTCGAGACCACGGATCTGCTCAGGGCTATCGAGAAAGCGACCGGGCGCAACATGCTGCCTCTTTTTGAGCAGTACGTCTTCAAGGGCGGTTATCCAGAGTTCAAGGTGCGCTTCGAGTGGGACAGCGAAGCCTCAATGGCAAAAGTGACCGTCGTGCAGGCCCAGACTGTCGATGATGGGACGGTGCTCTTTAATTTGCTGGTAAACATCGGTTTCGGTACCAGTGACGTAACTCCGCGCCTCTTGCCGGTGCGCATTCAACAAAAAGAGCAGACCTTTTGCTTTCCAATGGAAGCAAAGCCGCTCTTCTTCAGCTTCGACCCCGGCAACCACCTGCTCAAGACAGTTGAACTGGAAGTGCCGGTCGAATTTCTCAAGCACCAGCTCAGCCATGACCCCGACTTGATGGGTCGCATCTTTGCCGCTCAGGCTCTCGCCAAGGTCGTCACCCCTGCAATCGTGAGCGACCTCAAGGCCGTGCTGCTCGATGAAAGTTGCTTCTGGGGTCTACGTGCTGAAGTAGCCCAGGCGCTCGGCGCGACTAAAAAAGATT
Source organism: Gloeobacteraceae cyanobacterium SOY_34_metabat_159 (assembly GCA_031399965.1). GTDB lineage: Bacteria > Cyanobacteriota > Cyanobacteriia > Gloeobacterales > Gloeobacteraceae > JANNPH01. The sequence continues at coordinate 68,868 of JANNPH010000002.1, read as the reverse complement.
ACGCCTACGCGGTTCTACGTGAAGCCATCGACACAGCAGCGATTCAGGTGCGCTCAGCCATCATCAAAGCACTCAGCGAGGACAAGTCCGCTGAGACGTTCGCCGTGATCAGGGCTTACCTCGAAGATGTCAGTTACTCGGTGAGTGCTGAAGCGGCGAAAGCAGTCGGTAAGGCCAAACACTCCGAATCGCGGGTATTGCTCGCTGGGGTGCTCGGTGCGCGCAATTCCTGGAACGATATGGTGCGTGGGGCGGCTCTTTCAGGTCTTGCCGAGCTGAAGGACGACCCGGAGGCGGTTGCCCTCATTCGTGAACGTACCCGGCGCGGCACTCCCCAGTCCCTGCGCATGGCGGCCATTCGTGCTCTTGGCAAGGCGGGCGAAGGGGGCGAGAACCAGCAGATCCTCGATACTCTGGCTGAAGTGGCCCAGGAAGGCCAGTTCTCGACGCGCATGGCGACGATTGGTGCCCTCGCTTCTGTGAAGTCCTCCAAGGCTCTGCCGCTACTAGAACAGATCGCTTCGGAAGATGCAGACGGACGGGTGAAGCGCTCAGCCCTCGAAGTGGCTGAAAAGATTCGCTCCGAGGTCGGTCAGGATAAAGAACTGAAGAAGCTGCGGACCTCGATCGAGAGCCTCGAAGCAGAGAACCGGACCCTTAAAAGCCGCCTCGACGTACTCGAAACGTCCGTCCGCCGCGAATAAGTCTCAGTGGGAGGCTGGAGGAGTTGTTTGAACTCCACCTGGGTTGGCGACCTGCAACGCCGGCTCAACTGACTTGTGCGTGCAAAACAGCCGGTCGGACGACCGGCCCCAGCTTCCCAGGCGGAGTAGGGAAAAACGAGTGCCGCTTCGCCCGACCTGGGTCCCCGCCTATCATGGAAGAAGAGCGCTAAGGAATCAGCCTCCATGCAGATGCGCGATCGAATCATTGAAGCAGTTGAATCGCTAGACTACCGGGTCACCATTGGTGACGTGAGCACGCGCAGCGGTCTGGAACTGTCCCTGGTGCAGCAGGGTCTTAATAGTCTGGCCCAGGACGCTGAGGGCCATCTGCAGGTCTCCAGCACCGGCGAGATCGTCTACGCCTTCGATCGAGATCTGCGCGACCGACTGCTGGCGCGCGACCGCAATGCCCAGCTCAAAGCTTTCCTGCGCGAAGCTTGGAAAGCGATCTTCTACTTGATCCGCATCTCCTTTGGCGTCGTGCTCGTACTCTCGCTTGCGATCGTCGCCGTCGGCATCTATCTACTGCTCAGCAGCCGCGACAACGATGGCGATAGCCGCAGTGACCGGGGTGGTGGGGGGCCAGGATTTATCCCGAGTTTCCTCTGGTTTGACCTCTGGTACATCTTCCAGCCGCCTATCTACGGCACCGAGCGCGACTACAATGCCCCCCGCGAGCCCGGTTTCTTGCAGAGCGTCTTCTCATTTTTGTTTGGGGACGGCAACCCGAACGCCCAACTGGAAGAAACGCGCTGGCAAACCGTTGCCAGCGTGATTCAAGCCAACGAGGGTGTCGTCGTCGCCGAACAATTGGCACCCTACCTGGAGAAGGCAAGCACTGAAAACGAAGACTTTGTGCTCCCGGCCCTCGTCAAGTTCGACGGCTTCCCCGAGGTGAGCGACGAGGGCGATATAGTCTATCGCTTCCCGCAACTGCAGGTACAGGCAGCCGCTAAGAACGCGAGTCCGGCCCGCCTACCGGCCTTTTTGCAGGAGCAACTCTGGAAATTCAGCAACGCCCCGAGCGGCAAACTGGTACTCGCCGGTGCCCTGGGTGCACTCAACTTCGTGGGCACCTGGTACCTGTACTTTCTATTGCAGTCGAGGGTGGTGCCGGAAGAGTTGGCCATCTTGAATTTGCTGGCCCCGGTGCTGGTCGCCTACGGCACCCTCTTTTTACTGATCCCGGCAGTGCGCTGGTTGGTGATTCAGCAATTTAACGGCCAGATCGTCGAACGCAACCGTAGCCGCTCAGTTTTCGGCCAGCAGTTGCGCACCTTGAATGCCCAACTGAAGCGCAAACTCGAATACGCCCGGCTCTACACTCAGAAGAAAATTATCGGCCGCAGCGACATCATCTACACCACCGAGCAGTCAACCCTCGAACAGCGCGACTACGAACTTGACGACCCTCGATTCAAAGAACTGGAAGGCCCGCAAGGACCTTAGTCTTCTAGGCAATGAAGTCGCATGCAGAAGAACCCGGTCACTGGCAGCAGTCTCTACGGTGGAAGTTGGCTTGAAATGCTGGGACCAATGCGGTCGAAATTCTTGAAGGCATAAAAAAACTGCGGGGTCAGGAGGATCCCGCAGCACTCTCCACATAATTCCTTAAATAAACTTTACCAGATTTTCCAGGGGATTTACCGGTTTTTGGTATCGGTGATTACGCTGATTTTTAAAACTGGTCCCATGCAATCAGGACAATTCAGGTGCGGTAGAGTAGCAGGGCCGTTCTCCATCGCCTTCTGGTGATTAAAGTCCTCTATTCGGAAGTCCAGATTGCGCAGCAGGTACGTTTGCTGGCAGAGCGAGTGGACGAGTACTACGCACCGCTTGTTTCCGAGTCACAGCCGCTGATCGTTCTACCGGTCTTGAAGGGGGCTTTGATGTTCGGGGCCGATCTGTCCCGGCAGTTGCGCGTGCCGCTGTACTTTGAATTTCTGCGGGCGAGCAGCTACCGCGCAGGCACGACCTCCGGGGCACTGCACCTCGATATTCCCCAGATGGGTCAATTTGCCGGTCGCCACCTGCTGGTCGTCGAGGACATCATCGATACCGGCAAGACGGTGAGCCGTATCCTGGAAGCGCTTGGTGAGTGTGCTCCGGCCTCCATTGAGGTCTGCACGCTGCTCGACAAACCGGCTCGTCGCACAGTAGCGGTCGAACCAACTTTCTGTGGTTTCACCATCAAGGATCGCTTTGTGATCGGCTACGGCATGGACCTTGCCGAGCGCTACCGCGAGTTGCCTTACGTGGGTGAACTGTGCACCTCCTGATTCCTGCGGCGGGGCGCGGTAGCCGGATGGGCAGTGCCCGCAATAAGATGCTGCTGCCGCTATTGGACCGGCCTGTACTGGCCTGGACGTTGCGGGCGGCCGACCTCGCGCCGTCGATTACCTGGATTGGCATCGTCGGCCAGCCGGTCGATTACGAAGCGATAGCCGAGTTGTTGCAGCACTATCCGCTCAAGACCCCGGTGCTCTGGATAGAAGGCGGTGCCACCCGCCAGGAATCGGTCTACCGGGGAGTGCTGGCGCTACCGGCTGCGGCCCGCTCGGTGCTTATCCACGACGGAGCGCGCTGTCTTGCCACCCCGGCTCTTTTTGACCGTTGCAGCGCGGCGCTTCTGCACTCAAACGCTTTTATCGCGGCGGTGCCGGTCAAGGACACGATTAAGCAGGTGCAACCGGAAACGGGCTATATCGAGACGACTATCCCGCGCGAAAGGTTGTGGGCGGCTCAGACACCCCAGGGCTTTGCCGTCGAACTGCTCGTCGCTGCCCACCGCTGGGCTATTGAGCAGTCCGTCAGTGTGACCGACGATGCTGCTCTATGCGAACTGCGCGGGCATAGGGTCACGGTTATTCCAGGTGAGGAGACGAACCTGAAAGTGACTACTCCTGCTGACTTGTGGCTCGCGGAGGCTATCTTAAAGCAACAATTAGCACGCAATAGCCAGGCCGATGAGCGAACTACCCCGGACCTTAGACGAGACCCTTGACCAGTGCAACCAGGCGCTCACCGCGGCAATCGAAGCCGGTAAGAGTCGCCTGCAAATCGAGATTAAGGTGCCGGGAGTAGAAGTCTTGACCCTCGTGCGTGCCCTGGCTACTTCACTGGGCACAGACTGGGTGGCGGTCTTCACCGATCCGGGTGCGGCGGCCCTTGCCCGTCGAGAACTGGCGGGGGTCGAATACGACCTGCGCGGCATCAGCGAGTTGCGTGCGAGCATCGAGCGCTACAGTGCATTCGTACTCATCGAGACGAGCATCGTCGAGGTTGAAGCAGTCGAGGCCCTGGCTCAGCGGGCAGCCGGCAAGCCGTTTATCCTGCTCAATTCGCGCCTGCAGGAATCTGGTGTGGTCGGTATCGGGCTGACGGGCCGCCAACTGCGCGACCGTTTCCTCTCGACTATCGAGACTATCTACGCGATTCAGCCTATTGACAGCGGAGCTACTTACCGCGCCTACCCTGGGCGCTGGCAGCTCTGGCGCGAAGAAAAAGACGGCGACTACACCCTGCTCTCAGAACTGGCCGGTAGACCGACCGGCGAAGACATCGATAATGCTTTCTCACCAAAAGGGGAAGGCTTTCTGGACGGTTTGCGGCGCTTTTTGCGGGTACTCGGCCAGTAAGAACTGTCTATATGGCAATTGGCCAGCGTCGTTCGAGGAGCACGTAGCGGGCGACGTCGAAGGCACTCGCCCGGCGCGTGTGAAAAAGTTCGCGCACGTTGGTACTGCGGGAGCGGAAGCCCACTATCTTTTGCAACTGGCCATCCTCGGCGACCAGCAGATCACCTTTGAGCACCTGGCGACCACCGACTGAGACCTTGAGACCATCGGGGCCTGCCTTGACGTCCAGCCGCTCCTTGGTGGTGACGACGACGACCGACTGGGTATGGGAAGCCTGGGTCGTGGGAGTCGCTGGCGCCATCTGTGCCTCCGCTGTGCTTAAGGTTAGGGCTATCTTACCCCCACAGCAGGAGAATGGAGAGTACCATTCGCCCGTGCAGGGTAGTCCTCGCTCCCGACAGTAGACCGGGCGGCACTTTGATCCCCGCTTAAAAGTTTCTAAAGTGAGACCTGTTTTAGTTCAGGTTTACTTGTTACCGAGGGCGGTGGCCGTCCACTCGGTCTTGCGTCCAGGCTCGATATCTGGAAAGGAAGCAGTGCCCTGCATGGTTTTGCCCTTGATCGTGCCGTCGAACTCAGCGGTTGCCTGATCGGGGTTGACCTTGCGCGGGAAACGTCCGACGCCGCTGCGCAGATCAACCGACAGACGTACCTTGCTTTTCTCGACGGTGCCGACCAGGGGAAACTCGCCTGCCGGACCGCGTAGCGTACCACGCAGCTTGCTACCTTGCTGGACAAGTTCGATTTTTGGAGTGCGCTTGAACTCGGGAATCGAAACCTGCCAGGTGCCGCTGATGTCCGTCTCAGGTTGAGACGATGCGGGGAGTGCAGTGCTCAGGCCGATAAGGCCAAGGAGTAGAAAGCGACTGGCCGGTCGTGCAATCTTCATGGGTACCTCGCGTAAGACCATGTCTCATTAAATTCCGGATCAGTGGTGCACCGGTTGCTCTAGAGCGCAGGAACTGCTGCGCCTATGCGCGGAACTTGCGGGCGGAACCCGGCGTCTAACGAGGCGTGTGGATAATCCATGGCTGTGTTCTTCCAGCACAGCCTCTTTTTTGTCTATTTCCAGAGCGCCGTCGTCCGCCGCAGGCTGGTAAAGTGCCCGTGGCCAAGGATGACATGGTCGAGTACGGGAATTTGCAGCGTGCGGCCACACTCGATCAGTTGTACCGTGAGGCGCAGGTCCTCCGGGGACGGGTCGGTGAGTCCGGAAGGGTGGTTGTGGGCGACGATGATGTTCGCGGCTCCCTGGCGGATGGCTTCTCTGAAGACCTCGCGGGGGTGGGCCAGGGTCTCGTCGATGGTGCCGACACTCACGATCCGGTGGGCGATCAGCCGATTTTTGACATCGAGCAGCAACACGGCAAACTGCTCCTGGCGGGCAAAGGCGAGTTCGGAGCCGAGCACGGCGCTGACTGCCTGGGGGCTATCGACGACCGGGCAGTCGCTCGGGCGGGTGAGAAAGACGCGGCGGCCCAGTTCGACCGCAGCGAGCAATGCCGCCGCCTTGGCTGGTCCAATGCCGGGGTGGAGCATCAGTTCGGCTGGGCTGACGTCGCGCAGGTGGACGAGTGGGTCGCTCCCGGCGCGGCAGAGGGCGCTTATCACCTGGTGGGCAAGACCGAGGGCACTCAGTTGAGCGGTGGACTGGCCACTACCGAGCAGGATGGCCACCAGTTCAGCCGTCGCTAGGGAGCGCGAACCGCCTTCGAGCAGTCGTTCGCGCGGGCGTTCGCTGGGCGGTAGTTCGGCGATGCGTAGAGCGTTCATGCTGGGCAGTATAGAAAGTAACTCGCTTGCGGGGCGCGCTACCGGTAATAGCCGACGCAAACCACACAGTGCCGGACAGCGGGATGCGTGGCTGCATTTTCAGCCCGTGGCGGTTAAGATTCAAACTGAAGTCTGAGAGCCCTTATGCGTCTGGCCAATCGACTGGATAAGCTCCAGTCCAATGTATTCAGCTTGATGGACGAGGCGAAAGCCCGCGCACGCGCGGCCGGTCGCCCAGTGATCGATATGTCGCTCGGTTCATCGGATATTGCGCCGCCGAAGGCGGCTATTGAAAGAATTCGGGGTGCTCTCGACGACACCACCTCCCACGGCTATCTGCTCTTTCAAGGCACACGCTCCTTTCGCGAGACCTGTGCTGAGTGGTACCTGGGCCGCTTTGGCCTCGCAGTTGATCCTCAGACCGAGATTTTGCCCCTGATCGGTTCTCAAGAAGGCACGGCGCACATCCCGCTTGCGGTGCTCAATCCGGGTGATATCGCCCTGTTGCTCGACCCGGGCTATCCCTCCCATGCGGGCGGTGTGTACCTGGCGGGCGGGCAAATCTATCCACTCGCCCTCAGTGCCGAACACGGCTTCTTGCCCCAACTGGAGGCGATCCCAGAAGCGGTCCTTGCCCAGAGCCGCCTACTGGTCTTGAGCTATCCCCACAACCCGACGGCCGCCACCGCCACCCTCGAATTTTTCGAGCGTGCCGTGCGCTTCTGCCGCACCCACGACATCATTCTCGTCCACGACTTTCCCTACTCAGACTTCGTCCTGGAGGGTGAGCAGCCGCCCTCTATCCTGCAGGCCGACCGCGAGCGCAGCATTGCTATCGAATTTTTCAGCCTGTCAAAGTCCTACCACATGGGTGGCTTCCGGGTCGGCTTTGCAATCGGCAACCGCGAACTGATTGCCGCCCTACGCCAGGTCAAGGCAAACATCGATTTCAACCAGTACCGCGGCATTCTCGACGGTGCCGAGGCCGCCCTGCGCACACCACCCGCCTACATTGACGCGGCCCTGGCCGTTTTCCGGAGTCGGCGGGACCGGGCGGTTGCCGCCCTGGCCCGAGCCGGCTGGACGGTGCCGGTGCCGAAGGCGACGATGTACCTCTGGGCACCGCTGCCGGCTCCCTGGAGCGATTCTGTGCAGTTCTGTACAGAGCTTGTGGAGGCAACCGGCGTTGCCCTCGCTCCGGGTTCTGGTTTCGGTAACTCCGGTGAGGGATATGTGCGCTTTGCCCTGGTGCACTCTGAAGAAGTGATCGAGGCCGCTATCGAAAAAATTGCCGCATTTCTCGGACGCTCGTAAGCTGTAGCCCGCTCAGTCTGATAGTTCGGGTCTGTAAAGCTGGGTCAGCAAGGTGTGCAGTTGCGTGCGCGGCAGACTGGGCCAGTTGCCCTGCTGCTCCATCAGTAGCAACAGTTCAAAGAGTTCCTGCCGGCTGGTCGGCAGGGACTCCATGTAGTAGCCATCTCTGAGCCACTGGTGCAGATTCTCCAGAAAGCGCAAGATCCGCAACAACTCGATCGGTTCGCCAGTGTGTTTGTCCGCTGCTGCCACGATCGTTTCGAGGACGGGTTCGAGTTCTGGGGGTAGACCGTCAGGAAAGATGGGGCGCGTCGAGTTGTTCATCGCTTTAGTCGGTAATTCTGTCTCATTCTCTGCTCTTCGGCGGGAAGTTTTCACAGTAGCGATAAGATGGCCTGGTATTTTGGCTTTCTTCTCGTTGTCCGGGGACTGGAATTGCTTGTGGACCGATCGCTCGAATCATTGCTCGATATCGCCCGACTGACCGCCTGGGGAGCCGGCGATATCTTGATGCAGCACTACAAGTACCCGGCCGAGGTGCGCGAAAAATTTGACGGGCCGGTGACGACCGCCGACACCGCCGCTGACCGCTACATCCTCGAAAAGCTCAAATCCGCCTGCGGGGAAGAGGACTTTGCCTACGTGAGCGAGGAGACCCTGGGCGGTAACGAGCGCTTCGACCGCCCGCTGGTCTGGGTGATCGACCCGCTCGACGGCACCCGCGACTTTATCGACCGTACCGGCGAATTCGCCGTGCACATCGCCCTGGTCGAATCCGGCCAGGTTATTCTCGGGGCGGTCGCCTGGCCGACCCGAGACCTGGTCTACTCCGCCCGTGTCGGCACCGGCGCTTTTGTCGAAGACCGCCTTGGCAACCAGACCCCGCTGCGAGTTACCGACACAGCCAATCTTGAGGAGTGCCGTTTTATCGTCAGCCGCACCCACCGCGACTGGCGGCTCGATGCCCTGCTCGCCCGCCTGCCCAAAAAAGAGCAGATAGTGCGCGGCGGCCTCGGTTGCAAGCTCTGCTCGATTGCTGCTGGTGAGGCGGAAATTTACATCGGGCTCTCGGGCAGCACCGCCCCCAAAGAATGGGACCTGGCTGCTCCCCAGATCGTGCTTTCGGAAGCAGGTGGCACCGTCAGCCGCTTCGACGGTGCCGCCCTCGTCTACAACAAGGCCGACATGCAGTTGTGGGGTGGCCTGATCGCGAGCAACGGCGTCACCCACGACCAGTGGTGTACCCGCCTACCCGAACTGCTCGCCGAAGTCGAGCGCTCGCCAGGGCCCTTTCAGTAACGTTTAGAAGAGAAAAAGGCCCGGTGATTGCCTCTCAGTTTCCGGGCCTGGGGATAGCGAAGACTGGTGTAAAACCGCTCCTGTCATTCGATCCCCGTGATCACAGTTTCGATTGAAACCGGGCCGGTTGCGTAAAGGGTCAGTGAGGTCCGCAAGAATCCGCAGTGAAGCTTTTCCCGGTCGAGGCCCGGATGCGTTCGACTAGAGCAGTCGTCGAGACCTGCCAGGTCACCGGCACCAGTGCTACTCGTCCCCCATTCTTCTCCACGGCAATCGCCTCCGGCAGGTCTTCGACCCGGTAGTCACCGCCCTTGACATAGATATCGGGTTTGATGGCCTCCACCAGGCCGGTTGCCGTCGCTTCCTCAAAGATGACGACGCCATCCACAGCTCTGAGGGCGGCAAGCACCTCCGCACGCGCAGCCTCACTGTTGAGCGGGCGCGATTCTCCTTTCAGGCGGCGCACCGATTGGTCGCTGTTGAGGCCGACGACGAGTGTGCGGCCAAGGGTGCGGGCCTGGGCAAGGTAGTGGGCGTGGCCTGCATGCAGAATGTCAAAGCAGCCGTTGGTGAGCACCAGGGGTCGCCAACGCTCCGGTTCGGCGGCAATCTGGGCTTGCAGTTGCGAGAGTGTCATCACCCGTCTATCCACGAAAGCTCCTCGAGGTGGGCATGGAGTGTGGCGATGTCGGTCGTGGCCGTCCCGAACTGGCGCACGACGATACTGGCCGCCAGGTTCCCCAGGATTGCCGCCTGGTAGGCACTGCCGCCGCTGGTCAGAGCCAGGGTGAGAGCCGCCACCACTGTATCGCCCGCACCGGTCACATCGAAGACCTGGGTGCGGTTGAAGGCGGGGATGTGTCGGCTTGCTTCACCCTGAGTAAAGAGCGTCATGCCGTCCTCGCCGCGAGTGACCAGGACGTGTTTGGCCCCAGTCTTCGCGAGCAAATCGTCACCGGCGCGGGCGAGGGTCGCCTCAGTCGCGAGCGAGTAGCCGACTGCCGCCTCTGCCTCCGGCAGGTTTGGCGTAAAGATAAAGGCACCCCGATAGCGTTCCAGGGCTGAATGGGTATCGACGATCACCCGCTCGTGCTCCAGGGCGGCTGCGATCGTGCGCTCGGCCAGCACCCCTTCAAGGTAGTCAGAGCAGACCACGGCGGCTGAGGCTGAGGCCAGGCGTGCGATTGCCCCAGAGAGGGCTTCAGCCAGCAGATCCGTTACCGGCAGGTCCGATTTGCGGTCGATGCGCACCACCTGCTGGGTGACCGACTGGCGACTATGGGCGGCGATGCGGGTCTTGGTGACTGTCGGACGCTCGGGGTCTGTAACGAGCCCCGTCGTGTCGATGCCTGCCTCGGCCAGTAGCCGGGTCAGCGCTTGGGCCTGCAGGTCAGCGCCAACCACCCCGACCAGAGACACCTGCGCTCCAAGTTTTGCCAGGTTGTAGGCGGCGTTGGCAGCCCCACCCGGTACCTGGCGCGTATGCTCGTGGCGCAAGATCAAGACCGGACCCTCGCGAGAAATGCGTTCGGCCTGACCGGTCATAAATTCATCGAGGGTCAAGTCGCCGATGACCAGGACAGAACGGCCCGCGAAGCGGTCAATAAGTTGGTGCAGTTCAGCTTTCGCGCTCAAAGCCTCAAACCTGGCAGATTCAAAAAATCTATCATGCCTGCTCCCTCTGTTTGTGCCATGCACTCGTGAAATAGTGACCGGGACTACACAAAGGTGGCTCACTACTGCTCCCTGGCGAATGTCTGGGGTCGCAATGATAGAATCTACTCGAATTGGATGCGAGATGATGGTGATGCCTGCTTCTCAAAGACCGCAAGATCCTGGCGCGCTTGTTGGACTTCCCGATCAGGCGCTGAAGAGCGATCAGGACCTGCGCATTCAGGTGACGAGTACAGTCTGGAAAACTTTACTGCCGGCTCTGGGTATTTGCATCCCACTTGCCCTGGTCACCGAGAGCGGGGGCCTATTACCATTCAGTCTGATTGCCGGGGCGACGGTTGTCACTATCGTCATCTGGAAACCGACTGTGAAAGGACCTGAAGCCAATTCATACAATCGCAATATGCTTGCGAACACTCCCCAGGACAATCTCTCCATTGGTTTATTGCTCAGCAGAAAGAGGAGCGATTTCGCCCTTGCTATTTTTTCTGCCGTTGTCGGAGCGATTGTGTCGGTTGTGGCTGGTGCCGCCTCCACACCGCTTACAGCCTGGCTTGCCGGGATTTTCAGATAGTTCAACTGAGGCCTGAAATTTTAGAAGCGTTCGAGATCCACAGATCTCGAACGCTTCCAGATAATTGAGTCAACAGGTTCAGGCAATCAGTCCCAGCACCACAATCAAGTAAGAGTCGTAACTGCTGACCAGCCCGCGACGGCTTACTTTCATAACATTGCAGGAGTAGCTAATTTCAAGGCCGTCGCATCTGGTCTACGTGCTGCATATCTCAACCAGGACTGGTGTACTTCTAGACGACGCGACGACCGCTGATAAACCCGAGTAGCGCAAGCACGAACGCGCCCACGATTAAGAACCAGGCAACGCTCTGCAGTGCGGAAACCACGCCGCCGAAACCGAGCAGTGCTGCGATGACCATCAATACAACAACGGTCCAGAGCAAGTTCAACATGTTGCTATCTCCTGGCAAACGATTATGTCTAGATGTTAGAGATTTCTACCCAACTCCACATCCACCTGCTGAAATACGCCTCCTGAAGTCGAAAATCTTTACAATCAGCGAACAGCGATTTCCAGAAGTGAAACTGACCAGCCGCCTGTGCGGTCGCCAGGACTTGCTGGGGAGATTTTTTTCGTGCGATACTAGCAATCTGCCTTGCAAGACCCAATGTTTGAAGCGCTCAGTGAAAAATTAGAAGGTGCCTGGCGCAAACTGCGCGGCCAGGACCGTATTAGCGAGAGCAACATCGACGAAGCTCTGCGCGATGTTCGGCGTGCGCTACTGGAAGCGGACGTCAACTTGCAGGTTGCCAAAGAGTTCATCGCCGATGTCCGCGACGACGCCCTTGGCTCTGAAGTGGTGAGCGGCGTCTCGCCCGATCAGCAATTCATCAAGATCGTCTACGACCAGCTTGTCGCCCTGATGGGCGACGAAAACGTGCCGCTTGCCGAGGCCAAACGCTCCGGCCGACCGGCTGTGATCCTGATGGCAGGCTTGCAAGGAACCGGTAAAACGACTGCGACCGCCAAGCTCGCACTCTATTTACAGAAAAACGGCAAGAAGCCGCTGCTCGCCGCTGCTGACGTCTACCGCCCGGCAGCCATCGACCAGTTGCAGACCCTGGGCGGCCAGATCAAAGTACCGGTCTTTGCCGAGGGCTCTGACGCCGACCCGGTGGATATTGCCCGCCACGCTCTAGAACGAGCCATTGAAGGCAACCACGACACGCTCATCATCGATACGGCCGGTCGCCTTTCGATAGACGACGCGATGATGGCAGAACTTGAGCGCATCAAGGCAGCCGTCGATCCGGATGAGATTTTACTGGTTGTCGATGCGATGACCGGCCAGGAAGCGGCAAACCTGACCCGTGCCTTTCACGACCGCCTCGGTATTACCGGTGCTATCCTCACCAAGCTCGACGGCGACACGCGGGGTGGGGCGGCACTCTCGGTGCGCAAGATTTCAGGTCAGCCCATTAAGTTCGTCGGTGTCGGAGAGAAGGTGGAAGCCCTTCAGCCTTTTTACCCTGAGCGCATGGCCTCGCGCATTCTCGGTATGGGCGACGTGCTGACCCTGGTTGAGAAAGCCCAGGAAGAGATCGACTTTGCCGACGCTGCCAAGATGGAGCAGAAGCTGCTCTCGGCGCAGTTTGACTTTGAGGATTTCATCAAGCAGATGCGCATGATTAAAAACATGGGCTCGCTCGGTGGTCTCCTCAAGATGATGCCCGGCATGGGCAAGATCACCGACGACCAGGTACGCCAGGGCGAAGTCCAGCTCAAGCGCGCCGAGGCGATGATTGGTTCCATGACCAAAGCAGAGCGCTGCAACCCCGACCTCATCAATGTCTCGCGCAAGCGCCGCATCGCCAGGGGTTCCGGCGTCGGTCTTGAAGATGTCGGCAAGCTCCTCAACGATTTCGGCCGCATGCGCCAGATGATGAAAATGATGGGTGGCGGTGGGCCGGGCGGTGGCATGGGCGGCCTCGGCAACCTTTTCGGCGGCGGTGGCGGCGGTGGTCGCCAGATGCCGCCCGGCCCCAATCCGTCGCTTGGCCCCGGCTGGCGCGGCCAACAGTCTTCCCCGAAAAAACCCACTCCTCCCAAGCCCCCTAAGCCCTCCAAAGGCAAGAAAAAGGGCAAAGGATTCGGGGGATCTCGTTAAAACTATCGATATTTAAGGAGGTGAATAGCGATCGCTGTTGCAATTCGCTTGAAGCGTATCGGCGCGAAGAAAAAGCCCGTCTACCGCATTGTCGTCACCGATAGCCGCGCCCGGCGGGACGGTGCCGTCATCGAGGAGATCGGTTTCTACGACCCACGCGCCAACGTCGAAAAAGGCCAGACGGCTGTCCGAATCGACGTCGAAGCCGCCCGCAAATGGCTCTCAACCGGCGCCCAGCCCTCTGAGACCGTGCGCGGCATTTTGACCCGTGCCCAGGTATACTCCTCACCCGAGACGACCGGTGACTAGTTCTGAGCCCACCCACACTTTTCCGGACTATCGAGCCCTGGCGGTCTTTTTGATCCAGCCATTGCTCGATATGCCTGAAAAGCTCGTGATCAGCGCCGAAAAGACCCTTGGCGGCCGCAAGGTCCGCCTGCGGGTTGCCTTTGCCCCGCTCGACAAGGGCCGGGTTTTCGGCCGCGGTGGCCGAACCATCAACGCTATCCGGAGCGTCCTTGAATGTGCTGCCCGTGCGGCCGATCAGGATGTCCAACTCGAAGTTTACGAATAGGGTGGAATGTCCACCTGTAGTTGCGCAAAGGAGGTGAGTTGAGCGATGACCGAAGTTCGCCTGGGTGAAAACGAATCGATCGAGTCGGCCCTGAAGCGCTTCAAAAAGAAGATCCAAAAAGCGGGTATTCTCTCTGAGATCAAGCGCCGCGAGCGCTACGAGAAACCGAGCGCCCGCCGCAAACGCAAGTCGGAAGCGGCCCGCAAACGCCGCCGTTAGCCGCATCTAGCCAACAGTCAAGCAACGGCCCGGCCAGGGCTCGAAGGTACTTGCCGGCCGTTGTTTTGTCTGGGGGTTCACACCCCGATTAGTGGGTGTGATAGTATTTTTAAGCGATCCGCTGGAGAGATGGCTGAGTGGTCGAAAGCGACAGATTGCTAATCTGTTATAGGACAGGTAACTTCCTATCGAGGGTTCGAATCCCTCTCTCTCCTTAAGACCCATAAGACAAGCGCTATGCGGCTTTCCTGGCTTCCAGGGAGCCGCTTTCTGCTGGAATGCTTCATGGGCAAGCATACTTCTTTAGGCGGTCCAGGCAGGTGGTATACGGTCCCTTTTTGGGAAGCTTCCAGCGACAGCCTGGTCGGCATCTCTCTGTACGAAGGTTGGAGCTTCAGCTTTTGGGAGGGCTGTCCTCTATGCAGGGATATGGATTTTTGCTCCCGTGCTTAGTGGAGATTAATCCCTGTCTCAGTTCACGGGTCCAGCATAGGGTTGTCCTGAGATAGCTGACTGTCTTCCTGGAGGATCTGTAATGAGAGTCTGGTTGCCGAGCGTTATGGCTTGCGTCCTTGCCGCCATGGTACTGAACCCCGCGACTGCGGCAGATACCACTGCGCTGGTTGCCCCGATTCGCTGCTCCTCATGCAACGACTGGAACCGACCGCAGGCTCCCTTTCGTGTGCATGGCAACACTTATTACGTCGGGGTGCGCGGGCTGAGCGTCGTCCTGATTGCAACCTCAAAGGGCCTGATCCTCTTGGACGGTGGCCTGCCCCAGTCGATTCCCCTCATCGAAGCGAATATCCGGAAACTGGGCTTTCGAATCGAAGATGTCCGGTTGATTTTGAATTCCCACGCCCACTATGACCATGCCGGCGGCATCGCCGGGCTGCAGCGGGACAGTGGTGCCGTCGTGATTGCCAGTACTCTCGGAGCACAGGCTCTTCAGGATGGGCAACCAGGTCCAGACGACCCCCAGTACGACAAATTCGAAAACGCCGGCTTTCCAAAGGTGCCGCAAGTGCGGGTGGTGCAGAATGGCGAGAAAGTGTCCTTGGGCGATGTGTCGGTGACCGCCCACCTCACCCCCGGCCACACCCCCGGCAGCACCACCTGGACCTGGCAGTCCTGCGAGCAGAAATGCGTGTCCGTGGTGTATGCAGATAGCCTCAACCCGGTTTCCGCTGCGGATTTCCGCTTCACCGGGGATAGTCGACACCCAGATATCTCCGGCCAATTTGAACGGAGCATTGCCCAGGTCGGCAACCTGTCCTGTGACATCCTGTTGAGCGTTCACCCAGATTTTTCCGAACTGTTTGAGAAACTGGAACGCCGTCAAAAAGGCTCAGCCGTCAATCCATTCATCGACGCTCAGGGCTGCCGCACATACGCGAGTATGGCCAATCGCCGGTTGCAGGAGCGGCTGAGGCTGGAACAGGCGAAAACTGGGCAGTAGCTGTCTACTCTACATGGACCGATTTTTAAAGCCAGGTCAACGGGCGAAGGTCCATTCGAGAGTCTTGATGGGGCCTTCGAGTAAGGCTTTGGTGAGACTCGCGCTGTCGTCAAACCTGACCTGGGTGAGGGAGGTTGCTTCGACGACGACGACGAACTGTGCCTCTTCAAAAGGCCAGGGCATTACCCGCAACAGGCCGTCCTCGGACTGGACGATGTCGTAGCGCTGTTCATCCGGCCCTTTTGAAATCTCCAGCGCCCGCTCGTCGGCCGGTAGTTCTCCCTGGCAGAGGATAAGCGAGAGCCGGTCGCACCACTGCATGAAGGCGTAGGCCGCATCGACGGGTTCTTTGGAGATTTTCAGTTCTTTGCGCCAGCGCTTCTGGTTTTCGCTCTGCTCATCTAGAAAGCGATCAAGCTCAGCGGATTCTCCACGCTTTGAGCCGTTCAGGCGGCTCATGTGCATCGAGGTGAGCAGGGCGACCCACCGTCCCCGGTAGAGAGCGGAGGCAACTTGGGCATTGAGCTTCTCGACTGGCGTCTCGGAGTCGAGCATGAAGTCCTGGGGGGTACCTGCCTCTGTGAGGTGGTTGCCTTCCCACTCGCGTTCGAGATCGTCGTGATGTGAAATGGCGGCGATAGTCTCATAGATGCGGGCGGGCGCTTCGCTTCTGCGCCAGTGGCCAGCTATCTGAGCGGCCAGCAAAGCGTGGGCACGATGATAGATAATTTCCCAACCGGTCTGAGTCTGTCTGACGATCATGGCTGATTTTTTTTGGGGGTGACGGCTGATGTGCCCTGGAGGCAGTCTCTTCTCGACTACTCACCGGATACTCAGGCAGCTTAGAGCGCTCACCGCAACAGGTACCAGTATCGATCGGTAGAGGCAAACGACCCACTCGCCTGCAGTCGGCACTGTCTGCGCTTAGCGCTACACTGGGCCTCGGCGTTATCCCGATGGCTCGATGAGCGGATTTTTTCTACCGGTGTCTCTCGCGAAGATTTTGCAGACTGACCAGGAACCGGGGGCAATCTTCGCCACTCTGCTACCTGCCCTCGGCGAAGTGCTTGCTTGTGACCGCTGTTTTTTGTACCTGCGCAACCCGCGAACACGGGTCGGTCGAACTCCTTACTGCTGGCGGCGCGACCCGCAATTTCCGGATGTAACCAGCCCTGATTGGCGCACTGAGCCTGATTCTCTTGCTCAAGAAGACCCGCTCTTCGCCGCAGCCCTGCATCTGGAGGCGTCGGTCTACGTCGAGGATGTCGAGACGGCCGATCCGAAAGTCGTCAACCGCGCCTTCGAGCGAGAAAATTTTGGACACCGTGCCCTGATTCACGCCCATCTGCGCCAGGACGGTCAGCTCTGGGGCATCCTGCAGCCCTGTGTCTTCGGAGCGCCGAGAGTCTGGACTGCGCATGACCGCTCTATCATGGCCGAGATTGAACAGCAGGCTACACCGCTTGCTGTCGCCTATATTCAGGCATTACCACAGAGCGGTGACCTAGCCCTTTAGCTAGCTAGACAGCGACTGAGTCTTTCTTTATCTAGTAGTAATGGCCTTCTAAGCTAGAGGGCCATTGCCGATCAGGAGAAGATAACGATGGCAGACCAATTGCAGCGCAAAGTTGCCCTGGTGACCGGGGCAAACAAGGGCCTGGGCCTGGAGATGAGCCGCCAGTTGGGCAAGGCGGATATCACGGTTGTTGTCGGAGCGCGGGACCTTGCCAAGGCTCAACAGGCGGTAAGCGAACTGCAGGCAGCCGGGATAGACGCTCGGCCGCTCGCCCTCAATGTCACCGACAGCGCTTCGATCGAAGCAGCTGTTAAGCAGATCGAGGACACCCTCGGACGGCTCGACATTCTCGTCAACAATGCCGGGGTCATGCTCGAGCACGACTGGATCGGTAACACCGCCCTGACCGTCTCACCTGACACGCTGCGTCAAACTTTCGACGCCAATTTCTTTGGACTGGTTGCTGTCACGCAAGCCTTTCTGCCCCTGATCCGCAAAAGCGAACAGGGGCGGATCGTCAATATGTCGAGCATCCAGGGCTCGCTCACTCTGCAGGCCGACCCCCAATCGCCAGTCTACGATTCCAAGCCCTTCGCCTACGACGCCTCGAAAGTTGCCGTCAACGCCTTTACCGTTCACCTCGCCCATGCCCTGCGCGAGTCACAGATCAAAGTCAATAGCGCTCACCCCGGCTGGGTACAGACCGAACTCGGCGGCGGTCAGGCCCCAATGAGCCTTGAGGACGGCGCCAAAACCGGAGTGCAACTGGCGACCCTACCCGCGGACGGTCCAAGCGGCGCTTACCTGCACTTCAGCGAACCACTGCCCTGGTAGAGCCCGTTGCCCGGCTGGTTAGAATTGGACGAGCTTAGTCCGTCCACGGAGCAATTCGCCCGTGGGGCCAATCCTTATACTGCCCTCATCGTGCTCATCAACGAACAGACCCTCACCGTCGGAGCGCTCCGCTGGTCTTACCAGGAGGCCAATCCGGTACCGGCAGCGCGGGTGCCGGTGGTGCTGTTGCATGGACTCCCCGCCTATAGCTATGCCTGGCGCGCAGTGCTCCCGCGTCTGGCAGAGACCGGTTTGCGGACAATAGCACCCGACTGGATCGGCTTCGGCAATTCTCAAAAGCCCGAGCTTTCCGAGTTTGCCTATACTCCCGACGCATTTGTCGAGGCGCTCGAAGCCTTGCTGGACAGGCTTGAGATTCGCAAATTTTCCCTGGTCGTGCAGGGCTTTCTCGGCTCCGCAGGTATTCAGTACGCCCTGCGGCATCCCGACCGGATCGAACGGCTCGCCATTCTCAATACGCCCCTCAGCACCACCGCAAAACTACCCTGGCGCTTGAAGCAACTCGGCCTACCGTTACTTGGGGATATGCTCGTTCAAAATCCGCTCTCGGTCGATGAAGCGCTCGAATGGGGTGGTTTTGCTATCGACCTTGGCGACCTCGGCGCGTACCGACGCCCCTACAGTGCAAGCGGCGATGCCGGTCGGGCGCTGATGACCACGATTCGCAACCTGGGGCTTCAGAAGGCTTTGAGTGAAATCGAGGCTGGTTTTTCCAGCTGGGACGACCGCTTCCCAGTTCGAGTCATCTGGGGAGAAAAGGATCGCTATCTGCCCCTCGCTATGGTTCAGAAGTTTGCCGACGATCATCCGCAAATCAAGCTTGTGCTTGTCGAAAAAGCCGGGCACTACCCTCAAGAACACCAGCCTGAGGCAGTCACCAGGACGCTCGTCAATTTTCTTAAGCCCGATTGACGCCTTTGACGATGCTCTTGTCTGCAAGCAGGATCTTGGCCTGTAGCGGCTCACCGGGACCACGCGCCCGAAAGTTAGTGCGCAGCACCTCTGCCTGTAGCTGTCCGTTGATCTGCTGGAGGGCGGCAACCAGTTGGTCGTAATCGAGCTGGGTGATGTTGGGTAGCGTGTAGCCGCGCGTCGTCGTCGGTGCCATCATTGCTAACTTTTCAGCCGGAAGCATCGTCAGGAGCGCTTCGACCAGGAGGGCCGCAAACGGTTCTTCAAGAGAAGCCGTTTGCTCTCCGAAACTGAGCTTGCGTGCTTCTGGATCGACTTTTAAGACTTCACTCATGAAGGGAGCCGTCGGACTGATAGTACCGAAGTATCTTACCGCGAGCGGGTTCGGCTGCGTTTTCCAGTTGAACCCGCTCGAACATCACATACGACCGTGCTGCATCACCTGCATCAGGTGATAGCGGATTTCCTGGGACATCTCAAGGTCCTGCTGCTTGAGCTTTTCAAATAGCTGAACGCAGGGTTGAGAGTTCATCTGCTGAGCGTCCTGAATGTACTGGTCGTAAGCATTCACGGCCTCAGCTTTATTGTGAAGGGCTGTGAGCAAGTCGTACTCCAGGTTGCTGATGGTCTTTTGGGTCTGGGTTTCCATCGTGAGGCTGTGCTGAAAGTTCTCCTCAACTGTCGTTCAGTTGGCTGGGGTGCTTCATCTATCTCTGGTGTTGCTCTGGGGTAGGCCGGCTGGGCGCAGTCACACCACGCCCAAAATTTCGACACTGGCGTCCCGTTTGTGCAAGAAGTTTTCTCAAGAAAATTCCACACTGAACCGCTATTAGCCTCAAACGAAAACAAATCTCGAAGCTATAGAAATATATGTACTTTCTCTGAAGCTATATGCGCAGAAAAAACGTGACCAGCCTCGCATATACGACCTCCCTTATATGTGGGGGAAGTTGTGATGGATATTGTATGCAAGCCTGTTTTGCGCAATTATACGCAAGCCAGGATATAACCCGAGTCAATCTAATTATTGCCTGGTAATCTCACGGATGCTTACGATATGTCCATCAAGTATTAATGGACCTGTTGTCGTCTCAATCGAAGTAATGTTGCCCAGGGGGTTCAGTGTTCAGAAAATTTGCTGTATCAACGTTGTTCTTTTTGCAGTTGGCTACTCTACCTGTTTTTGCGCAGACAGCCGGAGAACTGTGGTCAAACCCGGCGACCTGGGGAGGACAGGTTCCGCAGCCAGGACAGTCGGTGGTCATTCCACAAGGCAAGACTGTTGTGCTCGACGTCAGTCCGCCGCCCTTAAAAAGCGTTCAAATCAATGGCACGTTGTCTTTTGCTCGCCAGGATCTTTCGCTGACGAGCGACTGGATCCTGGTGCACGGTTTACTGCAGATCGGTACGGCGGCCGAGCCGTTTCAGCAGCGGGCCACGATCATGCTCACCGGCAATAACCCGGACGAAGATGTGATGGGGATGGGCACCAAGATGATCGGTGTAATGGGCGGCACTGTTGAGATGTACGGTTCGCCCCGCGTCAGCTGGACACACCTGAACGCGACAGCAGCGATCGGCAGTTCGCAAATTGTGCTCGAAAGAGCGGTGGACTGGCAAGCTGACGATTGGATCGTCATCACTTCGACCGACTTCAACCCGTATCAAGCCAATGTCATACAGGTCAACTCGGTCGCCGGAAATTCAGTTGCGCTCAAGCAACCGGTACAAGACTTGCACTGGGGAGAGTTGCAGACCTACGACAACAAACAACTCGACGAGCGTGCCGAGGTCGGCCTGCTCAGCCGTAACATCGTCATTGCCGGTGATGACTCGTCCGAACAGACCGGTTTCGGTGCCCACATGATGGTCATGGGCGGCGGACAGTTTCACCTCGATCGAGTCGAGTTTTATCGAGTAGGGCAGAAAGGCCGTTCTGGCCGCTATCCCCTGCACGCACATCTGCTCGGGTCTGCAGGAGCAAACAGCTTTCTGAAAAACTCCAGCATCCATCACAGCTACAACCGCTGCGTGACTCTCCACGGCACCAACCAGGTACAGATAACGTCAAACGTTACCTACAACACTTTCGGGCACTGCTTCTTCTTAGAAGACGGCGTCGAAACCGGCAACGTATTTGAAGGCAATCTCGGCATCCTCACCCGCAGGCCGGAAGTCAACATCATCGAATCTGACAGTTTCCCCTCGACTTACTGGATTTCCAACCCGAATAACATCTTCCGCAACAACGTTGCTGCCGGTTCTGAGAGTTTCGGCTTCTGGTACGACCTTCCTGAATACCCGACCGGCGTCTCGGCGACCAACAGCTACTCGCCGAGGACTGCACCGCTCGGCGAATTCAGGGGTAACATCGCCCATTCAAACTACGGTGACTGGGACTCCGGCACGGGCTTGAACGTCTCGCACTACAACGTGAGTGGCACCTTTACCGACGTCACCGCCTACAAAAATGCCCGCAAAGGGATCTGGCTCGGCTGTTGCGGCAATCACACCGCCGTCAATGCTCGGCTTGCGAACAACCTCGCCGGGTTTTTCGGTGAGAACGCGACGCTTCGCGACTCGCTGATTGTCGGCAAAAGTGCGAACCCCGACAGTTCCCCCGGTCCCAATAGCGTCTTTACTGAGTCTGCCTGGAACGGTGGAATCATCAGAGGCATGGAAGAATATGACGGGTGGCTGCGCGCAGAAAATGTCAGCTTTGTCAATTTTGATGCCTCTCAAAATACCGAACCGCATCAGGTTGGTCGTGCCGTCGCCTTCTACGTCAATGAAGGTCACAGTAGTAGTTCGCGCTCCTCACTGAGTGCCACGAGCATGCTCAATGCGCAACCAACCTGGTTTCCGGCAGTCTCCGATCCGGCTGCCGAATACCGTACGTTCGTTGTCGTGGATACAGATGGTTTGTTTGCAAGCCCCAGCCAACCAGGCACTTATAGTTCCGGTCAACCGGGAGCTTTTGTGAATGCCCACCCGCTGCTCAGCACAGCAGCCTGCACGGTTAAGCCAGGTTCGAACGCCTACTGGTGCCCTCATCAGTACGGCGGGTTTGAAGTGGCGCCCATCCTCGGGCAGGCGTTCGGGTCAATGACGTTCGTCCGCGACGACGGGGTCAGAGGCCGGATCCCAGGCGGGTACGCACCGAACGGCATCGGCTACAGCAGTTCAAATATCCTGTTGAACCGGACCTACACTATTCAACCGGACGATCCGTTCGCTACTTTTACGATGGGTCTGAATGCACCTTCCTCAAATTGGGCCGTATTCAAGTTTGCCTGGCCCTACTCGGAAGTATCGGTGACCAACCAGTTGGATGGTCAGCCGTACTCCCGCTACAGCAGCGAGGCCGCCTTTAACGCCGGTACCGGCTTAGGCTACTTCCTGAATGCAACCAATCAACAGTTGTACGTGCGCCTCGTCGGCAACGGTAGAGAATCTGGGGGTGGCAGGCAGGCTGTCGTCTGCAACCTTGCCAGTTGCCCAGTGCTTTAATCTGGCGCGTTCCCGGGCATGAGCGCTCCGCTTACTGATCAAGACCCGCCGCCGACAGCCGCTGTCGGCGGCTTTTTAGGCTCCGGCTACCCGACTTACGCCTGCACCAGTCCGAGTTTGAGGGCAGCCACGATGGCCTGGGTCCGACTGGTCACCTGTAACTTCTCAAATATCGCCGTCAGGTGTGCTTTTACGGTCGCAATCGTGATGTAGAGGTGTTTGGCGATTTCTTCATTAGAAGCACCGCGCACCAGCCAGTGCAGGACTTCCTGTTCGCGCTCGGTGAGGTGAATCTGGGCGCGTGCCTGCACAGAGCGGCCGGCATAGTAATGAAACAGCCGAAAGAATTGGGTGGCGACTTCGGGCGGCAGATAAATTTCGTCGCGCATGATCGTGGCAATGGCTTCGCACAACTGGGTGGCCAGGTGGGTCTTGAAGACATAGCCCGAGGCACCGGCCTGCATTGCCCGGAAGACCCAGTCGTCTTCTTGATGAGCTGAAAGCACCAGCACCTTACCGCCATAGTTGACCGATCTCAGCTGGGTGAGTAGCTCGACGCCGTCGCTGCGCGCCAGTTCCATATCCAGGAGCACCAGGGCCGGGCGCTGTTCACTTACCAGAGAGACTGCCTGCTCGACTGAGGCCGCTTCACCGATAATTTCAAAGGTCGTCGGTCCGCTGGCGCTGTAGAAACCGAGTAGCGTGCGGATGCCCTGGCGAAACCGTTGCTCGTCGTCTACTAATAATATCGAGAGCGTCATCGTCGCCATACCCATTGCCCTCCCCAGGCTCATCGGGAGCCGCGCGGCAGGCTTATAGAAAACTGAGCGCCGCCGGTCGGCAGGTTCTGTACCCAGAGACTGCCCTGGTGATCGAGGATGATTTTTTTGGCAATCGCGAGTCCCAGACCGGTGCCGCCCGGTCGGCGCGAGTAAAACGGCGTGAAGACCTGCTGGAGGTCCTGGGTCGAAAGCCCCGGCCCCTGATCGCTGACTTCGATGAGCACTTCGTCTTGAAAAGAGCGCCAACGCAGGTCAATCGTGCCCGTGGGTGGCGAAAAGTGGACGGCGTTGCTGAGTAGGTTGTCGAAGACCTGCTTGAGTTGCAGGCGATCGACCGCGAGCATCAGAGCCGAATCTGGATAGCGGATGTGCAGTTGCTTGCATTCAATCCACGGTCGTAGACCCTCGATGCTCTCTTCGACAATGGCTCTGAGATCCTGCCGGGTTGCCTGCAGGCGCGCGCCCTGGCCACAGTAGATAAGCTCGGTCAGGTTGGTATTGAGGGTATTGACCGTCTCGCGAATGATCGTTGCCTGTTCTGAGGCCGGACTATTGGCGAGGCCGATACAAAGGTTTTCAGCGTAGAGACTGATGAGCGCCAGCGGGTTGCGCAGCTGATGGCCGGTGCGCTGGACGACCTGCTCCAATAGCTCGATTTCCGACTTTTGCCGCCAACACTGCTGGTGCAACTCCAGGTGCCGCGCAAGCAGTGCCGCCGTCCGCTCGACCAGTTGCTTGTGATCGGGCGACAAGGCCACTTCTGAAATCAGGAATAGATACTCCGGGTGCGGGTCACGAGGGATGAGCGGACAGAGATAGCCTACACCGGCAACAGACTTGAGAGACAAATCCTGAAGGGTAGTAGCGGGAACGGTTTCATCGAGCCAGGTCTGGGAGGTCAAAAATTCGAGCGTCTCGCCCGGCAGGTGGGCTGCACCAGGGGCATAGTGGGTCACATACTGCCGGGTGCCAAGCTTGGGGTCGTAGTAGGCAATCAGCAGACAGCGGACCGGCAGTTGCGACACCAGCTGCTCGGCCTGCAACTGGCAGAGGCTCTGGAGCGGTTTGAGGCCGGCCGGGGCGGCCGGGGCAGTCGTCGCGGGCGAGAAAGAAACTTTCATGGGACGGCGTCTGGAGGTGTTCGTACGCGTATCGAGAGTTGACACACAGTCACCATGGCAATCGGAGCGGCGTGCACGTCTAGGGAAAGGCGAACCATCCTGCAACCCAGGGCGGGCTCGTCGGTTGCTACGAGTATAGAGGTTCTGGCCTGATACGCGGTTTTCTGGAGCACGCAGGCGGGGAAAAATCTCCGACCAAAGTCTAATAACCATCGGTGTGCCTCTCTCCATAATCTAGGACTGGATAGTCCAATACATGCAGAACTTAAAACCGGACCACAGATGATTACAGCCCTGGTCCAGACCCTGGCCGAGATCCTGGCCGGGGGAACTTCCCTCACCAGTACCGAGCAAATTGATTTCGCGTCCCCCGGCGAAAGGCAGGCGGCGGGTGACCGGCCAGGGCTGAATGTCTACTTTTATGACCTGCGCGAAAACGCGCAGGTACCGCACTCGGGCCGTCAGGTCGAGCGCCGCTATGTCGATGACCGTCCGATGGCCGCCGTCGGCTGGCTACCGATCTGGTTTGACGTCTCTTTTCTGGTCACGGCCTGG
Source organism: Gloeobacteraceae cyanobacterium SOY_34_metabat_159 (assembly GCA_031399965.1). GTDB lineage: Bacteria > Cyanobacteriota > Cyanobacteriia > Gloeobacterales > Gloeobacteraceae > JANNPH01. The sequence goes on along the minus strand of JANNPH010000002.1, from coordinate 44,258 downwards.
GACCGCACGGTGCTCGGAGAACACCACCTGCTCTCTGAAGCGCTCAGTCTGCTGTTGCGCCACCGTTCGCTGCGCGAAGACCTCTTAGCCCCGGCCTTGCGCGGCTTCGGCAACCTGACGATGACGGTGAGTTCCGTGCGGCCTCTCGACATCAGCACCTTGTGGCTTGCCCTCGGAGTACCGTTGCGCCCGGCCCTGATGGTGACAGTCACAGCCCCGGTCAACCCGAACCCGGCCGCGCCCGTACCCCTGGTGTGGGAGCGGATTACCCGCCTGCGCTCGGATACGGCGGACGGTGGCGCCGATGCGGTGCGGACCCGGCGGGTGGCCGTGGCCGGGGTGGTCAAAAATGCAATCACCACTTTGCCGCTTGCGGCGACGAAAGTGGCGATTGCCGGTACCGAGAAGGCGGCGACTAGCAACCAGGAAGGATTGTTCTTCTTCGACAATCTTGCCCTCGGTCACTACGTACTGGAGTTGGATTGCCCCGGCTACGCAACCCAGAGATGCAACGTTCTGGTTGATTCCCAGAGCTACACCTTCAAGGAAATTCTCCTGACTCCACGCTAACGGGGCTGATACACGGCAGTGGCCGGTGCCAGCCAGAACACCTTACCTACAGGAAGCCTATCCATGCCAAGACTCGATTATTTTGCACCCGGCGTCTATATCGAAGAAATCGATCGCGGTTCTCGCCCGATTGAGGGCGTCAGCACCGCCGTCGCCGGTTTCGTCGGCTTCACTGAGGATGTGCGCGGCGGGGCAGAACCCTTCAAGCCGATGCTCATCACCAACTGGACCCAGTTCCAGAACTACTATGCCCGTCCCGGCTCCGACGGCTTCACCGACTTCAACGCCTACTTGCCCTTCGCGGTCTACGGCTACTTCATGAACGGCGGCGGCCGTTGCTGGGTGACTTCTATCGGCACCCAGCTTCCCGGACCGCAACCGGGTACTCCCCAGCCGACCACCGAGACCGGCCTCTCGGTGCAAAGCCGCGGCAACCGTCCGTCGCTGCGCTTTGTCCTGAAGCCCGAGGCGAGTGCCCAGGGATCAGTACTGGTTCAGGTGGCCGACAGTGGCCCGCGCGCGCTACCCGACGGTACTGAAGGCGAACAGCCGGTCAACACCGGTGAATACTTCAGCGTCACCGTCAAGCGCGGCGACCAGATCCTGGAGCGCTTCGACTACCTGACGATGGACCGCGACGCCCCGACCCAGACGGCGACCTACGTCGTCAACGCCGTACAGGCTTCACAGTTTATCGGTGTCCAGGACCTTGCCCAGACCGGGCGTCCCCTGGCCCGTCGCCCCGGCAACGGCCAGTACGAACTCTCGCCGCCCCTGGTCGCCTCGACCGTTGACCGCTTCGCCCGCGACGTCGAGGGTCTGCGCGACGACCGCACCGGTGTACGCGGCATCTTTGAAATCGACGAAATCACGATGCTCGCCTGCCCGGACATCATGCGCGCCTACGAAGCCAACCTGCTCGACATCGAACAGGTGCACGCAATCATGGAAATGATGATCAGCCTCTGCGAAGGCTCGGCCAACGGCGACATCCCCAACCCGCCCAACCGGATGGTGGTGCTCGACCCGCCCCCCGACCGCGTCAAGCCCCAGGAAGTCGTGCAGTGGCTCTCGGCATTCAATCGCCGCTCGATGTTTGCTGCCCTCTACTATCCGTGGATCAAAGTCTCCAACCCGCGCAACGGCGGCAGGCCCATCCTGGTCCCGCCCTGCGGCCACATGATGGGCGTCTGGGCACGTACGGACGAGACCCGCGGCGTCTACAAAGCCCCCGCCAACGAAGTGCCGCGCGGCGTAATCGGCCTCGGCTACGACACCAACTTCCGCGAACAGGAGCTTCTCAACCCCCTCGGCATCAACTGCATCCGCTCCTTCCCCAACCGCGGCATCCGCATCTGGGGCGCGCGCACTCTGGTGGAACCCGACAAGACCGAGTGGCGCTACATCAGTGTCCGGCGACTCATCAGCTACATCGAGAAATCGATCGAACTCGGCACCCAGTGGGCCGTCTTCGAGCCCAACGACCAGGACCTCTGGATGCGCGTCAAGCGGACGATTAACAACTTCCTCGAACGCATCTGGCGCGAGGGTGCCCTCTTCGGCGCGACGGCTGAGCAGGCCTTCTACGTCAAGTGCGACGAAGAACTGAACACGCCCGAGACGATGATCCTGGGCCGGTTGTACGTCGAAGTCGGCGTCTGCCCGGTACGTCCGGCAGAATTCGTCGTCTTCCGGATCAGCCAGTGGAACGGCAGCAGCGAAGAAGACGTCGGTTGACGACTTAATAGATGGGCTTCATCCTCCCTAGGGGCGGGTGAAGCCCTCGAACCCTTTCATCACCAACTACCAGGAGCAAGAAAATGGCGGGAGAGTTTCTAACAGGATGCAAGTTCTATTTTGAAGCCGACGGTATCACTGACAAGATGATCAACGAGATTCGCGGCCTCACCTGCCAGTCGGCAGTCGGCGGCGCCGAGGCCACCCACGGTTCGAGCAAAGGCGGCTCGAAGGCCCGTCAGGTGAGCCCGACGACCGAGCGCTTCACCCATGTCATGTTGAAGCTCGTTGCTACCAACGACGTCGATCTCTACAAGTGGTACGAGTTGTGCAACAAAAACGACGCCGGTGGTTCCGCCTGGCGCACCAACCGCAAAGCGGCCTCGGTCACTGCTTATGACCAGTCAGGGACCATGCAGGCCCGCTGGGAAATCGTCAACTGCTACCCTTGCCGCTACGGCGGACCCGACTTCGGCGCCAACTCCCCCACGATGGCGACCGAGATGCTGGAACTGGTCCACGAAGGCATCAAGCGCGTAATGTAGTCATCTGTCTTTACCCCAGCGAGGTTCTCCTACCATGGCTCCGCCAGATTCCGAATTTCTAGTCGCCACACGCTACTACCTGAGCGGCGAAGGTCTCGAAGACAAAGTGATCATGTCCGTATCCAACATCAACGCCAACAACCCGATCGCCGGCAAAAACGAGCCGGTCGGTGCGCGCAAGTACGGGATTCACATTCGGCAGGCGACTCCCACCCGCCAGACCTTTCAAAACATGAAGTTCAAGCTCGTCGCCACCAAGGATGACTCCATCCAGAAGTGGTACCGCGACTGCAACAAGCAGTTTACCAACCAGGGCAACAACTGGGCACAAAACCGCAAACTCTGCTGGATTTGCGGCTACACCCAGGCAGGTGACGAAGTCGTGCGCTACGAACTGGTCAATTCCTACCCGGTCGCCTACGTCGGCCCGCTCTTCGGGGCGGCCTCCGGCGAAATGGCGGTCGAGACGGTCGATATCCAGTTTGAAGAGATGAACACGATCCGCGACAGCAAGCCTATCTAGGGGAGCAAGCGATGCCGACTGCCGGGTTCGAGGTTCTTACAGCCTGTCGCTTTTACATGGAACTGTCCCTCGACAATTCCAACGGCGACGACGCTATCTTTCTAGAGTGCCGGGGTATGCGCTCCAAGCAGATGGCCGTCGAAGTCGCAGAAGTGACACCCCGGCTCTGGGGTAAAGCGATGACCAACCGCGGCAAGCTGGTGCTCACCAAGGTTCCCGGCGATGCGACCTGCACCAACATCATCCTTCGGCGCGGTATGTCCCGCTCGATTGCGATGTGGAACTGGTTTCAACAGGTCGAGCGGGGCAATTGGGCGACCCAGCGCCGCTCAGGATCGCTGACGGTCTACACCCAGGCTGGTGCGCCGACCGCGATCTTCCAGTTCCACGGTGCCTGGCCGACGGTCTTCGGGGCCACCTCGGGCAAATTCGCAATGTACGAGAGCTCCCGAACCGGATTCGACGCGTCGAGCGGCGAATTTGCGATCGAGGAAGTGGAACTGGCCGTCGAAGAACTCACACGGGTGCTCTAGTCGTGAGCGAAAAAATTCAAACCCAGGAAAAAATTCAAACCCAGTTTGAATTCAACCTGCCCAAGGGTTACCTCGACTCTGAAGGCAACCTCCACCGCAAAGGGGTGATGCGTCTGGCGATGGCCATCGACGAAATTGCCCCCCTGCGCGACCCGCGCGTCAAGTCCAACCCGGCCTACGCCACGGTGATCATTCTCGCGCGGGTGATCATCAACCTGGGGTCGCTAAGCGAGGTGACCCCGGCGGTCGTCGAGAACTTCTTTGCAGGCGACCTCAATTACCTGCAAAACTTTTACAGGCAAATCAACGGCCTCACCCCCGAGGCGACGAGACCCCAGCCGCCGGTTCCTTCTTAAATTCTCACAGTAAAAGCGAAGATGTCATGGCCCGCAAGGAGACACTGCACACCGAATTTGAATTCACCCTGCCGCGCGGATTGCTGGATACCCAGGGCCGGGTACATCGCCAGGGCATCATGCGCCTCGCCACCGCCAAGGACGAACTCGTCGTCCAGCAGGACAGTCGCGCCCGGGAAAATCCGGCCTACGCCGTGCTCGTCATGCTCTCCCGCGTGATTACCCGCCTCGGGAGCCTGAGCGCCCTCACACCCGAGCTACTTGAAAATTTGTTTACCCGCGACATTGCCTACCTGCGCGAACTCTACAACCGGCTCAACCAGCAAGGTAACCTGCATATCCCGGCCCAATGCCCGCAGTGCGCGAGCAAGTTCGCCGTGGAGCTTGCCCTCGCGGGGGAATAATTGGCTACCCCTCCGACCGGCTGTACGAGGAGGTAGCCTACATTGCTTTTCACTTTCACTGGCCGCCGGACGCCATCCTCGACCTTGAACATAGCAGCCGCCAGCGCTGGGTAGAGGAGATTGGCAAAATTAATAAAAAAGTCCAGGCGACACCGGCATCCGCGACTAGAAAAGACGACGACCAGTGGATCAATCTCCTGCAAGGACCGTTTCCCGGACTTTAAGCGGCAGGAAGTCTTGCTGTTCGGCTTACTGGCAACGGCAGGTGGGATTTTCTGGGGAGATTAGCCTACCCTGAGCTAGAGATGATCTGCTTCTGACCTGGAGGCGAACGATACACCCATTCAGGTCCGTAATCGCTAGAGGAACGTGCGTGGCGAGAAACGAATTTCCCCTCGAATGTTGCGCCCGCACCGTCGGTCCGCTGCGATTTTGCCGGACTTGCGGGCGCTTGCTCGTCTCCCAGGGGGTGCTGGAGAACCCGGAGAACGGCCACGGCTACGAGGTGATTTCAACTCTGGCCCAGGGCGGCATGAGCACAACCTACCTGGTCTTCAACCTGCAACTCGACCGCCTGGCGGTGCTCAAAGAAATAGACGCCGACCTGTCGCGCCGGGCGAAAGCCCGCGAACTCTTTACCCGCGAGGCGACGATGCTCGCCGCCCTCGAACATCCGGGCATCCCCAAGTTTTACGATTTTTTCTGCACCGACGAGCGCTACTACCTGGTCATGGAGATGATCCACGGCCTCACCCTCGAACAGCTCCCGCCACTTTCGATTGCCCAGGCAGTCGGCTGGATGATCGAAGTCTGCCGGGTGCTCCAGTACCTGCACAGCCGCCAGCCGCCCGTAATCCACCGGGACATCAAACCGGCCAACTTGATCTTGCGCCACCAACCGCGTGCGATCGTCCTGATTGACTTCGGCGCGGTCAAAGAGGCGAGCAACCGCACCGGGACGCGCATCGCCACACCCGGCTACGGTCCGCCCGAACAGAGCCAAGGCCGGCCCTGCCTGCAGTCGGACTTTTACGGAGTGGGCATGACCCTGGTCTACCTGCTCACGCGCACCTTTCCGGGCAACTTCTATAACCCGCGCGAACGGAAGCTCGTAGAACTCGAAGCCGCCGGCATCCCGGCAGAACTTGCCGCCGTCATCCGGCGCGCCACCGCCTACAACCCGCAAGATCGCCACCGCGACTGCACAGAACTGGCGGAGGCGCTCAGGCCCTTTGCTGTGTCCGGCTGAGCCCGGTAGAATAGCCGGGTTCGCCTGACGAGTATTTTATGAAGACTGCCCGCCGCCTTGAGCGCATTCCGCCTTACCTGTTTGCTGAAATCGACCGCCGCCGCGACGAGGCGGTTGCCCGCGGCGTCGATATTATCAACATGGGCATCGGCGACCCCGACAAACCAACCCCAGACGTGGTCGTGCAGGCGATGCACCGGGCAATCGACGACAGCTCCACCCACAACTATCCACCCTACAAGGGCACGAAGTCCTATCGCGAAGCGGCGATTGCCTGGTTTGAGCGCCGCTTCGGAGTCAGTGGCTGGAACCCGGAAACAGAAATCATCGCCTCGATTGGCTCTAAAGAATCAATCCACAACACTTTTCTGGCCTTCGTCGATCCGGGCGACATCGTGCTCATCCCGGACCCGGCTTACCCGGTCTATCGCACCTCGACGATTTTCGCGGGAGGTGAATACTTCACGATGCCCCTGCTCCCGGAGCGCGAATTTCTACCCGACCTGGAACTGGTCCCCGATGAAATAGCCCAACGCGCCAAGCTCCTCTGGCTCAACTACCCCAATAACCCGACCGGGGCAATTGCCACCCTCGAATTTTTTGAGCGTGTCGTGCACTTTGCCAAAAAACACGACATCCTCATCTGCCACGACAACGCCTACTCGGAGATGGCCTACGACGGTTACAAACCGCCTTCGATCTTCCAGATCCCCGGTGCAAAAGATGTCGCCATCGAGTTTCTGTCGTGCTCGAAAGCCTACAACATGACGGGCTGGCGCATCGGCTTCGCCATCGGTAACGCTATCGCCGTCGGCGGCCTGGGTCAGGTCAAGACCAACATCGACTCGGGAGCCTTCAAAGCAATCCAGCAAGCAGCGATTACCGCTTTCTCAATTGGCGAAGATGAGTTGCAGGAGTTGATGGCAGTCTACCAGAATCGCCGCAACATCATCGTCGAAGGTTTGCGGTCCCTCGGCTGGCCACTCACCGCACCGCAGGCAACGCTTTACGTCTGGGCACCGATTCCCCGCTCCTACACAAAGTCGATTGATTTTGTAAGCGCCCTGCTCGACAAGTGCGGCATCATCGTGCCGCCGGGCAATGGTTACGGCGAGTACGGCGAAGGCTTTTTCCGGCTCGCCCTCACCGTCCCCGACGACCGCATGCGCGAGGCAATTGGCCGCATGGAATCGGCGGGAATTCGCTTCGACGGCTAATGTGCCGGGTATCAGCATTGAGGACAGCTTCTCCAGCGTTGCGCAATTCCCATCAAAAATGTAGACTCGTAGCACTTTTTGTCTACATTTTTAGGAGTTGCTCTAATGGCTGTAGTTTGCCCCTGTTGTAATGGTTCAAATGTTCAGCGGCAGTGCGCCATTTATGAAGGTGGTACTTCAAATATTGATGTCGGCACTGTCGGCTTCTTCGGTGGAGACGGCCTCGGGATCGGATCGGCAAGGAGCCGAGGTACTACCCAAACTATGCTGGCCAACCGGACAGCCCCACCATCCAAGAGAAGCTATCTACCTGGCAACAGTCTGATTCTCAAGGTGCTGGTAGTCTTGTTGGCCCCATCAATTGTTGGAGCCGTGATTGGAACCTTTCCACGACCACTGAGTGATTTGCTCTCGTATGCAGTACTGGCTGGAGTGGGCTACTACTGGTACACGGTTTTTCGCTTCAATCGCTTCGAGTGGCCAAAATTGTTCTCCGAGTGGCAGCAACTCTGGTTTTGCCATCAGTGCGCAACTTCATTTCAGCCTTAGAAAGGCTCCGGGGCATGTAGAGAAATGAGTACATCGACGTTAGAAGACAAATCCTTCCTGCTCACGGGCATCTCCTGGGAGCACTATGAAGCGATGCTTGCGATGCTTGCAGATCGCCCAGTTCGCCTGACTTATGACCGGGGGTGCCTGGAACTGATGAGTCCTTCTTTTAATCACGAGCGTCTTAAAAAGAGGCTGGCACGATTAGTCGAAGTGTTGACTGAGGAACTGAATATTCCCCTGGTCGCGGGTGGCTCGACAACTTTTAAACGTCGAGATCTAGAGCGAGGTCTGGAACCGGATGAGTGTTTTTATATTCAGAATGCCTCGAGAGTACAAGGGAAGCAGGTGCTCGACCTTGCCACAGACCCACCTCCCGATCTGGTCATCGAGATCGACTTCACGAGCAGTTCCTTGAATCGGCTGGATATCTATGCCGCACTGGGTGTGCCCGAGGTCTGGCGCTATGCGAATGACCGGCTCAAGGTCTATCGATTAGACCTCGACGGCAAATTCCAGGAACAGGAGCGCAGTGGGGTCTTCGAGTTTCTCCTGCCGTCCGACCTGATCGCATTGCTCGAACAGTTCGAGCAATCGACGGACACCGAGCTTGCCAGGGTTTACCGTTCCTCGCTCAGGCCGAATCCGTCCGTAGACCATTCCTGAAAAACTGCCGGTGATCTGGTAAGCAGCGCTGCACAAAGGGGAAATAGCAAGGTTTACTCCGGGCGGAGCACGGTCTACCCTACTCTTTCCAGGTGAGAATCTTTTAAAAACAGCACCGTAGCGGCCTATCCATTATCAGTACGACCCTCTTGACGTGACAGGGTTCGTTTGTACTGATTGTGTTGGACAACCTCCAACTCGATCCGACCGGCACGGTGACCATAAATAGATTTTCGGGAGATATTTCATGCTTAAAGCACACATCGTCATGAGCGGACTGCTACCAATTCTGATCCTGGCCGTCGGTGCCTCAGCCCAGACAACACAGCCGCTACAACCGGCGGCGGTCAAGGCCGGTCAGGTGGCTGGAGGGACAATTTTGACCGACAGCGAAGGTAAGACCCTTTATATATTCGACCGCGATGGCACAGGCAAATCGAACTGCAACGATCAATGTGCTCAGAACTGGCCGCCGCTGTCGGCGAAACCTGAGGCTGTCCCGGTTGGGAAATACACGGTCGTGAAGCGCGACGACGGCTCCGGGCAGTGGGCTTACGATGGCAAACCCCTCTACCGGTGGGTTAAAGATCAAAAGCCGGGCGATACCACGGGTGATGGTGTCGGCGGCATCTGGCACACCGCGAAGCCGTAAGGCTACTGCAGGATACTACTCAGCCTTCGGCCTTGCGCATGCGCGAGGCCAGGAGGGCACTAAAACTTTCCGTATCGGCGAGAGGCGCATTGCCCGCGAAGGCGAGACTCGCAAGGGAGTGTTCGGCTGCCTCCGCGTGTCCGGCACCACAGGCGTTGGCAATCAAGATGGGGATTTAGCAGACTCCAGCCATAGATCAGCGGTAAATTCACATCTGTGCAAAAAAAGAGCCAGGGAGTGAGGTGAACGCAAAGGCATGAAGCGACTTAAGCAAATTTGGCAGGTATGCGGTTTCGTCCTGGCCATACTTGCATTAGGTAGTAGCCACACTTTGTCCCAGACCGTACCCCGTAATTCGTCTGTCTGTCCTGAGGGCACCTTTCAGGTGGGAGATGCCCCACCCAAGGGTTATCGACTGTACTGCAAAGGGCGAGATGCCTTCGGGCAGGAAATACTCTCCGGTCCCAACCTCCTCTGGCACAAAAATGGTCAGAAGCGGCAGGAGAGACAGTACCGCAATGGTCTAGCCGATGGACCGTTCATTCAATGGTTTGAGAATAGCCAGAAAGCCAGCGACCTTCACTACCAGAATGGAAGACTGGAGGGGCCTGCAGTTTACTGGCACGAGAACGGGCAGAAGGCGGCACAGGGAAATTACCGGGACGGGCTGCAGCAGGGAAACTGGCTCTTTTGGAAGGAAGACGGGACGCGTACTGCAGCCGAGTATCGGGACAGTCGGACAGTGAAGGTAACTCCTCCCAACCCAGGTGGACCGCACCTGGAGGTGGCAGTTGATCCGCGCGTGGAGCTACTGGCTGCTGTTCAGAGCCTGACAAAGTGGCCTCAGCAAGGCTCCTGGAGCCGCCATGGTTCAGCCTACGAGCGAGACTTGCAGGTGGCGTTTGCACCCTACAAAGACCACGCCGCTGTCCAGCAATTAGATGCGCTCCTAGATAAGGAATTCGACTACAACGCGCCCGTAGGATGGATACTGCACTACTGTTCTCCACCCGAACTCAGGCAATGTGCGGCACTCGATGCAGAGACGCTGAAGCGCGGGCTGGGGCAGGCGAAACTCGATGCCCTGGCTGCCGCTTTCCGAGACTTTGCCCGCGAGACGAAGTTCATGGACTTCTTCAAGGCTCATGAGGCTTTCTACAGGGAACTGATCACGGGTTACCGGGCTCAGGCACCCGGAGATGACGTACTGGCCCTGATCGAAAGGTTCTACGGCGAACGCAAGGCCGGGTACTCGGTTGTGATTGCTCCTATGTTCGGCGGTAGCAACTACGGATTGCGTGTCACCGAATCCAGCGGCGAGCGCGTCTACAACGTCGGTGCTCCACAGTTCTATCAACAGGGCAAGTACGGATACGACCGGGAAGAATTGGTAACCATGATTTTTCACGAATTCAGCCACTCGTTCACCAACCCGGCGGTGGACTCTGTGAAAGAAGTAAACAAGCACGCCGATTGGTTTCCTGCTCTGAGGGAAGTCATGGAGCCTCAGGCCTATGGTGCGTGGGATTCAGTCGTATACGAACTGATGGTGCGCTCGGGCGAGATTCGCCTCTTGCAACTCTATGGCGAAAATTCGAGCGCTCTGGACAGACTTGGAGACTACGCGAACCTAAAAGGTTTCGTCTGGCTGCCCTACCTCGTCGAACGCCTGGATGAGTATGAGAGGAACCGGGAGAAATATGGGACATTCAAAAGCTTCATCCCACGTCTATTTGCTGTATTCGATGAACATGAGCCGATAATCATCGGCGGAAGACTGAGATTCCTGGTGCCCAAGCTAAAGTAATTTTCAAAGGTATTAGGGGCTGCAGAGCTGCGCATCAGTCTGGCTCATACAGTAAAACCTTAGAGAAGACTTAAGACGGCAAATTCCAGGAACAGGAGCGCAGTAGGGTCTTCGGGTTTCTTTCGTCGTCCGAGTTGATCGCATTGCTCGAACAGTTCGAGCAATCGACGACACCGAGCTTGCCAGGGTTTATCGTGCCTCGATCAGGTCGAATCCGGCGGTGGGGCGGTTATAAAAGTCATGAATCGCTGGTCACCGAACTGCGGGCTTTGAGCGAATAATCCTCTATAATGGCGGACTGTGACATTTACAACGCGAGTGCGGCATGGGTACGAAGATCGTTCTGAAAAAAGATGTGGACACGCTAGGTAAAGCCGGTACCCTTGTCGAGGTTTCTCCCGGTTACGCACGCAACTACCTGATTCCCCATGGCTTTGCCGTCAAGGCAACGCCGGGCCTGATTAAAGAAGCGGAGACGCGCCTGGCCAAGCAGCGCGAGATTCAGGCGAAACTGCGCGCCGAGGCCCTTGAAACCAAGAAGAGTCTGGAGAGCCGGAGCTTCTACGAAGTCTTCGCCCAGGTCGGCGAAGACGGCAGCCAGCTTTTTGGCACGGTCACCAACCAGGATGTGGCTGATGTGGTGCTCCAGAGAACGGGCGTTACCGTCGACCGCCGCGAAATCACGATCGAAGAACCGATTAAGACCACCGGTGACTTCGCCGTCAAAATCCGCATCTACAGCGACGTGGTCGCCACGATCCGCCTGCAGGTGAATGCCGCCAGCCGCTGAGCCGCTGCCGCAAGCTTTCTGGCGTGGCCTCGAAGAATTCAATCGAGGCGACTTCTATGCCTGTCACGACACCCTTGAAGTGCTCTGGATGGATGCCCTGCACCCGCTCAGGCTTTTCTATCAGGGCGTCATCCAACTTGCAGTCGCCTACTATCACCTCGGCAACCGCAACTGGAAAGGTTGCGTGATCTTGCTCTCGACTGGTATCGAGCGCCTCGATTACTTTGCGCCCGAGTACGTCGGGGTCGATGTCGAAACCCTTTTAAACCGAAGCAGCGAATGCCTCGACGCACTGCAGGCCCTGGGGCCGGAAGGTGTCGAGGCATTCGATTTATCGGGTATCCCGAAGATCAGTTTCCGCCGAGCGTCCTAAGCAGAAACCCGCCGCAGGTAGGCAGCCTCGGTGGACTCTTCTTTAGGAGGCGTCTGGGTGAGGTTGAAGAGCGCCGGCAGGACCTGGCGCATAAACTGGACGGGGTCGCGCTGGAAGACCATCTGGGCGATGCTCAGGCGGGCCATCTGCGTTTCCGGTAGGATGCGCGGCAGGTGCTCAAGCAAGTAGGTCGGGCGGCTCAGAACTGGCAGGGTCTCGGCAATCTCGACGAGGCGCTGGAAGCGGCGCATCTCAGCACCGAGGGTGATATCCATGCCGACCTCGAAGGCAGCCTGTTCGATTGCGCTGTATCGGCGCTTGGCCGCCTCGACGCGCTCGCGGTTTTCAGGACTGGTGCGGGCCATCTCGGCGAGCCAGCGGTTTCCCCAGCGGACGTGACCGGCTTCCTCGGGCATGATCTGCTCGATGGTTTTGCGCACTTTCACGTTTTCAGGGGTCTGCTCGGCCTGCTTGAGGGCGTGGATGTGTGCCGAAAAATAGAGGCAGCCGCGCTTTTCGGTGACGTTAATCGCCGCAAGAGTCTCGATCACGAAGTAGTCGATATCGAGGTCGCGGCCAGGTGCACCGCCGTCATCGTCGATCAGTCGCTCGAATTCGTCGATGTAGGAAGGCCCAGGAGGCGTATTCAATTCGGCCCCAAGGTCGTAAAGCAACTCCGTGAGCCACAGGGCGTGGCGGGCCTCGTCGCTGATGTGGCGCGAGAGGTCGCGAATTAGCTCGCGGTTCTGGCCGTCGAGCCGTTCGACAACGTCGGTCAGGTCCTTGCAGGCGCGCTGCTCGGAGTAACGGTAGCGGTTGAGCGTGATGTTGTGGATTTCCCGGTCCCGCACAACCATCGACAGAATCTCGCGCGCCCCAAACTGATCGCGGAATTTCCGCGGATAGGTAACGGTCATAATGGGTGGCTCACTAAAACTTTACTAATTGTAATCTTAGCCTCGCTTGCCCGAGATGAGCTTCAACGCTGATTGACGTCGGCCAGCATCTGGAAGTAGCGCTCGACTAAGATAACGGCGACCACATCGTCGTAGGCGGCCGGCGGTACGCGCATCCCTATCGGGATCAGGCGCTGCAACCCCCTGGGCGGATTGAATTGCCAGTAGCGCAGGCGCGCTTGCTGGGAGCTATTTTCCTCCGGTACACTCACGACCCGCAAACTGGGAAAATTCGCCAACAGCTGCTCCTGCCAGTACTTTGAGGTGGTCTGGTTGCCGATGGCAACTGTCGCCACCTGAAACTCTTCGACCAGACGGTTGAGCTGGCGCAGTAAGTCGCTGCTTGCCACCACCGAGCGCAGGTGGAGCTTGCGGTCGAGACCGACCAGGGCCAGGCCGCACTTGTCTTTGCCAGGATCGATGCCAAGAATCATCTACCCGGCCCTGCTGATCACGCGGCCATTTTGCACAGCGACCAGCATCAGCTTGAGCGGGCCAATCGTGTAGACGTCTTGCTTGGAGATGGCCTGGATAGTAATTGGGTCGTCGGTTGGCTTGCTTTTCAGCTCACTGAGCAACTGCTGGAGGTCGAGTTCAGAAAATTCGCCCACCTTGGCGTCGCGCCCGGTCAGGATACCGGCCCGGCGCGCCTGCAGGTTGGCGTCACCGAAAAGCTCGATGAGGCGCTTATTCAGTTCGGATTCTTTTTTGAGCACGGTCTCGTCAAACTGCCGAGAAGCAATCACTTCGCCTTCGTGAAACAAAAGACGGTTGGGTACTACCCGACCCTGGACCCAGAGCGGTTCGCCGCGCAGGGAGTTATCGACTGCAAATATCTGCACGGCATGGGTGCCGGGGGCTGCCAACTGTGCGAGCAACCGGCGGACCTCCGTCGGGTAAATCAGCACGGCGTTGCCGCTTCCTCCCTCGGGTCTGGCACCGGCTTTGCGCGCCTCAAGGTCGATGCCGCTCAGCAGGCTATCGAAGATTTCCTGAACTTTCGGCAATGGCAGACCGCCTGGCACCCTGGCCATCGCGACTGTCTGGTTGGATTGAAAGATCACATCGCCGCTGCGCAGGTTGTCGACGTTGCTGCTCAAGATGCCGATGCCGGTCTTGTAAGTATTCAAGTCCTCACCCTGCTTTTCAATCAGCGCGGCGAGCCAGCTTTGCTGGCGCTGCAGGCGGGCAAGCGTGACCCGGCTGCGGTTGAGAGTGGCAATTAAATTGCGCCGTTCACCTTTGAGCGACTGCAGGGCCGTCTTAAGAGCCGCCTCGTCTTTGAGCAAATTTTGCTTTTGCGATTCGAGCGTCTTGAGCTGGCCCTGGGTCTCAATGAGCTTCTGCTGGCCTGTGGCCTGTTGGCGCTTTGCCTCGGTCAGCTCGCGGTTGATTTCAGAGAGATTGGCTTCGGCACGGGTGCGCTCGGTGAGAGCAAGGCGCAGCAGCCGTTGGGCTTCGACCCGTTGCGTGGCGGCTTTGTTGAGTTCGCCCTCGGCCGCTTCTTTCTGGCGCGAGGCGTTCGAGAGGTCTGCCTGGAGCTGGTCGTAGGTAAAAAGCGCGACCCGAATGCGGTCCGAGACCAGCAAAATAAGGCCCATCGAAACACCGGCGATCATCATGCCCGTGCAGATCGTCACCAGGGTTGCCGTATAGCGCGGGCGCAGGTTGAAGAGGCTCAGTCGCTTTTTGCCGATCTTTGTGCCGATTCGATCGCCCAGTGTGGCGATTACCCCCCCCAGTATCAATACGGCCAGGATAAGCAAGAACCCGGCAAACATGTATCGCGTGCTTCTTTAAGCTAGATAAAGTACGGCAATTCTAGCACCGCTCCTGTGGAATCTCCGCTCCTGCTGATCCTGGCAAAAGCTCCCCAGCTCGGGGCAGTCAAAACTCGCCTGTGTCCTCCCCTGAGCGACTTACAGGCTTACCGGCTTTACGAAGCGTTCCTGGGCGACACCCTGGAGCAAGCCAGAAACTTCGGGGTGCGGCGGGTAATCGCCTACGCAGGTGACCCCGACTGGTTTACGCCCTGGCGTGGGCATTATGAACTGGTGGAACAACAGGGCACAGGACTGGACGAACGGCTCTGGAACGCTTTTCGGAGCTTTCCCGGCCCGACTGTCTGCATCGGTAGCGACAGCCCGCACCTGGTGAATGATCACCTCTGGACGAGTGCCATGGCCCGACTTGAAACCTGTCCAGTCGCCATTGGCCCGAGTCTTGACGGCGGTTACTATCTGGTCGCTCTGCGTGAGCCGGTGGATTTATTTTGTGGTCTGCCGATGAGTACGCCGCGACTTCTGGCTGAAACCGAGAGACGCGCCTGCACCCTGGGTCTGGCTCTGGGCCGACTGGAGATCGAGCGCGACCTCGATAGCTGGGAGGACGTGCAGTCGGAACGCGAGCGCCTGCCGGTGCGTTCGAGCCGAGTACTCGCCCAGGTCGAAGCGGAACTGGCCGCACAGCTATAGTGGGCGGGCATGGGGCTGGCTCAAAGCGTCCAAGCAGTGTACTATCAGCGATCGGATCTTTTACAGACAACCAAGAGCCGAATCTATCAGGAGGCAACCGCATGAACGATGAAGAAGTCTACTTACGCGTCAAGAAAATTGTCGTCGAGCAACTGTCCGTCGAGGACTCAGAAGTAGCCCGCGAATCGAGCTTCGCCAACGATCTGGGAGCTGATTCCCTCGATCAAGTCGAACTGGTGATGGCCCTTGAACAGGAGTTCGAGACGGAAATCCCGGACGAGGATGCTGAGAAGATCACCACGGTCGGCGACGCCTGCGACTACGTGCTCAAGCGCAAAGGCGACCCCAAGGGCTGATCTGAGGCGAAGACGCCCACATCCTGCCTCCAGCAGAACTTGACTTCACCCCCGTTCTGGGGGTTTGTCGTCTATCAATACTGTTGTATCGCTCAAAGTTCGCAAGAAACCGGCCCCGATCAGCGAAGAAAAATCTACCGGAACAGATCGGGCTGCCGGACCACAAAATGTTTCAAAATATTTAGA
This sequence comes from Gloeobacteraceae cyanobacterium SOY_34_metabat_159, assembly GCA_031399965.1. GTDB lineage: Bacteria > Cyanobacteriota > Cyanobacteriia > Gloeobacterales > Gloeobacteraceae > JANNPH01. The sequence continues at coordinate 28,315 of JANNPH010000002.1, read as the reverse complement.
AAAACTCATATTTCGGCGAGCTTTATTCTGATGGTTGGAAACTAAAATTTCTTTAGAGATTGTTTAGGTTTGGGCCTAAATATTTTTAGCGTCGAGCGATCATTAAAAAATTCTCAAAACCGCTCAGATCAAGCGATCCCCGCGTTCATACTGAGAGGACGCTACGGTTAACCACCCCAGTAGCTGTATCCCCTCTGCGTTCTTGATCATGAATATGCCGATTGCTATCTGGCCTCTTGCCAACCGTGTGCCGGGGCGTCTACATCTTGCTCTCAATGGTCTAGAAACCGACCCCGGTTGGGCTGAGCGTCTCGAACACGCCCTGATTTTGCTGCCGGGGCTGCACGATGTCTGCGCGAGTATTGCAAGCGGCAGCCTCCTGTTGCGCTATGACCCCAGCTACTGGAACACCGAGAGCCTCGTGAGCGCCATCGGTGCTGCCCTCGACCGACCCTGCCGGCTGACGCCGCCCGGTCCTATCGTCAACCCCACTACACCCCTCAATCAGAGCCTCGCCTTCCGCTGGCTTCACTTTGACGGCCGCATCCTCGATGCGACCAGGCCCCTGCCCTCCCGCCACCGCCAGGCCGAGTGGTCCCAGGTCGATAGCGACACCGTCGGCCTGGGTCTGCGCATCGGTGCTTTATGTTTTGCCGGTAGTCAGCCCGACAAGCTGAGCCGCGCTTTTGCGCAGGTGGCGCGGTGTACTGGGATGCCCGTGGACGACTGGCTCGCTCAGTATCGCCCCCAGGGTCAGGCGATTGAAAATCCGTTCCTCATCTGTTTTCGGCGGCGCGGGCATCAGACTTTTGGACTCGCCCGCGGCGACCTCGGTGCCGTCATCTCCCAGTGCGCTTTCTATCAAGACCGAGAAGGCTGCCACCCGCTCACCGGGCGCCTGCGCGAAGAGCTAGAGTCCCAGGGCACCCCATTTACCGGTACTGTCGCCCTCGCCTACCGACCGTTGCTCTATCAGCAGAGTACGCTCGTACCGATTGGCGACTGGATTTACCTTGGCTTTGGTGCGACCGGATGAGGCGCCGGGACTGCTCTTTTGACGTCAGGGCACACAGTAATACAAAATGATCCGTGCGGACGTGACGTGACGGGAGGACCAAGTAGTGGCGAAAAAATCTGTGACGGCCCTGGGTGCTGCAGACCTGAAGGGCAAGCGCGCCCTGGTGCGTGTAGACTTCAACGTCCCGCTCGACGAGAGCGGCGCGATTACTGACGACACGCGTATCCGGGCGGCCCTGCCGACCATTCAGCACCTGATAGACAACGGGGCACGGGTGATTTTGACAAGCCACCTCGGGCGGCCGAAAGGGTTTGAAGACGCTCTGCGCCTGACGCCGGTCGCGACCCGCCTGGGTGAACTGCTCGGCAAGACCGTTCATAAAGTGGACGATGTGATTGGGCCAGAAGTGGAAGCAGCGGTCCGTGAACTGCAAGACGGCGATGTGCTCCTACTGGAAAATGTCCGCTTCTACCCCGAAGAAGAAAAGAATAATCCCGAATTTGCCCAGAAGCTTGCTTCCCTCGCCGAACTCTACGTCAACGACGCCTTCGGCACCGCCCACCGCGCCCACGCCTCGACCGAGGGCGTCGCCCGCTACTTGCGTCCATCTGTGGCCGGTTTGCTCCTGCAAAAAGAACTTGAATACCTGGGCCGGGCGCTCGAAAACCCGGTTCGGCCGGTGCTCGCCATCATGGGCGGCGCAAAAGTGAGCGATAAAATCCAGCTCATCCAGAACATGCTTACCAAAGTCGATGCCATCGTCATCGGCGGAGCGATGGCCTACACGTTTTTGAAGGCCCAGGGTCACGAAATTGGTGCCTCGCGCTGTGAGACGAGCACGACCAAAAAAGACGGCAGCACCATCGATCTACTACAACTCGCCCTCGACCTGCTCGCTGACGCCAAGGCGCGGGGTGTCACCTTCTTATTGCCGGTTGACCACCGCACCAATGACAAATTCGGCGACCTCCCGGAGCCGCCGATCACCGCCGACGCCGACATCCCCGATGGCCAGATGGCCCTCGATATCGGACCGAAGAGCGAAGCACTTTACGTCGCCGAGGTGAAAAAAGCAGGTACCGTGATCTGGAATGGCCCGATGGGTGTCTTCGAGCTACCCGGTTTCAGCAGCGGCACTTTTGCAGTGGCCCATGCCCTCGCCGAGAGCGACAACCTCTCGATTGTCGGCGGCGGTGACAGCGCCTCGGCCGCTGAGAAGGCCGGGGTCGTGGATAAACTGAGTCATGTGAGCACCGGCGGCGGTGCCTCGCTCGAATTTCTCGAAGGCAAGACCCTCCCCGGCGTCGCCGCCCTCGATGAAGCCTGACTGAATACCGAATACCGAAGGAGAAACCGATGACGCAAGCAGCCCCGGCGCACACCGGCAAGCGGACTAGCTACGCACCCCGCCACTCCCGGCGTATCCTCTGTGTCTTCCCGGCCTACAGCCCCTCCTTCGGGACTTTCGAGCACGCCTATCCGCTGATGGGCGGCAACGTACGCGCCTTCATGCCCCCCCAGGGCATCCTGGTCGTCGCCGCCTACCTGCCCGCCACCTGGGAGGTACGCTTCATCGACCAGAACGTCCGGCAGGCAACCGACGCCGATTACCGCTGGGCGGACGCGGTAATCGTGAGCGGCATGCACATCCAGAGGCCGCAAATCGAGCGCATCAACCGGCTTGCGCACCGCTACGGCAAGCTCACCGCCCTCGGTGGGCCGTCGGTGTCCGGCTGCCCGGAATATTACCCCGACTTCGACCTTTTGCACCTGGGCGAACTCGGCGATGCCACCGACGCGATGATTGCCTATATCGACCAGCACAACGAGCGCCCGCAGGCCCAGATTCGCTTCGAGACGCAAGAACGCCTACCCCTCGACGAGTTCCCGGTCCCGGCCTACCACTTAGTCGAGATGAAAAATTACTTCCTCGCGAACGTGCAGTTCTCGAGCGGCTGCCCTTACAACTGCGAATTCTGCGACATCCCTGCTCTTTACGGCAGTAACCCACGTCTGAAGACGCCCGAGCAGGTCACCGCCGAACTCGACGCGATGCTGCGCTCAGGCAACCCCGGAGCGGTCTACTTCGTGGACGACAACTTCATCGGCAACCGCCGGGCCGTGGGCGAACTGTTGCCACACCTGATCGCCTGGCAAAAGCGCAACGGCTACCCGATCCAGTTTGCCTGTGAGGCGACCCTCAACATCGCCCAGAGTCCCAAAATCCTGGAGCAGATGCGCGAAGCCTACTTTTGCACGGTCTTCTGCGGCATCGAGACCCCCGAACCGGAGGCGCTTAAATCGATTTCAAAGACTCATAACCTGAGCATGCCGATTCTGGAGGCGATCAAGAAACTCAATTCTTACGGCATGGAAGTGGTCTCAGGGATCATCATGGGCCTCGACACCGACACTCCCGACACCCCAAAGCGCATCCTCGAATTCATCCGCCACTCGCAGATGCCGATGCTGACCATCAATCTGCTGCATGCCCTGCCGCGCACCCCGCTCTGGGACCGGCTGGAGCGCGAAGGCCGCCTCGTCTTCGATGAAGCGCGCGAGTCGAACGTCGAATTTCGCCTGCCCCACGATCAGGTGGTCGAGATGTGGCGTCAGTGTATCTCGACTGCGTATTCGCCCGAATTTCTCTATGAGCGCTTTGCCTACAACCTGGTCCACACCTACCCGAACCGGATCACGGTCCCCAATAGCCCCGAGCGCACCTCCTGGGACAACATCGTCAAAGGCGTCACGCTACTGAGCAATATTTTCTGGCAGGTCGGTATTCTCGGCGACTACCGCGAAACGTTCTGGAAGATGGCAGCCCCTGCTCTGCAGGCCGGCAAGATCGAAGAACTGATTCACGTCGCGCTCGTGAGCCACCACCTGATCTCGTTTGCCCGCGAATGCGCGAGCGGGCAGGAATCTGCCTCGTTCTATTCTCAAAAAGTACGTGCCTGAGATTGCCTTCTAGCGGAGCAGGCGGCGGACCAGTGCCGACGTTGCCAGGCCGAACAGGATATAAGTGGCAGCCGCGATGAGATAGATCGGCGAAAAGACGCCGCCAGTGAAAGAGACCGTCAAGTAGCTGAGCCAGGTGTGAAAAGGCAGGACCAGGAAGTCTGCAAAGCGATGCAGCAGGGCTGTGACGACATCGTGGTTGCGAGACCAGTCGATGAGGTCGAGTATGAACCCGGCAAGCAGCAGTAAGCTCACAACCGAGACCGCAAACTCGACGACCGCGTTGGTGCGTCGGCTGAGGCGTGCGGTGCGCCGGACTTTCTGGGCTCTGTGGAGGCGCTGAATCGTTCTGACGTGGGTGTCTATCATCATGGTTGACCGCGCGATGCCCGGTTGAGAGAGGCTAGGCCGATTCTCGCCTCTGGTGCCCCGCGAAAACATCCGCCAACATACGCGCTTCACAATATCCGTTGATATACGGTCCGTTAATATACGCGCTTCCAGGTGATCGTCTGGTTGCCGGTGTCGAGTAGACCGCAGACTGACGGTAGCCGGTCGTAAAGCAGTTGAGAAGTGTTGCCGCAATTGAGGATATATTTCTCCTGGTCCCAGTCAAGTTCGCAAGTAAAACTGGTCCCGCCTGCTGCCCAGGGGTCAACTTCCGACGCTTCGCCACCCGCGCCGAGCACGTGGATGCGGGTGCGGTGGGTATGGCCCGATAGCGTCACTGGAGCGATTGCGTCTTCCAGTACCTGATCCACTACCACCGATGAATAGAGCAATGCGTAGCGGTCGCGGTAAGAGGCGTGGACGCAATGCACCTGCGCATGGGGAGTCAGTGTTTCGGGCAGGGTACTCAAAAAAGCGCGATTTTCCGGGCTGAGGCGGGGTTGGGTGAGGGCGGTATGCAGTTCGGACTTGGGATTGAAAAACTGTAAGCCCGGATCGCGGCCGTAGTGGATGGCCCCGTGGTCGTGGTTGCCGCCGACGGTCGGGATTGCAAGGGCACGGACGAGATCGACCACTTCGTTGGGACGCTGGCCGTGGACCACCAGGTCACCCAGGCAGACGAGGGCGTCTGCCCGCGCCTGTTCCAGAGCGTTCAGCACCTTGTGGAGCGCATGCAGGTCGCCGTGTACATCTGTAAAGATTCCGAGTCTCAAAATTTACCGGCCGCCCGACACCTCAAAGCTATCCTAGCGGCTGGCCAGACGGCCGGGCGCACCGGTCCCGAGACCGACCTGGCTGCGGCGATTGTCGTTGCTCGTACTTACACGCCTGAGCCGGTATTTGACTATCTGGTTATTGCTGCGAAAAAGGGTCAGTTCCAGCGAGTCGCCCTGCTGCTCGATGCGGACTTGCGAACCTTCGAGCGTAGGACCGGAAAGCGTTTTTAAATTTTGACCGTCATAATCGACCGTCAAAGGCACCGTCGCACCCGCACCGGGACCACTGACAACCTGACCGCTCCCCTGCCAGACGTCGGCACGGGCCGGCTGGACCGTGGTGAGCACCGCGATGCTGAAAGTCAGAACGGCAATACGCATGAAGTGCAACATGGGGGAATCGAAGCCGACGGCTCGAAAGAGACTGACTCCATGCTATCCCCTGTCAAGCCCAGAACTGGGGGAATGCAGGTACTTGCCGCTGCGGGGAAGCGTACATCTGCTTAGAAGACAAATTGCTCAAATTCAAAGAGCATATCGACTAGCATCGGCAACGATAGGCCGACCACGGTCGTATAACAGCCGTCGATTGCCTCGACCAGAGCCGCACCAAGCCCCTGGATGGCGTAGGCTCCCGCTTTGTCGAGCGGTTCGCCGCTCGATACGTAGGCGCGGATTTGATCTGTGCTCATTGTCCGCAACCGGACACGCGTCGAGCGATGCCGGGCGCACTCCCGGTGAGCGTCCACTAGGGCCTGACCAGTGTGGACAGTGTGCCAGCGGCCTTGCAGCTTGGTGAGCATGTGCACCGCCTCGCCTGTGTCCCGCGGTTTGCCGTAGATAGTTCCATCCAGGACGACAATCGTGTCAGCACCGAGAATCAGGCCCGGTTCGCGGGCCTGCACGTCGCGGGCTTTGCCGAGACTATTCTGAACGACCAGCTCGCCAGGGTCGCTTGCATTATCCATCTGCTCCGGATAGGCACTCGGCACCACCCGAAATTCGACACCCAACTGCAGCAGTAGCTCTCGCCGCCGGGGCGAGGCTGACGCGAGTAAGAGTTGGGGCCTTGGAGCTACTGGAAACCCAGCCACTGCAGAAGGCTCTGGCGGGTGCTCGCCTCGATAATCAAAGTCAAGACGAACCCGATCATCGCCAGGCGACCATTCAACAGTTCGGCGAAGGGTGTAAAGCCGAAGAGGGGCACTTTTGCGTCGTCTTTTTGCTCGATCATGCGCCTAAAAATCGCGAGACAGCCACGAAGTTAGCACAACCGCTCAATCGGCGCGGTGCTGAAGGGCGCTGACCTTGCGCTGCAAGTCGCGGACTGCGGCATAAAGCTCAGGTAGCCTCCGGTAGATGGCAGCTACCCGCAGAAAGATGGAGTGGGGCATCGCCGGGTAGCCGGAGACGAGGGTGCCGGCCTCGATATCGCTCGGGATGCCGGATTGGGCAGTGGCGACGGCCCGGTCGCCGATGGTGACGTGGTCGGCCACGCCGACCTGACCGGCCAGCATGACGTTTCGGCCGAGTCGGGCACCGCCTGCGAGGCCGACCTGGGAGACCAGCAGACAGTGTTCGCCGGTCGAGCAGCCGTGGCCGACCATCACCAGGTTGTCAATTTTGGTGCCGCAGCCGATCTCAGTAGAGCCGACCGCCGGCCGGTCGATGGTTGTATTGGCGCCGACTTCGACACCGTCGCCAACCACCACATATCCCGACTGCGGCATCTTGTGCCAGGAGCCGTCGGCCATCGGCACAAAGCCGAAGCCCTCGCCGCCGAGCACCACGCCCGACTGCAAGATGCACTCAGCACCAATCTCGGTGCGTTCGTGGATGGCGCAGTTGGCATGGATGACGGTGTGGGCTCCGACGCGCACCCCTTCGTAGAGGGTGCAGTTGGGGTGAATAATCACACCTGCTTCGATGACGGTGTCGTCGCCGACGACTACGTGCGGACCGAGGTGGGCGGTACTGTCGATGCGCACGTTTTGACCGATGACGGCGGTCGGGTGAATGCCCGGACGCGGGCGACGGGGCTGATAGAAAAGGGCGAGAGCACGAGCAAAGACAAGGCGGGGGTTTTCAGTGCGCAGACAGGGCAGGCCGGGGTCGAGAATCTTGGGGTGGAGGATGAGCGCTTCGGCGCGGGTCCCTTTGATGAGCCGGATGTGCTTATCGCCCTCGATAAAGCTCAATTCGCCGGGACCGGCCTGTTGGATAGAGGCCAGGCCGCGAATCTCGACATCGGAGTTGCCTTCCACCGCACAACTCAACTGCTCTGCCAGTTGCCCAAGCTTCATCGAGACGATTGCCCTGAAGACTATTAGGCAGATTCTACAGCATCGTCGTCAGCAGCGTAGAACTGCATCGGCCAGATCCACGAAGGCTTTGACCGCCCCGGTTTTTCCCATTACCTCTTTTAGTTCTATTGAAGTGCGGGTGCGCCGCTCGGGGTCGTCGAGCCACTCGCTGAGCACCGGCACCAGGTCGCTCGCTGTGAGGTGGCGGCACAACTCCGGCACGACCATGCGGCCGGCGCGGATATTGGGCCAGGCCAATAGGCCCAGCCGCCCCACGATGCGTCGATTGATAAAAGAGGCGACTGCACCCCCGACCACGGGTAGAGCGCTCAAAAGTCCCGGCACCCCGTCCCAGGCGCGCATCACATCCCAGCGGTTGGTGGGAATGACGACCACCATCGGCACGCCGAGGATACCGAGTTCGGCCGTGTTGGCCCCCACGGTCGTGAGGGCCAGGTCGCTCAGCGCCAGCAAGTCGTAGGCGGGACGCTCGTAAAACAGCCGCACCCGCGTCCCGCTCGGGCACACCAGATAATCAGCCCCGTGCTCCGAGTGCAAAACGGCACTCTCGCCACCGACTAGAGCGAGGTCGGGGTTGTCGGGCCGTGCGTAGCGGGCCAGGTCGTCGCCGCTCAAGCCAGGAGCGACCGGGATGAAAAAGGACAGGCCGGGGCGCTCGCGTGCCAGTCGGTCGATAGCCCCCAGAAAAAGTGGAATGCCGAGGGAAAGCTTGAGTGGTTTGGAGCCGGGCAGCAGCGCCACGACTCCGGCCTGACCTGCTCCAAGCAGCGTGCGCAGGCGTTCTCGCGCGGCGGGGTCAGGCTGCACCGCGTCGATCATCAAGTCGCCGACCACCTGAAACTGGCCACTGAAGCGCTCTTTAGTAGAGCGCCCGCGCACCGATTCTTCGCGCAGGCCGAAGCGATTGAACCAGCGGGGCCAGCGCGCTTCCCACTCGGCGTAGGCGACGATCGGGTAACCCATGCGGCGGGCAATAAAAGCGGAAAACCCCTGATCTCCTCCCAAAAAGAGCACGATACCGCGCCTGGCCCAGTCCCAGTTTTGAGCGGTGCGCCCGGTCAACAAAAATTTGAGATAGTCTTTTGCCGGTTGCACGCGAGCGATCCCGACAAAGCCCGCCGCCATCTCGGCCTCTTTGCCGGAACTGTTGACATCGGGAGCGAGAATCAGCGAGATGCGTGCTCCCGGCCAGCGTTCGCTCAGTTCGCGGGCGACGGGGCGCACCCAGGTACTGACTTCCCCCGGACCGTTGGAGAGGATCAATACATCGAAAGGTTCACCCATCGTCACGGTGCGTCCGCTGCAATAGCTCGATAAGCGCCCGGATGGCCTCGGTATTGCGCCGGGTGAGCAGGGCCGCCGATTCGCTCGCCTCGGCCGCCCGACGAACTGTCTCCACCACCGTGCGCGTCGTGTGTGCCATCTCGGTAATCGCCCGCGCCTGCTCGATAAAACCGGACGCGAGCACCTCGATACTGCGGTGCTGGCGCTCAGCGGTCTCAGACTGCCGCTCGCAGACGGCAATCAAGCGCTCAAGGGGTTGGGGTGCAATCGGGCTCATAAAATTGCTCGGCTAGCTGGTCTCTTCAGTCTGGAGGGATGGTGGACAATTGTTCAACTGCGCGTCCTCCTGGTCCTCCTGGTCCTCCGCCAGACGCTCTGCCAGACGGATGAGTACCGATTCTGCGACTGTAGCCGGTGGGCCTTGCGCTTCGACTCTGATATCAGCCTGGGTATAGAGCGGTTTGCGTTCTTCGAGCAACTGGGCAAGCTTTGCCTGGGGGTCAGCAACGGTAAGCAGCGGGCGGGTACCGGGGTTTTGGAGGGCTCGCCTTGCCAGAGTTTCGACCGGTGCGTCGAGCCAGACCACGACGCCGTGGCGCAGGTGACCCCAGTTGCGGGGGGTGAGCACGACACCGCCGCCGGTGGAGACGACGACCCGTGTATAGGGTGCCACCTGCATCAGCACCTGGGTTTCGAGTTCGCGAAAGGCGACTTCGCCGCGCTCGGCGAAGATCTGGGGGATTGAAAGGCCGCTGATCTTCTCGATCAGTTCGTCGAGGTCGAGAAAGTGGTAACCGAGTCTGGCGGCCACCAGGCGACCGACCGTCGATTTACCCGACCCCATCATGCCGACTAGATAGAGACTGACACCCTTGAGCATGCAGCGATCTTAGCGCGGTTCGCTCGTCAGATGTTTCTGCTGGCCAGCACTTCTCTTGCTGGGGTGCGGTCGCCATTACAGGCGATGCGGCGGGGTGCGTCGAGCAGCTCGATGGTAAATCCTGCCGCTTCGTAAAGTGCAAGGATCCGCGCTGTTGCCTGGTTGGAGAGCACTACCGGACCGGGATGTCGGGCCAACCACTCGACGAGCCGCTCCTGGTCGTGCCAGGCAAATCCCCCCGCGCTATACATCGTGAATTCGACGTCGTAGGGTGGGTCGGCATAGATAAAATCACCGGCCTCCAGTTGCAACTCAGCGAAATCCGCCTGTTGAAAAGTCCAGTTCGCAAGCACCGGGACATAGTCAAGAAAATCAGTCGCGTAGTGGATTGTCCTGTATTGTCCGAAAGGGGCATTGAAGGTGCCTTTGCTGTTGAAGCGCGTCAATCCGTTGTAGGTAGTCCGGTTCAGGTAGTAGAAAAGCTGAGCCGCCTCGGCCGTCTGGTGTCCGCCCGCCAGGATAAGTGCGTTAAACCTGGCCCGGCAGGCGTAGTAGTACTGCGAATCGTTTCTGGGGTCAATCTCGACAGTCAGCCCCCGCTGGACCCAGGTGTAAAAGTTGATGAGGTGGGGGTTGTTGTCACTCAGCAGGGCATCTTGCGGCTGCAGGCTGAGGGAGACCGCCATGCCGCCCACGAAAGGTTCGACGAGTCGCCGGTGGGCGTGCTGATTCCAGACCGCTGTCAGCCTCGGCACCAGCCAACGCTTGCCGCCCGCCCATTTGAGCATCGGCTTTGGGGTGACTACCGGTTGAACTGCCATCAAGACTTCGACTCCATCACAATCGCCCTGCCTCACTCTCTGCCGATCGAAACCTGTTGTGGAGTGAGTCTGACATGATTTCAGACTTCAGGTGCGCAAATGCAATGAGCGAAGCTAGTCGCGCCTCCTCCCCGACCGCAAGGGCACGGAGCGTCCGGCGCTCAGGGGTCAGCGTGAATTTACCCATGAGGCGGCGGCCTTGAGGCAACCCGGAGGCCGATACCCAGTTTCTTGCCTGTAGCGGACATTACTATACGCGGGCGACGGGGAGCCCTATGATCTACGGGCTAAATGGCAACTGACCCCGGATGCAAGCAATGAGTACAGCGGATAGCGAAGATCAAACCCTTTACAAAGTCGTCTTGAACCACGAGGAGCAGTACTCGATCTGGCCTGCTGAGCGGGAGAACGCGCTCGGCTGGCAGGATGGTGGCAAGAGCGGCACCAAGGCCGAGTGCCTGGCCTACATTAAAGAAGTCTGGACAGACATGCGGCCTCTCAGCCTGCGGCAGCGGATGGAAGCTGCCCGATCGCCCGAATGAGGGGCTGGACGGGTACTCGCCGGAAACTGTCTTCACGGGTGGCCCTCATGAACAAGGGATGTTCGTGGTGAATCAAGATACGTGCTCCCCTACGGGAGTTGGGCACTGGGGCTCCAGCCCAAGCGCGTGGGTGAGCTACCCGAGGCCCAATCCGCAGGCCCGGTTGCGCCTGATTTGCTTTCCGTACGCGGGCGGTGGAGCTTCGATTTTTCGGACCTGGCCGCAAGCGCTCCCGCCCACCGTCGAGGTCTGCGCGGTGCAGCCCCCTGGCCGGGAGGGTCGCTTCAAAGAAGTACTGATCCGTGATCTGGCAGGCCTCGTGCAGGGGTTGCTGAGCGAACTGGCCGAGCACCTGGATAAGCCTTTTGCCTTTTTTGGCCATAGCCTCGGAGCGATTGTCGCCTTCGAGGTGGCTTGCGCCCTGCGCGCTCGACAACTGCCTACTCCCGTTGCGCTGCTGGTCTCCGGTCGCGGCGCACCCCAACTTCCTCGGCGCGAGGCACCAATCCACCAGTTACCGGACGCGCCTTTTATCGATGCCCTGCGTCGCCTGGGAGGTACACCCGAGCCGATCTTGCAGCATCAAGAATTGATGCAGGTGTTGCTGCCGGTGTTGCGCGGCGATTTTTCGATTGCTGAGACCTACGTCTACTCAGAACGCGCACCACTCGATTGCCCAATTTCGGCTTTTGGGGGCGATGAAGACACCGGGGTGAGCCGGGCCGACCTGGCAGCCTGGCAACTGCAGACGTCTCAGCCCTTGAGCGTGCGCCTGTTTGCGGGCGGCCACTTTTTTATCCACACCGACCGCGATGGGCTGCTCGAAGCAGTCTCGGCGGACCTCCTCGGGCTAGTGCACGATGGCGACTGTTGAAGGTTTCAGGCCACCGCCTGCGAGCATCCCGGAGCTATCGCCCGACGCGGTACACGTCTGGGTGGCCAGGCTCGATCGGTCCTCTGCTGACACTCAAAAGCTACAAATGCTGCTCTCGACTGACGAGCGGCAGCGGGCCGAGCGCTTTCACTTTGAGCGCGACAGGCGGCGCTTTGTTGTGGGTCGGGGCCTACTGAGAACCGTCCTCGGCCGCTACTTGCAGGTGTCGCCTGACTGCCTGCAATTTCGCTACGGTCCCCAGGGCAAGCCGGCCCTGGCTGGTGGAAACGGGCTACACTTCAACGTCTCACACTCAGGAGAACTGGCGCTCTACGCAGTTGCCCTGGAGCGGGAGGTCGGAGTGGATATTGAGCGCATTGCTTCGCTTAAAGAAGTCGACGACCTGGCTGAGCGCTGCTTCTCGGAGCGGGAAAATATCGTCCTCCGGTCGCTCCCGGCCGAGCGGCGGCAGCAGGCTTTCTATACCTGCTGGACCCGCAAAGAAGCTTACTTGAAGGCGACGGGCAAGGGGCTCAGCCTGCCACTCGACCAGTTTGATGTGTCCGTTTTGCCGGAGGAACCGGCCGCTCTACTCAATACCCGTCCGGTCGCAGAAGAAGCGGCGCGCTGGTCGCTTGCTAGTTTGGAGCCGCATCCGGACTACATGGCAGCCCTCGCTGTCTTTGGTCGCGGCTGGCAACTGCAGTGCTGGAATTTCCCGGAGTAGTAACGATGCTGGACACCGCGACCCTGGTCGCTCTACTGCAGATGCGCGCCCACCAGCAACCCGACCGGCTCGCCTACACGTTCTTAGCCGACGGCGAGACCGAATCAGCGCTCACTTACGGGCAACTCGACCGGCGCGCCCGCGCCCTGGCGGCCCGCCTACAAGAACGCCTACCAGCAGGTGAGCGGGCCTTGCTCCTTTACCCACCTGGTCTCGACTACCTCGAAGCGTTCTTCGGTTGCCTCTACGCGGGTCTGGTGGCGGTACCCGCCTACCCGCCCCGGCGCAACCGTTCAGCCCAGCGATTGCAAGCCATCGTGGGAGACGCCGAGGTTGCTATTGCCCTGACCACGGAAGCTCTTTTTGGCATGCGCGTTCACCAACCCATCGAGCTTGCTGGTCTTGAATGGCTGGCCACCGACACGGTTGCCACGTCGGCCGCTTCTGAGTGGCACGAGCCGCGACTTGACTGCGAGACGCTCGCCTTCTTGCAGTACACCTCGGGTTCGACAGCAGATCCCAAGGGAGTGATGCTCACCCACGGCAATCTTCTTTCTAACCTCGCGGCAATTCAGCGTTGTTTCGCGGACACGCCCGACGACAGTCGCGGCCTATTCTGGCTACCGCCCTACCACGACATGGGGCTTATCGGCGGCATCCTCGAACCGCTCTACGTCGGGGCTCCGGTCATCTTGATGTCGCCTGCCGCTTTTTTGCAGCGGCCCCTGCGCTGGCTTGAGGCGATTTCGCGCTACCGGATCACCACGAGCGGCGGGCCGAATTTTGCCTACGACCTGTGCGAGCGCAAAGTGAGTCAGGAGCAACTGGCAGCCCTCGACCTCAGTTGCTGGCGACTCGCCTTCAATGGCGCTGAACCCGTCCGCGCCGAAACCCTCGAACGCTTTGCCGCCACTTTTGCTCCCTGCGGCTTCCGGGCCGAGGCGTTCTACCCCTGCTACGGGCTTGCCGAGGCGACTCTACTCGCCACGGGCGGCAACAGCACAGTCCAGTTCAAAACCTGCCGGGTCGAGGCGGCTCCCCTCACCCTCGGGCAGGTGGTCATCGCCCAGCCCGGTGCCGAGGGTTCCCGGTCCCTGGTGGGTTGCGGCGGTGCACCGGCAGGGCAGCAGGTGGTGATCGTCGATCCGGTAACATGCCTGCCCTGTGCCGGTGGTCAGGTTGGCGAGGTCTGGCTCTCCGGTCCAAATATTGCCCGAGGTTACTTCAACCGGCCAGAGGTGAGCCGTGAGACCTTTGAAGCTCGCCTTACTGGCGATGCTGAACCATACTTGCGCACCGGCGACCTTGGGTTTTTGCACGAGGGCGAACTCTTCGTCACCGGACGCCTGAAAGATCTGATCGTCATTCGGGGCCGCAACCACTACCCGCAAGACATCGAACGGACGGTGGAACTGAGCCATCCGGCCCTTCTAGCGGGCAGCAACGCCGCTTTTTCAATTGAGCAGCCCTCTGAGCGACTGGTCGTCGTGCAGGAACTGGTGCGCCACCACCGCGAAATGGATCTCGAGGCGGTGGTGAGCGCTATTCGCCAGGCTGTCGCCCGCGAGCACGAACTGGAAGTCTACGCGGTCGTGCTCCTCAAGACCAGCAGCATCCCCAAGACTTCGAGCGGCAAAATCCAGCGCCACGCCTGCCGCGCCGGTTTCTTGAGCGGCAGCCTGGAAGTTGTAGATAGCAGTGTTCTAGATGAACTAGTCGTGGATATTGAAGCACCGCGGCGTTCAACACTACTGGAGCTTCCTCCGGACGAACGCCCGCTATTTTTGCAGTCCTACCTGCAGGCACAGCTCGCCCGGATGCTGAAGATTCCCGCCTCCCGGTTGCACCCTGACCAGTACCTGAACAACCTGGGGCTCGACTCGTTGATGGCGGTCGAACTGAAAGGCCAGATCGAAGCACAGCTTGAAATTGCCCTGCCGATGACGCGCTTTCTAGAAGACATCAGCGTCGCCGACCTGGCAGCAGAGATGGCGACCGGGTTGACCTTGCCTGCCGTACCGGTACTGCCGCCATCCCGTCCGGTTCGAGAAGTGCTAAGTCCTGCGCCCGCAATCACTCCCCGAGAGATGTCCCAGGGTCTGCAATTCAGCCTCTTCTACTTTTCAAGCAACGCGGCTGAATTTGACCAGGGCAAGTACCGGCTTTTCCTGGAGGGGGCCAGGTTTGCCGACGATCACGGCTTCAGCGCCGTCTGGACACCTGAACGCCACTTTCACGCTTTTGGCGGCCTCTACCCAAACCCGTCCGTGTTGAGTGCGGCGCTCGCGGTGACGACTGATCGGGTCCGGCTGCGGGCCGGGAGCGTCGTCCTGCCGCTACACAATCCGATCCGCGTGGTCGAGGAGTGGTCGGTGGTCGATAATCTCTCGCACGGACGGGTGGACCTCGCCTTCGCCACGGGCTGGAACGCGAACGACTTCGTACTTGCACCCGAGCACTACGCCAATCGCCGGGATGTGCTCTTCAAGCAGGTTGAGACCGTACGCAAGCTCTGGCGCGGTGAAGCGATTTCCGTTGCCGACGGCAATGCGCAGTTGCAGGAGGTGAGAGTCTTTCCCCTACCGATGCAACCGGAACTCGAAATCTGGATTACCTGTAGCGGTGGGGCGGAGCGCTTTTCTGAGGCCGGGGCGATTGGCGCGAATGTTTTGACGGCTCTATTGTTTCAGTCGGTCGAGGAGCTGGCACCGAAGATCGCTGCTTACCGGATGGCGCGCTCAGCGCACGGACATGACCCGAAAACCGGGCAGGTGAGTTTGATGCTGCACACGTTTGTTGGTGAGGAGTTGGAGGCAGTGCGCGAGGCGGTGCGGGGTCCATTCACGGCATATCTAGAGAGTTCTGTAGACCTCTGGCGGTCGATGGCCCGAAAAGACCCCGAGCAACTGAGTGCGACCGAGCGAGCGGATTTACTCACCTACGCCTTCGAGCGCTACTTCCGGACCAGTGCACTTTTTGGGACGCCGGACACCTGCTGGCCGATGATCGAGCGGCTGCAGGCGATTGGTGTCAATGAAGTGGCCTGCTTGATCGACTTTGGGGTCGATTCGGAGGCCGTGCTGCACAACCTGCACCAGCTCACGCTCCTCAAAGCGCGAGCCGAGCACCACTGGGCAAGCGTGGCGGTGACTGAAGAGAATGCCGGGCAGCTGCTGGAGGATCTAGATCAGTTGTCCGATGCGCAGGTGGATGCTCTATTAAATGGACTGCTGACTTAATCTCAGCCCACCATGCACAGACAGGGTAAGCCCGGTGATCAGTGCTACACCGGCGGCATTACCGCCATCTACGCTTTGGTGTGCCGTCTTAAGCCACCCAACACTAAAGACCCAGTTCTGTGCGCACCCGGTCGAGCGGCTGGTGCCAGCGGCTTTCCCAATCAGTCGTCAACAGTGTCTTCGTCTGTTTGCCCCGGCGGTAACTCGACCAGACCGAGAACACCCCTCGCCACTGCCCACGACCGAGGGTGCGAAAGATGCCGCCCAACCCAATCAGGATATTCAGTCCGTTGCCGACCTGGGCAGCCTGAAACGCAAGCAGGCTGACCTCGCCAATATCGCTTGTGTCGTAGTCGGTAAGGAGGTGATAGAGGTCATGCTGGTTAGCCAGGACTGCCTGGCGATGGCGGATGCGGTCGTCCTCGAAGCGACGGCGCAGGGCTACCCCCTGCGGTTCTTCCATGGCAATTGCCTGCAACCGGTACGAGTCAATGTCGGTACCGTCCTGCTGCCCCAGGGAGCGCAGGTGCCGGGCGTAGGCGTGACCCAGACTGCCCTGCGCGCACTGCGCCAACTCGCCCGCTTGGGGGAGGGGCGGGTGCTCTTGCAGGAAGCATTCGAGGTGACGGCCGGGGATGAGGATGTCGGCGTAGGCGCGTAGTAAGAATACACACTCCGTGCGCTCAGGCTGTTTTCTCAACACGGTCAGGTACTTGAGGACATATTTCAAGAGCAAAAGATATTCACGCAGATCTGGCCTCTGGACCTGACGACGCTCCGAGGTAACCTCTGGCTCACCAGAGCGCTTTACCGAGCGATTGGAATTCACGGCAATCTCCGCTAAAAGTACTGTCAGGCTCAATGAATGCTTCGGGGATTAAACCAGTCTCTCACGGTTGCCCCTGCTAGATCGGTGTTGACTCAGACAGGAGCGCCAACAATTGCCGACGCAGCGTAAATGTACCCGGCGGGCTGCCTGGGGTGTTGTAAAAAAATCGGCGCGCGACTGGAAGCTGTTCTCGCTCTCGGGTCCGCCCCTGGCCGGGTTCGCTGTTGTGCCTGTTCTGGTGGGTTCTCTCATGGACAGCCCTCGAAGCTGTCTGCTCCATCGTAAGAAGACCTGTCCGGAGCTGTCCGGCACCCTCTGTCCATTGCGCGGCGACCCGGCGACGCTGTTCCAGGCTCGCTGAAGGGCCTGCTCGCAGCTCGTCTAGAAGCTGAAGACTGCCCGCAATACGCCGATGGTTAAGCCGTTGCTGCTTTGCGAATTGACCGGTTGGGCGATGAACTGCACCATCGGGGTGATGCTGAGCCGGTCGCTCAGTTGGAAGCGCCAGAAGACCTGAACATCGGTCTCGACACCGCTCGGCACCAGCGAAGTGCGCACTCCCGGCCCGAGTAGACCGTCCACAGTGCCGGTGAAGGCTCGCAACGGTTGTGCCACGGTCACGGCAAGTGCATTGCCCTCACCCCCAAAATCTGGCAGCGTCAAGCCGGCCTGCCAGGTATTCAGAGTGACAGTCGAGAACAGGGCCTGGGCGTCGGGCAACCCGTTGACGCTGACGTTGCCGAAGCTGTAGCGGCCGAATACAGCCAGAGAGGGGGTCACCGCCCACTCGAAATTGACACCCCAGGCATCGGTGACGCTGTTGGAAATCAGCGAGGGCAGGGTAATCGACCCCAGAATCCCGCCCTGGTCCACCAGATGCCCATACTGCAGTTTGATGGCGGCACCGGGGCCGGGGCGAACCTCCAGCTCCCCGACCAGCGTTGTCTCACCGCCGAAGAGCCCACCGGCCCCGAAGCCACCCACCGGCACCCCGAACTGGTTAGTATCGGTGCGGACATTGCCCGTTGCGGCTCCACCGTTGTTGGCAATGTAGATGCCTCGCAGTGAGAGCGCGTCGCCGATATCCCAGTCGAAACCGACACCGGGGCCAAAGAAGACGAAGGTCAGTAGCGGGCTATTGGTGAACAGGCCCCCTGTGACGTCAATCTCTTCACTGTTGGCGAAGCTATTGGTGTCGAGGTATTCGGAAATCTCCAGTCGCGGCCCGACGTAGAAGCGCAGCGACTCGCTGACGCTGAAGATGTAGCGCACTTCGTCGATATTGAAGCTGGCATTACCGCTCGTGCTCACCCCGATAGTAGAGCCGTCGAAGGAAGTACCCTGGGGACCACCGGCGAAGATGAGCACGCCGATGCCGCTGGCGATACCCGGCAGGGCGGCGCTAATGTCCTGACCGGTGACGCCCCGCATGCGCAGACGCAACTCATCGTTGCCTGTGAAAGAGGCCCGCAAGTTGAGCGTGGTGCGACCGACGAAACTTGTGTTGGCCTGGTTGATGGGCAAAGTCACTGCCTCCAGGGCGTCGCCGAAAGCGGGGGAAGCGGGGAACGATTCGGCCGGCACGCCCGTACGGATGGTGCAGCCTGAACAGCCGCCGCCGCCGGTGATAGCCATCACCACCGAGCCGTCGAGCTTGGAAAACGAGCTGAAACGGCTCTCCTCGACTTGTGCGAGCCGGCCCTCCAGCCGGGTTGTGTTTGTGCGCAATACCGCCAGTTCCGCTTCAAACTCCTGTGCCAGTCGGGTAAGCGCGTCTAACTGGGAGCGCGTCCAGGCGGTAGCAGTTCCAGTCTCCAGTTGTCGATCCGATTCGCCCAGCACCTGAGCCAGGGCCTCAGCAAACCGGTAGCGCGACAAAGCTGCATTGCCCTTGAAGAGATCTTTCTCTCCAGGGCTCAGGAGGTTTCTGATGTCGGCAAGTACCTGAGCGTGCCAGGAAGTGGGATAGACATTTTCAAATTCCCAGACATTGTTGGGAACCGTGGTTTGCAGTGTGTCGGGGTCCTGGGCGAAGACGGGACAAGCCAGCAGGGCGCAGGCGAGCAAAATGGAACCGGCACGGGTGCGCAATGCGCTCATGAGAGATCAGACAAAAGACGCGTTGGCACAGCAAAAATACTTTACAGCCGGATTTTTAAAATTTCACAAAATCTCGGCAGCCGGAAATACCTGCTGCTCAGGTGCAGATATAACCGTCCTCCATCTTGATCACCCGGTCGGCGATGTCGAGGATGCGGTTGTCGTGGGTCACCATCAAGACTGCTGTGCGCTGGACACGGGACAGGTGCTGCATCAGCTCGACCACCGCGCGACCGGACTTGCTGTCGAGGGCAGCCGTCGGTTCGTCGGCGAGCACCAGGGCCGGGCGGTGGGCAAGAGCGCGGGCGATGGCCACTCGCTGTTTCTGGCCGCCGGAAAGTTTCTCGGGATAGTCGTCGAGACGCTCCCCGAGGCCTACCGCTTCGAGGATCTGCTGTGTCCGGTTTTCGATGTCAGTTGCCCTGGGGTCCAGTTCGAGAGCCATCCGCACATTCTGGCGGGCGGTGAGAAACTGCAGCAGGTTGTGGGACTGGAAGATGTAGCCAATCTGGCGGCGGACGTTTACCAGTTCTGGAGGACTTGCTCCGCCCAACTGCTGATCTAGGACGACGAGGCTGCCCTGCTGCACCGAGCGCAGTCCGCCCACCAGGGTGAGCAGGGTCGTCTTGCCGCAACCGGAGGGGCCGGTGAGTAAAACGATTTCCCCAGGCTGGACTTTGAGATCGATCTCGAAGAGCACCTGCCGTTCAAGATTTTTGTCGCCGAAGCGGTGGTTCAGCGCGGCGATGGTCACGACCGGTTCTTCCACGAGAGTGCTCCTTAACATTTCGAGATCAGAAAATATCGGCGGGGTCAGCCGCCTGCAGTTTGCGAGCAGCAATCAGGGCCGAAGCAGCACACATCCCGACGGTGAGCACCAGCACCAGCACCAGGCGATCAAAAGGCATGGAAATCGGAAAGAGGGTCGCCTCTCGGGCAACAACGTAGAGCCCGAGCGAGAGCACTACCCCTGGCACGAACCCGAGCACAGCCAGGATCAGTCCCTCCTGGACCACGACCCCGAACAGGTAGCGGTCGGTATAACCCATTGCCTTCAAAGTCGCGTACTCGCTCAGGTGGTCGGCGACATCGGCGTAAAGGATCTGGTAGACGATCACAGCCCCGACCACGAAACCGACGATCGTCCCCAGCCCGAAGATGAAGCCGATGCCTGTGCTGCCTGCCCAGTAGTCGGCCTCCAGTTGGGCAAAGCTCTGCGGGGTGAGCACCTTGACATCTGGGGGCAACCGTCCTGCCAGTTCCCTCTGGACCTGGATCGGGTCCGCCCCCGGCTTGAGCATCAAAAGCCCGACCTCGATCTTGCTGGGAGAACGCTCCGGGAAGAGCCGCAAGAAGGTCGTCTCGGAAGTGATGATGTTGCCGTCGGCCGCAAAAGAAGGACCGACCGAAAATAGTCCCTCCACTTCGACCTGGCGGTCACTCAGCTCGGTAACGACCCGCTCTCCTGCTGCGTAGGTCGAGGCGACCGGGCCGTACTCGGGCCGGGCAGCGCGGTCGAAAAGCACCCGGTCAGGAATTTTGAGCGGTTCGAGGTCGGCCACGGCTGCGGCAAAGGCCGGGCGCTCGGGACTTACTCCGAACACCAGGATGGCGCGGCCGGTGCGCGTAACCGGGTTGCGCCAGATGGCCGGGGCAACCGAAAGCGGATTGACCGAGGCGACCTCCGGGCAGGCGAGGGCGGCAAGCAGGCGGTCGCGGCTGAAGCTACGAATTGAAAAGAGCGTCTCGTACTGCGCCTGGACGATCACCAGGTCGCCCTGGAGGCTCTTGTGGGGAATGGTAATGCTCGTGAAGAGCGCCCCCAGAAAGCCCAACTGCATAAACATCAGGATGTTGGCGAAGGCGATACCCGCCAGGGCCACCGCGAGGCGGGTCTTCTCGCGGGTCACCTGCAGCCAGGCCAGCGGCGTTTTGAAGCGGACCCAGGTTACTTTCAAAGCCGGATCCTCGCTTCGACCTGGTGGTTGGTCAGTCCCGCTGCCCGCCGCGAGGAGGCCGGGGTGAGGCGGACGCGCACCTCCACGACTTTGCGGTCGCTGTCCGCTCCCGGTCTACTGGCAAGCACGCTCTGGGCGGACACCGAGAGCCCGACCCGCACGACATCACCTTCCAGTTCTCCGGTAAAGCCTTCGCCGGTAATCGTTGCTTGCTGGCCGACGCGCACCCGACTGATGTCCGATTGGTACACCTCGGCGACCACGGCCATCCGGTCGGTATCGCCCACCTCGGCGATACCCCGCTCCCCGACCCGCTCCCCCGCTCGGGTGTGGATCTTGAGCACCCGCCCGGCCTTTGGGGTGCGCACAAAGGCGAGGGCCAGTTCCGACCGGGCCTGGCGGGCCGAGGCGAGGGCGTTGTCGAGTTCGGCGCGGGCCAATCGGACGTCTACCGGCCGTACCTCGGTAATCCGCAGGAGCGTCGCCTGGGCTTCACGGATCTGGGCTTCGCGGGAGCGGCGGTTTTGATCGAAGGCCGCCTCCGCTTCCGCCAGTCGTTCGCGGGCCGTATCGACCGCGAGGGCACGGCTGTCGCTCGCCGAGGCGGAAATGGCTCCTTCTGCGCTCAGTAATGCGTTGCGCCGCCGCTCTGAAAGGCTGAAACGCCACTCGGCGGTGAGCCTCGCAATCTCAGCACGGCGGGCCTGGATCTCGCCCGCGAGTTCAGCGTTGAGCCTGGCGATCGTGGCTCGTTGCGCTGCAACCTCGCCCGCCTTCGCACCCGCCCGCACCTGGGCGAGGCGGGCCTGGGCAATTTGTACTTTTTCTCCTGCCACCTGCAGAGCCGCTTCGAGCCGTTCGCGGTTGTCGAGTACCGCCACCACCTGCCCAACTTGCAGCCGTTCGCCTTCTTCGACGCGCAACTGTTCGACGCGGGCCGGTTCGAGGGCGGCTGCCGGAGCAAGCCGGACCACCCGGACAAGGGGTTCGATGCGGCCGAGGGCTCCTACCGCTCGCGGTGCCAGGGGCGGCTGCAATCGTGCCGGTACCGGGGCCGCCGGGGTCAAGAACATCCACAGGCCGATCGCCAGAGCCACACCGGCAAGCCCAATAGCCAGGCGTTGCCAGTCGAGCCGTTTGAACCAGGGCCATCCAGACAGATTTCTTCCGCGGCGATCCATGAAACCTCCCCCTCGTGCTCAGACGGGTTATATAACGTCCGTTCGAGGTTATTATAAAACGAATGTTCGATATTGCAACCATTGATTCGCCGCGCCTGTGCCGAGCGCCTAGACTTGGGATCTTGTCTGCCGGACGTGGATGCCGAAAATCGTTGAGCACGATCAATACCGCCGCGAGCTACTCGACGGCAGCTTCGAGGTATTCGCAGCCCACGGCTACGCGGCTGTGACGATGCGCCAGCTCGCCGAGGCGCTTGGCGTCTCGACGGGCACCCTCTATCACTACTTTCCGGGCAAAAAGGCGATTTTCGAGCAACTGATCGACCACATCGCCCAGCAGGACACCACCAGTTTCACGGCCGAAATCGCCGGGCTCGAACCGCTCGAAGTAAAGCTTGCTGCTTTTTTCGCCTACTTCGAGCGGCACGAAGACTATTTTCAGAAGCAGTTGCTGTTGCTGATCGATTACTACCGACAGCTCGACCGCGAGGAAGTGCGCAACGACAAGGCGATGCAATCGATGACGATGCGCTACGAGCAGTTATTCATCGAGCAGATAGGCGTCAACGACCCGATTTTGTTCAAGCTCTTCACCTGCTTCTTCGACGGTCTCACCATCCAGCAGATCTACGCCCCCGCGGACGGCTCCATCGCTGAGGTCGGCGTCCTCCTGACCCGGATGCTGAAAAGCCACCTTGCAGAAAAAGGCCTGGGTGGATGACAGATTACAGGAATATCCAGACCGCGCTGCGCTACAAAAAGGTAACTTCTGCTCACTCAGAGACTGTGGCAAAGGCGTTGGGGCGTTTGTCCGGCTCTCACCGCGACGCTGAGGACGTTCCGGTATGATTGTGGGGAGAGTTCAAGCGGGCCATAGAGCCCCTGATCTATGAAGACACCGGCATTTGTACAAGACGCCTGGGTGCAGGCCGACTGGAAGACATTCCTGGCCCTGGCGGAGGAGCCGGCCCTGGGCCTCGCAAAGCTCTACTACAACCACGGCTGGATGCGTGTTGAGATGTCTCCGGTCGGACCTGCCCATGCCCGTGACAATAGCCTTCTCGCTCAGATCGTCGGTGTTTTTGCTCTGACGCGCGATTTGCGCGTCGAGAGCTACATCACTCCTAGCCTGCGTGCGAGCGGCCTGCGCGAAGCCCAGCCGGATCTGGCCTTCTACATCGAGCAGAGCGGTGTTCTCGCTCTGGACACCCGTCCCATCGATTTAGGCACCACCGAGCCGCCCGCCTTGGCAGTAGAGGTGTCTGCGACGACACTTGACGACGACCTGACGGCCAAGCGCGAACTGTACGCCCGGATGGGGGTGCAGGAATACTGGGTCGTGAATGCCAGGTCCGTTCGGGTGAATATGTTCGGTCGGGCAGAGCAAAGCGGAGAACTGGCGAGCATCGCCGCTTCAAGAGTACTGATAGGACTCACCCCCGCGATCATCGAGGAAGCTTTGCGCCTTGGCCGCAGCGAAGGGGACGCGGCGGCGTTACGGTACATCCTGGCTCTTCTACGGTGACGTTCCGAATCAGGTCGTGGCTGTACGTCCGGCAAACTATATCGAAGGCTACCCGCTCCAGTGCCCTGCGCTGAATCAGGCACGCAGGAAAGCCAGTATGTCTGCGTTGATGACTTCAGGATTGGTGGTGCACATCCCGTGCGGAAGACCTGGATAGGACTTCAGCGTCCCGTGTTTCAAAAGCTTGACGGACAGCGCCCCGGTATTCGCAAACGGTACGATCTGGTCATCTTCACCGTGCAGGACCAGCACCGGCACGTCAATGCTCTTCAAGTCTTCCGTGAAGTCGGTCTCGGGAAATGCCTTGATGCAGTCATATTGAGCCTTGACTCCGCCCATCATTCCCTGGCGCCACCAGTTATCTCTGACTCCCTGCGAAATCTTCGCGTCGGGACGGTTGTAACCGTAGAACGGTAAGGTAAGGTCTTGATAGAATTGGGCGCGGTTGTTGGCGGTCTCGTGGCGGATTTCATCGAACGCCGCCATCGGTATGCCGCCGGGGTTCTTGTCAGACTTCAGCATCACCGGCGGCACGGCACTGATGATGACTGCCATCGCAACGCGGTCTTTGCCATGGCGGGCGACATAGCGCGTGACCTCGCCGCCGCCGGTAGAGTGGCCAATATGGACGGCGTCTTTGAGATCGAGGGCAGCAACCAGTTGGGCGATGTCGTCAGCATAAGTGTCCATCTCGTTGCCGTCGACCGTCTGCGTGGAGCGGCCATGCCCACGGCGATCATGGGCGATCACCCGGTAACCGTGCTGCAGGAAAAACATCATCTGATTCTCCCAGTCATCTGACTTCACTCATTCACGGTATGACCGACCACGGTGCTGGATGGCTGAATTCTGATGTCAAATAAGTATGCGCAATAGTATCTGAGGATCTTGCTAATTTACACATGTCCTCTATGTATTTTCTAACGTCTCCTGGCGTTGCTGTTGCAGAAGCATCACCATGTGCAATAGGGTTACGTCTACCTACAAGAGAATCAAGACTGTTCTCGAGAATTCTAGAATTTAAGAGTCCCTCAACTTTGCCCCAATAATCTTGCAAACCTACGGATCCTAAGAGTTTTGCTACGGCTTTGCTTCCCGGAGAACTGAATCCACGAGTATGTAGGTCTGAAGTAAAGATTCCTTTCGTGCATGTCTCATTATCGTCTGCAAACTCAGTTCTTCTTACTTGCTCAATAAAGCACCATTTTTTCATGTCGTCCGCATCGTCTAAACCCTTTTTCCACAACTGCTTCACCCTTAACACCTTAGGAAGAGTTGCCATACTTGTAGCAGCGTGTTCGTGGAATTGAAGTATGTCAACTGCTAAATCTTCATAAAAGCCTTCCATATTGCTGCAAAGTAGAACCAGCGTGGAACGACATAGTGCAACTTCGCTTTCTCTTCTTCTAACAGGAGTACCTAGTGTTGCCGCCGAACCGCTTAAATGGTACAAGATTCCAATCTCTTTCATCCGTTCCCAATAAGCACATAGCGCAGGAGAAGTTCTTTTCGCGGTAACCACAACTCACTGCCCTATAACGATTTCAGGTAGATTTACACCTTTACCTCGAAGTGCATTAAACCAAGTACTTATTCGAGTCTGTACTCTACCCTTACTTTTGGTTGTGGATGTTATGGCATCATCAAAGTCCTTGTCGCCACAGACAGCTTTGAACTCCGCAAATATAAGCTGTTTGTGATTATTAATTACTTCAGTTTCTAGATGTGCAAATGAAAGCATTATGACATCAAATATGGCCCGGTTGATCTGGTTCTCCCATGCATCATTTCCTAAATACCGACGGAAAGAATGTTTGCTGAAAACTAAATAAACATTTGTTATGGTCTTCTCAAACAAGTTTCGATGCTGCATGAGAGTTTCCGCACCAAATTTCGCTCCTTTGTTCAAATAGTCGTCTAGAAATGGAGCAAGAGCACCTTTATAATGCTGAGCATTATAGAAAAAGGCAAAAAACCTAAGTATCAATTCGCAGTCTTGCATTCGTTTGTCGACCTCGAGAGGCCTGGTAGCCGATGGCTGCTGATCCATAGCCAATCCGAGTCGCATACGCTTAAATTCGACGTTCTCGGACAAATCAAGTATCAGATCATTTAAGTAACCCCTGTATATGCTATTCCTTAGCTCTTGAGTATTAAGTTTTGTGGAACCAGTATTGATTCGCTCAAAGACGTCGTACCTGATATCGGGATGAGACTCTTTCAGCAGGACTATGCATCTTAATGTACGGGAGCGAATTGAACGTTGATCAACAACGTCTAATTGAAAAAAACGCTTCCCTATCAACTCAGGGCGGACTTTAAGCCCCTTGAGGTCATACTGATTATCTAAAAAGCGATATATCGCTGTTAGTCGTTGTTTACCATCAACGACACTGTAAGAGCCATTATCAATCTCGGCAAAATAGCATACAGGAATAGGGACATTGAGTAGTAGAGATTCAATTAAACGACTAGATCGGCTGTCGTCCCATACTCGCCGACGTTGAAACTTATCGTCTAATAGGAGGGTTTCATCCTTAACCTGGTCAGTGAGAGAGCGAATTATGAAGTCATAGGGATGAGTTACTAATTTTCTGTCTTTAGAAGGTACTTCGAAATCACGCTCTTGATCGGGCTCTTCTGCCGTGTAATCGTCTGCTTCAAGCAGCATCTCTTGAGATTCGTCAATTTTCTGGCTCATTGCTTATTCCACATCACAATTAGGATTCAAAGACTGCAATAATATAGCAGCTTTCTAAGGCTAAATGAGTATGCTGTAGGAATTTTAGCTCAAAGATTTCACTGTTTTGTGGCTTCTATAAGGTACTACGTTCTTCAAAGCTGGAGATTAATCCGCAATGTCTTGAACCGCTGAGATTATCATTCGCAACATCAGCTTGATATTTGCTTGGTAGACTGCCGGCTTGCTATTCTCTAGCTAACAAGTGTACCTCTTGTTCGGTTTTAATTCGTGGATCAGACATTCTGATTGCCCCATCACCCATAGCTGGCACACGTCACACAGAACCCTTGTTCACTGCTAGGTTTCAGTCGTGCACCTACTTTCCGTTGAGCCTCGCCTGTATGCGTAGGCGGAAGTTAACGGACGGAGCGCCGTTGCTGTAGCGGCTGCACACATTTATATGTATCAGCAGCTTCTAACCAAAGGTCGCAGAGCAGGGTTTGAGGTACTCAGCTAGATGTTTGCCGCTTGTGCCGCAACGTTTCTCGCCTGGCTTCGCTCTCAGTTTCTTTACGGGAGTAGCTGTCCCGCTCTCTGGTAAGCATCTCGAGAAGCTGTTCTTGATTGAGCTGCCGAAACTTATCAAACTTTTCAGAGCGGTGTGCGTCGATCAGTGTCCACGGCAGGCAACTCTCGATTTTGATGCCGTACTGATGCCAGGCGCACAGGCTCTGGCTTGATCGAGCCAGCCTAAAAATGTACTTTGTGATACCGAGTAACCGGCGGTCATCAAAGACATTCCAACTTTCCTTCAAAAACTCACCGATGATGAGTAGGCATAATTTGACATGTTTGCAATCCTGCCGA
The DNA here is from genome assembly GCA_031399965.1 of Gloeobacteraceae cyanobacterium SOY_34_metabat_159. GTDB lineage: Bacteria > Cyanobacteriota > Cyanobacteriia > Gloeobacterales > Gloeobacteraceae > JANNPH01. Next base: position 1,336 of record JANNPH010000002.1, on the reverse strand, counting down.
CCGCTTTGGTCGAGCCCTTGTAGAGAAGCCAGCTTGCCTTCAAGAGCCATAAACGGGTCCATAACCTGTAGCCGGACTCCTGCTAAATCTTGTGTACCTACGAACTCCAGAGCATCCCGAGCAACCTCTGCCGAGTCCAGGCCGAACACACTGCCGAGAACGTCTATCCGCAGGTTACCCCCCCTGTGGGGCACCAGCACAATGCCAGCGTTTGGGCTGCCATCCATGTCCTCGTTGACAATAGCTCTGCCTCCTAACAAACTTGCCATGACTTTGACGTCTCTCCTACTACCGAGAAAGTCGATGTCTGTGCTGGTGAAAGGGCGATGTCTTGTCCAAAGTTCGTCGTCGGTGGCGTAGCGTACAGCCCAAAAGTTTACAGCCTGACCGCCCACCAGAACAATGTCGAGGGCTCCCTCCTGCAGCTTCAGAAGGATCTCGCGGACCTCTTCGGGTTTAAGAAGCTGCTCTTCCATGCACGAGCGCCTTAATCGGCCAGGCTTGCGAAACGGCTGCCCCAGTCAGGTGGAATGTTGAGCTTGTAGGACTTTGCATTCAGAATCGACTCGGCCTGCTTCTGAGCCAGGACTGGGTCGAGCTGGTTAAACGCAATGCGCTCCTGCTCCTTTTTGCGAGCCAACTCGTCGAACTCGCCAAGCAATGCCGTTCTAGAAGACATAGCATTTGGTCCCTTGCAGTAAGTCCAATGTACCTCGACAGATTATAGATAGACCCCCTCTTGCCGGTAAACGGTAGTAGAGGGACATAGATGTCTGCTAGCTGCTTGACCTGCAGAGTAAGAAGCTCTGAACGGCGGCGGTTAGAAGCGACTGGTCCTTCAGTAGACTACTTACTCCCCGCCGAGGCTGGCCTGGATGCCCAGGCGGAAGTTGACCGGCGGTGCGCCGTTGCCGTAGTTGCGTTCGTAGCGGGTGCTCGTCAGGTTGTCGAGATAGCCGGTGAGAGCTACCCCCGGTGAGAGCGGCACCCGGAACGATAGGTCCAGCGTCGCGTAGCCCGGTAGTAATGCCCCCGGCGGCAATGCGCCGATATTCTGAATCTGCTGGCCACTGGTCGGGTCTACGACAAATTCACCCGTCTCGGGGTCGGAGGCGAAGCCGGGACCGATGTGCAGCGGGTCTGACGAGCGCAGGCCCTGGAAGTTGACGAAGAGCGCTGCCCGCCAACCGGAGGGGCTGTCGTAGGCAATGCCCGTGCGACCACTGTGGAAGGGGACGAGCGGGTACTGGCTCTGGTTATAGACGTCTTGAAAACCCCGACCGATGCGGGCGTCCGTGTAGGTCTCGGTCGCAAAGAGCGTCCAGTTGGGAGTGAA
>JANNPH010000262.1:0-4119 GCA_031399965.1 Gloeobacteraceae cyanobacterium SOY_34_metabat_159 | reverse complement strand
GGGCTTTTTCGTGCGTGTTAGCATGCCTGGCGTTACTGGGTGCGTTATGGCGTTCATCGACTCCGAGGGCCGCTTGTTCGGCAAAATTAACGTGATCGACGCCGCCGTGGTCGGTGCCCTGGTGCTGGCTGTCTTTGCTTTCGTAGTACTTCGCGGTTCCTCAAGCGGCGGAGCCCAGATGGTCAGTGAGACTCAGCGCGTCGAAGTGGACATGCTCATCCGCTCCCTCAGTATCGGCGACCCGAAAGTTTTCCCGGTCGGCAAAGACACCCAGGTGGTGATCCGCAACCAACCGGCGGGCAGCCTGCGTATCGAGCGCGTCAAAGTCATTCCTCACCTGATCCCAGTCGTGATCGGCAATCAGATTAAAAACATTCCCGACCCCTCCGAACCCTACGGCAACGACTACGTAGTGACGATGAGCGGCAACGCCAATGTCACCGCCGACGGCCTCGTCATTGCGCGCATCAAGGCCAAGATTGGGACGCCAATCGAGATTGAAGGATTTAAATACGTTCTGCGCGGCGGCATTATCGACGTCCGGACGGTGGGAGCGTCGCCGTCCAGCGCAGAAGAACCTGAGGGCACGCCGAGTAGCTCGGCACCTTGAAGTTTCTGAATACAAAGCCACAAACAGTACTGGTCCCAGATCAAACAGGAGTGCCATCTCGAAGTCTCTGAGAGCACCCAAGCCCAGTACGAGTCCGCTGCTGTCTGGGTTCACTAGCCTTCTAGAGTTGTTCGCGGAAGCTTTGAAGATCGGACGCGTCGAGTACCGTACGCGGATCGAGGCCAGCAGCACGGCGACGCTCAGCAGTTCGGTGCCTTGCTGCCTCGATTCTATCTGTGTCTTCGCGCTTGCCTGCGCGTCTTGCGGGTCTTCCCTTCGATAGAGATACTAGACTTGTAGAGAATCTTAAAGTAGCCGGATATTCCGACACGATGGCCAAAGACTTTTACGACACTCTGAGCATCAGTCGCGACGCTTCCAAAGAAGATATCAAGCGCGCCTATCGTAAGCTCGCCCGTCAGTACCACCCCGACGTCAACAAAGACGCTGGGGCAGAAGATACGTTCAAAGAAATTTCCCGCGCCTACGAAGTGCTCTCAGACGACGACCAGCGCGCCCGCTACGACCGCTTCGGTGAGGCGGGGCTCGGCAATGGCGGTGGCAGCGCCGACGGATTTAGTGGTGCGGCGGGATTTGGCGACATCAGCGATATCTTTGAGTCGTTCTTCGGCAGTTTCGGCGGTGCGGCCGGCCAGGGCCGGTCGGGTGCCACGCGGCGCGGCGGCCCGACTCGGGGCGACGACCTGCGCTACGACATGATCCTCGAATTTAAAGAGGCAGTCTTCGGCGGCGAGAAAGAAATCAACATTGCCCACCTCGTCACCTGCGAGACCTGTCGGGGATCAGGGTCCAAACCCGGCGTCGGTCCTGTCACCTGCCGCGAGTGCGGCGGGCAGGGCCAGGTTCGCCAGGCAAAGCGCACCCCCTTCGGCATGTTTACCCAGGTGATTGCCTGCCCCCGCTGCTCGGGCACCGGCGAGATGATCGAAAGCCCCTGCGGTACCTGCGACGGCCGTGGCCGGGTCCAGAAGCAGACGAGCATCAAGATCACGGTGCCGGGCGGGGTGGATGCCGGGACGCGTCTGCGGGTGCAGTCGGAGGGCGACGCCGGATTGCGTGGCGGTCCGCCGGGCGACCTGTTTATCTACATCAGCGTCCGCAACCATCCGACTTTCCGCCGCGAAGGACAGGACATCTACTCGTCCGCTGAAATTTCGTACTTGCAGGCAATCCTCGGGTCTGAAATGTCGGTTGAGACCGTCGATGGACCGCAGACTGTGATCGTCCAGCCCGGAACGCAGCCGGAGACGGTGATCACTCTCGAAGGCAAAGGCGTGCCCCGCGTCGGCAACCCGATGCGCCGCGGCAACCACTACCTGCAGATCAAAGTGGCCATCCCGACCAAGCTCAATTCAGAAGAGCGCGAATTACTGGGCAAGATTGCAAAGGTCAGGGGCGAGAAGGTCTCCAAAAAAGAAGGGCTTGAGGGGCTGATTGACAGCATCGGAAACCTGTTTCACTAGGAAGCGTCACCTGTGAGGCTGGGCACGGTTCTGGCACAGGAAGCCAACTTTTACCGGGTGCGCCTCGACTCGGGCGGCGCTGTCGTACTCTGTACCCGCCGCGCCCGCCTGAGAAAAACGGGCCAATCGGTCCTGGTCGGCGACCGGGTTGAAATCTCTGAAATAGACCCGCAGAGCGACCGTAGTGCCATCGGCGCTGTCCTGCCGCGCTTCTCAGAGCTTGCCAAACCGCCCATTGCCAACTGCACCGGTGTCCTGGTCGTGATGGCCCTCACCGAGCCCCCCTACGACCCGGCCCTCCTGAGTCGATTCTTAGTTGCAGTCGAGTCTGAAAACTTGAAAGCTCTGGTCTGCCTTAATAAAAGCGACCAGCTCGAAGCCGGGCCGCGTGAGGCAATTGCCGATGACATCCGTTCCTGGGGCTATCGCGTCGTTGCCCTCAGTGCCCACACAGGCGGTGGTATTGCGCCCTTGCTGGCCAGCCTCGACGTGGGAACCTACGTGCTTGCCGGTCCCTCCGGCGCGGGCAAATCGAGCCTGATTAACGCCCTCGGTCCCGAACTGGACCTGCGGGTCGGCAGCCTCTCAGACCGGCTCGGGCGCGGCAAACACACTACCCGCCACGTCGAACTCTTTGCCCTGCCGGGCGGTGCCCTGGTTGCCGATTCACCTGGTTTCAGCCAGCTTGAAATTACCGTGGCCCCCGAGGATCTAGACAATTACTTCCCGGAGTTTCGGCCCCGTCTCAAAGATTGCCAGTTTCGCAACTGCCTGCACCGCGACGAGCCGGACTGTGCGGTCCGTGACCACTCCCAGCGCTACCGAATCTACTGTGAATTTTTAGCTGAAGCCATCGCGCACGCTGAACAGCAACGGCGCAGTGCCGACCCCCAGGCCACTATCAAAGCAAGCGGCGGGCGGCGCACTATCATTCCACGCCTCGACGAGCAGTACCGCCAGGCGTCGCGCCGCACTGCCAAGCAGCAACTGCACCAGTGGGACGAGACAGAGAGTGAGGACGAGGCGATAGAAGAAGGCGGAAATTAGACAGTTGCTTCTTGCCGGTCACCGATCCGTTTAAATTCGAGGGCTCCGAAGATCGCTTCCGGGTGAGCGTAGAACTTGAACTCCAGGAAATTGTAGAAAGGATCTTCGAGGAAGAAGCTGCGGTGTTCGGTGACAAGTCCGGCAAAGCGGCGCTTGGGCTCGACATGAAAGTGCAACTGTCGGTCACGAGCGCGTCCGAGGAGCGCTTCAAAATCTCGTTCGTCAGTGAAGATGATGCCGAAGTGTCTGGGGTAGATCCCTTTTTGTGGTGTGAGCGGCTCGTCGGTGTGCTGAGCAACCAACTGATGACCGCAAAGGTTGAGGATCAGCGAAGCGGGGCTTTCTCGCCCGGCTTCACAGCCGAGGCCATCTACGTAGTAAGTCCTGGTGAGAGCCAGGTCACTGACCGGAAATGAAAGGTGAAAAAGTACTTTTTCCATAGCTGCGTCTCGATGCGCTCTCTATTCTACAGAATGCAGGTTTTGGGTCCAGAAGTACGATGAATAGCAAGATACTGCCGAGGCCGGGATGGATGTCTTTACCCTGAATGTGAATGACGTATTCAGCTTGAGTGACGAACAGTTTTATAAACTCAGCACCCAGAACCGGAATTTACGCTTCGAGCGCACAGCCAGAGGAGAACTCGTCGTCATGTCGCCGGTCGGATTTGCAGGAAGCTACCGCAATGCCAGGTTGACTCAGCGATTGATGAACTGGTTGGACAGCAGCGGTACGGGAGTTGCCTGCGACTCTTCGGGTGGATTTATCCTGCCCAACCAGGCGATTCGCTCACCTGATGCAGCCTGGGTATCTCAAGAGCGATGGGAAGCGCTGAGCGCTGAGCAGCAAGAAAAGTTTTTGCCGCTGTGCCCGGACTTGGTAGTCGAGTTGCGTTCGGCGACCGATGAACTGAAGCCACTTCAGCAGAAGATGCAGGAATATCTGGACAACGGCCTGCGACTTGGCTGGCTCATCAAT
>JANNPH010000251.1:0-3097 GCA_031399965.1 Gloeobacteraceae cyanobacterium SOY_34_metabat_159 | reverse complement strand
ATGAGCGCTCTGACCATCGCCTCGCTGATGATCATCCGCTCCGACAACACTGCCACCAATATGATCATCGACCGCGTCGGCGGGCAGAGCTACCTCAACGAGCAGTTTCAACGCTGGAACTTGAAAAAGACAGTACTCAACGCTCCACTACCCGACCTGCCGGGCACCAACCAGACCAGTCCCGCCGACCTCGCATTACTTTTTAGCGAACTCGAACGCGGCGACCTGCTTACCCCTGAAGCCCGCAAACTGGCCTACGACATCCTCGCCCGCACCCGCATCGGCTCACTGCTGCCACAAGGTATCGGACCGGGAGCCAAAATTCTCCACAAAACCGGCGACATCGGCAAGATGGTCGGCGACATGGCGATTGTCACCATGCCCGACCAGCGTCGCTACATTGCCGTCGCCCTGGTCGAGCGTCCCCACAACGACCGGCGGGCCAACCAGTTGATCGCCAAACTCTCGCTGGTGTTTTACCAGAGCCTTGCAAAAGTTGCACCGGCTACAAAACCGGCCGGCTCGACCTGAGCGCCTGTCGTAGAGGAGTGCTTCCCGGCAGATGCGTTGTTACCATGACCTTGAGGCTTCCGGGACTTTTGTCCCTCGGATGCGGTTGGGACTGGCAAAACGGCTGACTAAGGATCAACATGGACGCAACTTTTGCCTGGATGACGCCTCTGGTCATCGCAGCCCAGACGGCCAGTGGGGCGAACGGCCCAATCAAACCGCTCGGACACGACCAGTTGCTGTTGTTGCTGTTGCAGCTGGCTTTGTTGCTCCTGACCGCCCGCACTTTAGGCGAGCTGATGCGCCGCATCGACCTGCCCCCTGTCGTGGGCGAACTGCTCGCGGGAGTGGTGCTCGGACCCTCTTTATTTGGGCTATTGCTACCGGACCTGCAGCGTGCTGTCTTCCCGGTCAGCCAGGTGCAGGCGGACCTGCTCTCGGTCGTCTCCTGGCTTGGGGTACTCTTTTTGCTGATCGCAACCGGGCTTGAGACCGACCTGAATTTGATTGTGAGCAAGGGCAAAACAGCCCTGTTCGTGTCGCTTGGGGGCATCATCCTGCCCTTTGCGACGGGCTTTGCTCTCGGTCTGCTCCTGCCTGACACTGTGCTGGTCAACCCCAACCAGCGCATCGTCTTCAGCCTGTTTATGGCGACGGCGATGAGCATCTCGGCTATCCCGGTGATTGCCAAGGTGCTTATCGACCTCAAGCTCATCCGCCGCGACATTGGCCAGCTCACTCTTGCGGCGGGCATGACCGACGATACCCTCGGCTGGATTTTACTCTCCGTGGTTGCCGGTCTTGCCAGTTCCGGTACGATCAATTTCGGCTCGATTGCCACCTCGATTGGCGGCGCACTGCTCTTTTTGTCGGGTGCCTATTTCCTCGGTCGCCCCGCCCTGGCCTGGCTGTTGCGCTGGGTCGATGACCGGGTGGGGGGAGTGGCCGCTTCTCTCTCGACGGTGCTCGTTGTCGCGCTCTTTGCTTCAGCCCTCACCCACCAGCTCGGCATCGAGGCGGCCCTCGGCGCTTTCGTGACCGGCATCCTGGCCGGGCAGGCTCCGCGCTTCAACCGGGAGGCGGGTCATGCTCTGGAAGTGATTACGGCCAGTTTTCTCGCACCCATCTTCTTCGCTGCTGCCGGTTTGAAGGTCAATCTGATCCAGCTTTTTGAGCCACAGACGCTGCTTATCGGTGCCATCGTGCTGGCGATTGCCTGCTTCGGCAAGTTCGTCGGGGTCTACATCGGCGCGCGTGTCGGCGGCCGCCTGAGCCACTGGGAAGGGATTGCCCTCGGTTCTGGGATGAATGCCCGCGGTGCGATGGAGATTATCGTCGCCACCATCGGCCTCTCCCTGGGCGTCCTCACCCAGCAGATGTACACGATTATCGTCATGGTCGCCATCATCACCTCGCTGATGGCCCCGCCGCTCCTGCGCTGGTCGCTTTCAAAAGTGGTGATGGGCGAGGACGAGGCTCGCCGCCTGCAACTCGAAGACCAGGCAAGCCGCAGCTTCGTCAAAAATATTCGTCGGGTGCTCCTGCCGACGCGCGGCGGTTCCAACGTCCAGCTCGGTGCCCAACTGGTCAGCCACATGGCCCAGCAGAGCGACATCGAAGTGACGGCCCTCTACGCCCAGAGTGCCGTCCCCGCCAGGCGCGGCGGTCCGGCCTCGATGCCCGAGGCGAGTGCCGAGACTGCCTTTGCCGCCGTCTCAGCCGAGATGAACCTGCCAACAACCTTACAAACCCGAGTCGAGTCGGGCCGCGACCCGGCCTCGGTCATCCTCAAAGAGGCAGCCAAGGGCTATCACCTGATCGTGCTCGGTGCGACCGAGCGCAAAATCTCAGACGGCACCCTTTTTAATTCAATCGTCGACCAGATCGTTCAAGAAGCGCCCTGCGCCACCCTGGTCGTCAAGTCGCACCTGGACACAGCGGACGGCACCCCGATTGCTCTGCAAAAATTGCGCCACATCCTGGTACCGACCATTGGCACCGAGTACAGTAAGCACGCAGTTGAAGTGGCAAGTGCCATTGCCGCCCAGACCGGTGCACTGGTGACCCTGGTACATGTCGTCAACCTGCCCCAGTTCGACAACTTCTACGTCGATCAGACCAACCTCACCTCGGCGCTTGAGATTGCCCAGCAAATCGTCGATCAGCAGGCCGACCTCGGCCGCAGCCTCGGAGCCCAGGTCAACACGAAAGTCCTGCAGGGCAACAGCCCCGAACAGGAAATCCTCTTTTTTGCCCAAAGTGAAGCCGTCGATTTGCTCGTGCTCGGCAGCAACCTGCGCCCAATCAGCGGCCGGGTCTTCTTTGGTCACCGCGTAGACGCTCTCTTGCGCCAGGCCACCTGCCCGGTCGCGGTGGTCAGTTCTTCTTGAATTAAGCCTCAAGCCAGTCTGTGAGAGTGGGGGGCGGTCCCTCCGCATCGTGGGCGTAGGAGCGCTGTCGATTGAGTTGGACGCCGTTTTCAAAAACAGAGAGCGGACCGTCCTCGGATACCGAGATGAGCAAAAAACGTCCCGGATGCGCCGCTGAAAAGCGCAGTGAAGCGTTGAAGCGTGCCCCGCGCGAGCGC
>JANNPH010000233.1:0-8254 GCA_031399965.1 Gloeobacteraceae cyanobacterium SOY_34_metabat_159 | reverse complement strand
GGTAGTGCCATCTCAAGCCAGGGCAGGACGCCTACGACCGGGATGCCCGTGTAAGACGCGAGCCAATCGAGGCCGGGCTGCAACAGGGCAAGTGAGCCACGGAACTTATTGATCACGATGCCTTTAATCAGGGCACGTTCCTCAGCAGGCAGAACCTGCAGCGTGCCAACGACGTGGGCGAGTGCACCGCCCCGGTCAATTTCGGTGACGAGTAGCGTCGGTGCCTTCAGGTGCAGTGCCACGCGCATGTTGGTCAGGTCGCGGTGGCGAAGATTCACCTCAGCCGGACTACCGGCCCCTTCGCAGACAACCAGTTCGTACTCGGACTGCAACTGGGCGAGGGAACTGACAATTGCCTGCCAGCCGCGCTCGAAATAGTCCCGGTAGTAGTCCACTGCCCCGGCCACCCCCACCGGCTTACCCATCAAGATGATCTGCGACGTCATATTGCCCTGGGGCTTGAGCAAGATCGGGTTCATCGCCACGGTCGGCTCGATGCCGCAGGCCCAGGCCTGGACTGCCTGGGCGTGGCCGATTTCGTGTCCAAGGGCAGTGACGTAGGCGTTGAGCGCCATGTTCTGCCCCTTGAATGGCGCGACCCGGACGCCGCGCCTGTAAAAAATTCGCCCGAGGGCACTGACCAGTAGAGATTTGCCGGCGTGGGAGGAAGTGCCGACGACCATCAGGGCTGGCATCAAGCGGGCACCTCAAGTGGGCAAAAGCCCGTCCATCATACGCTTGCAAATCGCCGGTCGTTACAAAACGCCCAGGGCGCGGCCGGTGGTCGCCAGGTTGCGCCAGAGGTTCGGGTCGAGTCTTTGCAGAATGCTCAGGACCTGGCGGTGGTTCTCCATGGCACCCTGGGCGCGAAAGAGCATGGCGGCCGTGCGCAGGTCTCTCAGCGCTTTCGGGGGCTGCCCAGTGTAGTGAAAGGCCATGCCGCGCGTCTGGTAGGCTGAGGCGCAGTTGCTGTCGAGGGCGAGCGCTGCCTCGGCCGCTTTGTAGGCTTGTTTGTAGTTGCGGCTTTCCAGGTGGATACCGGCCAGGACTCGATGTCCCTCGACGCAGTTCGGGCTTAGTTGCAACCCTTTTTGACAGTCTGCCAGGGCATTCAAAAGATTGCCCATATTGAGATTGGCGACGGCCCGGTTGAAATAGATATCCGCACAATCAGGGTCGCTCCAGGTTGCCTGAGTGTAAGCTGCGATAGCCTCCGGCAGTTTTCCGGACTTGAATAGCTCGTTGCCGCGCTGAAAGCTATTGACCTGATTGTTAATAGCCATTTCTAATCTTTTGGGTGGAGGAATTATTTAAAGCGTAACACTATACTCTGGTCTGGCAGTGAGTGGATACACGGGCGAATTGTGAGGATATAGTGAATTGGTTTTCAGCGTTTTGATTAAGTTTTTGGCCGACCTCAAACCCGGCAAATATGTCAAGAAACGATGAAGTTTTTGTGCAATTTGAGTGGCAATCACCGGCAGTGCAGGGGCGATTCTGAAAGGAGGTATCTGGAAGGACTACTATAGGGATGTTTGCCTACTTGCAGGTCTGCGACTGTGCCCCGCCGTACTGACATTCGAAAAATCTTGTTGATTGGAGCCGGGCCGATCGTGATCGGGCAGGCCTGTGAATTTGACTACTCCGGCACCCAGGCCTGCAAGGCGCTGCGCGAGGAAGGGTACGAGGTGGTCCTCGTCAATTCCAACCCGGCGACAATCATGACCGACCCGGCCACGGCCGACCGCACCTACGTGGAGCCGGTCACCGCCGAGATTATCGAGCGCATCATCGAGCGCGAGCGTCCCGACGCACTTTTGCCGACGATGGGTGGCCAGACTGCCCTCAACGTCACCGTCGAACTGGCCGAATCGGGTGTACTCGACCGCTACAACGTCGAACTCATCGGTGCGAAGCTCGGGGCGATTCAAAAAGCCGAGGACCGCGAACAATTCAAGCGGGCAATGGAAAAAATCGGTCTTTCCGTGCCGCGCTCGGGTTTTGCCTACAGCCTCGAAGAAGCGCTCACCGTCGCCGACGAAATCGGTTCCTTTCCACTCATCCTGCGGCCCAGTTTCACCCTCGGCGGCACCGGCGGCGGCATCGCCTACAACCGCGAAGAGTTCGTCCGCATGGTCCTGATTGGGCTTGACGCCTCACCGACAAATCAGATGTTGGTCGAGGAGTCAGCACTCGGCTGGAAAGAATACGAACTGGAAGTGATGCGCGACCTGGCCGACAACGTCGTGATCATCTGCTCGATTGAAAACTTCGACCCGATGGGCGTGCACACCGGCGACTCGATTACCGTTGCCCCGGCCCAGACACTCACCGACAAAGAGTACCAGCGCCTGCGCGACGCATCGATTAAAGTGATCCGCGAAATCGGCGTCGAGACCGGCGGGTCGAATATCCAGTTTGCCGTCCATCCCGAAGACGGGCGCGTCATCGTCATCGAGATGAACCCCCGTGTCTCGCGCTCCTCGGCCCTCGCCTCCAAGGCGACCGGCTTCCCGATTGCCAAGATTGCAGCCAAGCTGGCGGTCGGCTATTTACTGAGTGAAATCACCAACGAAATTACCCGCGAGACCCCGGCCAGCTTCGAGCCGACTATCGACTACGTGGTCACCAAGATACCGCGCTGGGCATTTGAGAAGTTCCCCGGTACAGAGCCGGTGCTCACGACGGCGATGCGGTCGGTGGGCGAGGTGATGGCGATTGGCCGTACTTTTAACGAGTCGCTCCAAAAAGCGTTGCGCTCCCTGGAAATTAAGCGCTTCGGCTTCGGTGCCGACCGCATTGAAGCGCCCATCGAACTGGAAGTGCTCAAAAGCCAGCTGCGCACCCCCAACCCCGACCGTATTTTCCAGATCCGCCAGGCGCTCGTGGCTGGGCTCAGCGTCGAAGATATTTATGCACTCACCAGCATCGACCCCTGGTTTCTTGACAAGCTCTCAGAACTGGTCGAATTCGATTCCGCCCTCCTCGGCCGCGACCTTGCAAGTCTGAGCGCGGCGGAACTGCTAGAAGCCAAGCAAAACGGCTACTCCGACGTGCAAATTGCCTTCCTGACCGGTACCGGTGAACAGGACGTGCGCGAGGCACGCCGCACCCTCGGTGTCCTGCCGGTCTACAAAACCGTCGATACCTGCGCTGCCGAATTTGAAGCCTTCACGCCCTACCACTATTCGACTTACGCCTCAGAGAGTGAAATTGCACCTAGCACCCGCCCGAAGGTGATGATCCTGGGCGGTGGACCCAACCGGATCGGCCAGGGCATCGAATTTGACTACTGCTGCTGCCACGCGAGCTACGCCCTCAGCGCCGACGGCTACGAGACGATCATGGTCAACTCCAATCCCGAGACTGTCTCGACCGACTACGACACCAGCGACCGACTCTACTTCGAGCCGCTCACCCGCGAGGACGTGCTCAACATCGTCGAGACCGAGCAGCCCGTGGGGGTAATCGTCCAGTTTGGGGGCCAGACGCCTTTGAAACTGGCCGTGCCCCTCGAAAAAGCGAACGTCCCCATCTGGGGTACCTCCCCCGACTCCATCGACATGGCTGAGGACCGCGAACGCTTCGAGAAGCTCATCCAGTCCCTCGACATCCGTCAACCGGCCAACGGCATGGCCCGCACGAGCGCCGATGCGATTGCTATCGCTCGGCGCATCGGCTACCCGACTGTCGTGCGCCCAAGTTACGTTCTCGGCGGTCGGGCGATGGAAATCGTCTACACCGACGAAGAACTGGGCCGCTACATGGCCAAGGCAGTCATAGCCGAACCCGAGCACCCGATTTTGATCGACAAATTCTTAGAAGATGCAATCGAAGTCGATGTCGATGCGATTGCCGACCGCACCGGCTTCGTGGTGATAGCCGGCATCATGGAGCATATCGAACAGGCGGGTATTCACTCGGGCGACTCGGCCTGCGTATTGCCGACCCGCACCCTGAGTGCCCCGGTACTTGCCACGATCCGCGACTGGACGACCAGGCTTGCCCGCGCTCTGAAAGTGGTTGGCCTGATGAATGTGCAGTATGCCGTCAAGCAGACCGACAGTGGCGAGGACGAAGTCTACGTGCTCGAAGCCAACCCGCGTGCTTCCAGGACCGTGCCTTTCGTGGCGAAAGTGATTGGAGTGCCGCTTGCCCAGATAGCGGCGCGGGTGATGTCGGGCCGTACTCTCGAAGAGCTTGGCTTCACTGAGGAAGTGATTCCTCAGCACATCGCCGTCAAGGAGGCGGTGCTGCCCTTCGAGAAATTTGCGGGTACCGACACGATTTTAGGTCCCGAGATGCGCTCGACCGGCGAGGTAATGGGCATCGACACCGACTTCGGCCGCGCCTTTGCCAAAGCCCAACTCGGGGCCGGTCAGCGCCTGCCGGTCGCGGGCACCCTCTTCGTCTCGGTCACCGACCGCGACAAGACGGCTGTCGTCCCGATCGTCCAGGAGATGATCGCCCTCGGTTTCCGGGTGATCGCCACTGAGGGTACCCAGCGCTACCTGCGAGGGCAGGGCCTCACCGTTGAAAAGGTGCTCAAAATCCACGAAGGTCGCCCGCACGTCGGCGACTTGATGAAGAACCACCAGATAGACCTCGTGATCAACACGCCCTCAGGTATCGAAGCACAGACCGACGGTCAGGTGATTCGCCGTACCGCCCTGGCCCAAAAAATCCCGGTGATCACCACCCTATCGGGAGCACGAGCGGCGGCGGCAGCCATCGCCTCACTACAGCAGGGACCGCTCGGGGTGAAATCGCTGCAGGAATACCACGGCATCGAACCTGCAGTGACAGGCCGGTCGCTTTGAGTACCTGTTGATGGCCCAGGCTGTTCCTTTGTGAAGACGGGCATACCTGTCGCCGGTTGCCGGATGGGTAACCGGCGGCTGCCACCAAAACCGCCGAGTTGCCCCCGGATTTATCTGTGGAGTCGTTCGCTGCATCCTTCGTGCTGTTCCTGTCGTACTTCTAATAGCAGCTTCTGCAGTTCAAGCTCCCCACCGAATCGGCCGCGAGTTCCATAAACTTCACACTGAAAGACTTTCAGCCTATCTATCGTTCTCTAGTTGGCTGCAGTTCCAGTAAAACGGTCTTTGTCACAAGCGTGCCATCGAAGGTCCAGTCGCCCAGGAGCGCCGCACCGTGGTCATCAACCAGCTCATTTACACCAGCTTCAAAGGCGTGGGCTACAAGCTGCTGGCCAGTCCCGGCACCGACCCGGACTTGCAGCAGACCTTTGTCGAGCGCGTCGTCTACTGCCGCTGGGACGCTTACAACCCACCTGACCCGGAGTACCGGGCTATTTATCTATTTCAGGCAAACAGTGGAGCGACGCTGTTCGGCTGGCTCTACAACGACGGGGCGGACGACCTGGCCCGGTGCGATGTTCCTTATTTCGTCTGCTACTGCCTGACGGGTGCCCTGGAGGCCAGTGGACTCCCTCAGCTTTTCGCGGCTCTCCAGCGGGGACCGGCCTTTCTACCCGGTCGCGGCATCGAACCGGTCAGGCTCGCACCTGCACCCGACCTGGAGAATTACGAGCCGGAGCGGCCAGGTGTAGAAGTGCCGGAGGTCCTTAAGGAGTGGTGTGTGCGGGCAGTCGAGCGCGGGGAGGGCCTCAACCTCTTTTTAAGTGACGGTAAGGCGGCTCAAGCGCCGGTCGCGCAGTTGCCGACAGAATCCCCCGTCGCCGCGCCTCCACAGCCCCTTGCGCCCAGGCGTCGGGTGCTTTTCGGAGCCGCTGCGGCCGGGCTGCTCTTCACCATAGGCACCCTCGGCTGGTGGCGGCAGGAGGGTATGTTCTTCTCACCACCCGTCCAGCCAACTCCCACAGTTGCTACACCCGCCCCCGTTCGCACTCAGATCAATACTGACCGCACCCCCGGCTGGGTACAGGGACAGACCCTCACTGGTCACCGGGACACGGTCTGGTCAGTGGCCGTCAGCCCAAATGGAGAGACTTTAAGCAGTGCCGGTGCCGACGGCACAGTCAAACTCTGGAACCTGTCCGGGGGAGGTCTATTGCGCACCCTGGGCGGACACCGGGCAATCGTCAGAGCAGTGCGCTTCAGCCCGGACGGTTCGCTCATCGCCAGCGGTGCGAGTGACCGGACGCTCAAGCTCTGGAACGCGGAACGCGGAACGCTGGTTGCAAGCCTCGGTGGGCACGCTGAAACGATCTGGGCCGTCGCCTTCAGCGAAGATGGCTTGTTGGTCGCGAGTGGCGGCAGTGACCAGATGATCCGGATCATGAATGTGAAAAATCGGCGACTGGTGCGCAGTTTTCGCGATCCGGGCGGCGATGTCTGGACACTCGCCTTCAGCCCGGATGGCACACAGCTGGCAAGCGGCAGCAGCGATGGAGCGATTCGCCTCTGGGACGTGCGCGGCAGGCTTGAGCGCACCCTGAAGGGTCACCGTTCGGCGGTACGTACCCTGGCGACCAGCAGAGCGACCGGGCTGCTGGTCAGCGGCAGCTGGGATAAGACCGTCAAAGTCTGGGACTGGCGCTCGGCGCGGCTCCTGCGTACGCTTTCAGGACACAGCGACCGGGTGATCTCGGTTGCCCTCAGCGCCGACGGGCGCACCCTCAGTAGTGCCGGCCGCGACCGCACTCTCAAAGTCTGGAATACTTTTGACGGTCGGCTGCTCCAGACGTTCAATGCTCATACAGACTGGGTCGTGGCCTCAGCCTTCAGCCCGCGTGGGGACATCGTCAGTGCCAGTAAAGACCGCACCATCAAGCTCTGGAATCAGGTGGGCGCTCGCTGACCGACTGTCCGGCGCGGGTGGCACCAGGCCCAGTCCGCATTTTTTTTACAAGCAATCGCCCGGCCTGCAAAGCTGTCAAAAAGCGTGGAGATGGGCAGTTGGCAAACGGGGAGCGGGCTTACTGGGCAGCGTGGCATTGTCTGCCGGGCGTCGGCAGCGTCACCATCAAGCGGCTCAGCGAACACTTCGGCTCACTCGAAGCGGCCTGGTGGGCAGACGAAGCAATCCTCTCCACCGCCGACGGCTGGACTGAGCGCAAGGGGCTTGTTGCCCTATCCCAACGGCATTCGCTCGACCCACAGCGTCTCTTGAGCCGTCTTGAGGAGCGCTGGCCCGCTTTCGTAACTCCCGCCGACTCTGCTTACCCACCCCTCCTGCGCGAAATTCCCGACCCACCCCCGCTCCTCTTTTTTGAAGGCCCACTCCGCTCCTGGCCGCCCGCTGTGGCCATCGTCGGCACCCGCCAACCCACTGCTTACGGCCTGCGCTACGCGGGCCGGATTGCCGAGGCCCTGGCGCGGGCCGGTTTTGTCGTCGTCTCGGGCCTTGCCCTGGGTATCGACGGCACTGCCCACCGCGGTGCTTTGCGCCACGGCCTGACCGCCGCCGTGCTCGGGTCGAGCCTCGATCAGATCTACCCCTGTGAGCACCGGGGTCTGGCCTCCGAAGTTGCCCAGGGTGGCCTGCTCCTGAGCGAGCATCCCCCCGGCACAGAGACCCAGCCCCATTTCTTTCCCCGCCGCAACCGGATCGTGGTCGGGATGAGCCTCGCCACCATCCTGATCGAAGCGCCGATTAAATCAGGTGCGCTCATCTCTGCCCGTCTCGCCTGCGAGTACAACCGCGAAGTCTTCGTCCTACCCGGCTCTCTCGATACCCTTCAGGCGGCAGGCGGCTTGAAGCTGCTCGCCCAGGGTGCAAACCCGATTTTGAGCGTTGAGGGCCTGCTCGACGACCTGAGTCGCCACCTGGTGCGCTCGGTCCTGCCGCCGCTGCCTCTGCAACTACCGACCTTAAACCTGGTCGAACAGCAAATCTGGGACAGCCTTGGCCCCGATTGCCTCAGTTTCGATGCCTTGAGCGAACGCACACAGCTCTCGATAGGCGATCTGGCCGGTGGCCTGTTGTCGCTGGAGATGCAAGGTTTAATCGCACAGCAAGCCGGTTCCTGTTACTGCCGACTCTAGGCCTGCCCCGGTAAAATGAGGAGCACCGTTGAAGGATTACGCCTCATGGAAGCGCCGGTTGTGGCCACGGACACCTGGGTGCGAGCAGGTTGGGAGCACTTTTTGCGCCTCAGTTGTGACCCCACTTATGAGCGGGCAAAGTTTTACTACGACCACGGTTGGATGTGCATTGAGATGTCCCCAGTCGGCCCCGCCCACGCCCGAGACAACGGCCTGCTTGCCCAGATACTCGGTATTTTTGCGCTCTCCCGCAGCCTGCGCACACAGATTTACATCACGCCCAG
>JANNPH010000220.1:0-1566 GCA_031399965.1 Gloeobacteraceae cyanobacterium SOY_34_metabat_159 | reverse complement strand
GTTGATTATTGATAATGGGTGGTAGCTATTCAGCTATTATGTATTACCGAAGTTAGATGTAAAACCGAGTTTATTGATGAGACTTTTACTTGCGAACTTGTACCAAATAGCCACAACGATGTTCGCCGTTGATAATCCAGTGAGTGCGTTCTACGGTACAATCTGATAATACGGCAGCAAACATTTCTAATTCGTGACCACAAATGCTGGGGAAAGATTCGGCAACGTTAGAAATGGCGCAGTTATGTTCCATTAAGATAAAGCGATCGCTATCAATTGCGTCATTCACATCAACCGGATGATACTCCGCCATGAAGCCTTCCGCTTTTCGGAACTCTACTAAGTTGGCTACACGTTCTCGCAGTGAACCGCTACCCACGCGATCGCTGTATTCTTGAGCTTTACGCTGCCACTGTTTCTCTAAAATCGATTTAAATTGGTCGTGTCCCATCGTTTCGGCTAAGGTGTCTAGCAGCGAAACCGCAAAATGACCGTGGCCATCACCAAAGCGATCGCTCATTGTTCGATGCAAGCGATCGCGTCCCTGACGACTCAGTTGATAAACGTGCTGCGGACGCCCCATTCCCGCCGCCAGAACTGTTGTCGAATACAAAACTAGCTCCTCCGTCTCCAAATCCTTGAGATGACGACGAATCGCTTGGGGGGTAACGTCTAAAACTTCAGCTAGCTCCAAAGCCGTTGCTTTTTCGTGTTTGTGCAGATACTCTAGGATATCTTGCTTGGTTGAGGACTGGTGGATAGTCGCCATCTTGTGGTGCGAGACGTTCAGCGAACGCCCCAAAAATTTCTTTGAAAATTTGACTTTGACAACATTGTTGTTGTTAATTTAGCGTAAAATGAAGATAGATTAAACAACATAGCTGTTGTTTTACTCTCCACCACTATTCTAGCAGCCGTGTAACCATTCAGTAACGTGATATGGGAATCGGTTAAAGAAAAGTCCGTCTCCCATCCTGAAAGAGTTCTGAACACAAGAGATTATTACCGATGAGTGCCACTGTCAAAACCTTAGTCAACCAACCTTACAAGTACGGCTTTATTACTGATATTGAGTCCGACACTATACCGCGTGGACTAGACGAGGACGTTGTTCGCTTGATCTCCTCTAAGAAGAACGAGCCGCAGTTCATGCTGGACTTTCGCCTCAGAGCTTATCGCCAGTGGCAAAAAATGACGGAACCAACTTGGCCTAATGTCAAGTATCCGCCAATTAATTATCAGGATATCATTTACTACTCAGCGCCGAAACGCAAGAAAGAAAAACTAAACAGCTTGGATGAAGTTGATCCAACCCTTTTAGAAACCTTTGAGAAGTTAGGCATTTCCCTATCTGAACAGAAGCGACTGGCAAATGTCGCCGTCGATGCGATTTTCGATAGCGTCTCTGTCGCCACTACATTTAAAGAAAAACTAGCGGAAGATGGTGTTATTTTCTGCTCGTTTTCCGAAGCGTTGCAAGAACACCCAGAACTAATCAAAAAATACCTGGGTAGCGTTGTTCCCATAGCTGACAACTACTTTGCCGCCTTGAACGCCGCCGTATTT
>JANNPH010000216.1:0-2993 GCA_031399965.1 Gloeobacteraceae cyanobacterium SOY_34_metabat_159 | reverse complement strand
ATTGATTCTTGAAATTCCCAGTTTTGAGAATTGGTATCGAAAAACTCAATGGCTGCATCAAAACCACATTGTAAAAATCTAGTGTATGATTCTTCCGAGCAAAGAATTGACTCTACAATTGCAGTCAGGAGTTTGAGATTGGTTTCAGTAGCAGCACCTTCTTTGTGGAGCCATTCAATTGTTGTTATTAGCTGTTGTTTAGCAGAAGCCGCAGTAGATTCTGGTAATGCTGCAATGGGAATAAAACCTGTTATCTGTTTCATAAATCCTCCACAACACCCTCATCAGTTGCTACTTTTCGTTGAGATTTGGCTTTGTTAATCTGGAATTCATTAGCTTTAATTACTGGCATTGCAGCCTCTTTGACTGCTGCTTTAGCTTGGTGAGAAAGGAATCGAACTACACCTTCTGCGTCTTCCTCCTCCTCAACCTGCGCCCATAAAGAACAACCTAGTACGCGAGATTCGTAGTTACCCAGGTTAAATTTTCTCGAATAACTTATTGAGACAGTACCGATTTTCATTGGTTGATTTTGCTACTAAATTATGTAGTGGCAACTCAAAGGTGAATCGCCGTTTTAGTGTCTAATTACCGCTTCTTAACTTGTGATAAAACTTGCTGATTCTGCGGTTGCAGAGATGCCCGTGCTTCTGTTTCTGAAACAGGGGGTAATACTGGTGCGGTAACAGCATTTGATGCCCAGCGTTCATACGTCTCATTTGTCACCCAGTGCAGCGTTGCCCCACTTTCCGCACCAGTACGAATCATCTCGGCGGCAACGAGAGCATCCTTCTCAAAATCAGATTGAGGATTGCGATAGCTCCACTGAATAAACCAGTAAGTCCCAAGGGTTCCTTCCACTTTTTGAAACTCGGCGCAGAAAATGTAGTTTTTGAGTACGCTAGCGATCGCCTGATAACAGAACTCTTTGGGATCTCCAGGCATCCCCTCTTCACACCACTGCTGGAAAGCGCGATGGGCAAAGTGATTGTAGAGTCCGGCGAAATTGTCTTTACTGCGGCGGTGCATTAAGAAGCAAAGCAACATCGAAGCTGGCCCCTTAAACTGGTCTTTTAGTCCGCCAGTGACTGGAATCACCCAGAGTTCGGTAAATGGCTCATTGGTGAAGTTCTCGTTGATGGTCAATGCACGGTCAGGGCGAGAGATTGCGATTGCAAAATCAGCCTTGTTACCTTTGAGATATCCACCGGCTTGTGCTTCTAAAATTGTCAGTTTCGGAGGACAATCGAGAAGAAATTGCCCGTACTCTTTAGCACAATTGGCTTGTAGTTTAGGTTGGCTGGGTGGGATGAGAAAGACGCTGTTGTTGATTTTGATGGTTTCCATAATTGTGTTGTTGTTGTTAAAAATTGCGTTGATACTGGATAGTGTTCGACTTAGCTATTTATGACAGCAATCAATAAGAGCCAATTTTCATCTTGGGCGATCGCCTGAATTTTCACGTAGCACAAATTGAATTCTTTCAATATTTCTATCGCTGACATTGTTATATTTGTCAGGCTAAGAAAAACAGTTTTTTTGAGGAAGTGGGCAGCAACGCCCACCTCTTTCCTTACGCTGCAACTAAATCTTTCGCTTGTGGCACGTATCTCTTTAACCGTTGCCACTCGTCACTCGTCAGTGCGTCAAATTCTTTGTCGAGCAACTCTTCTTCTGAGGGTTGCTGTTCTGTAGCCGTTGTTGATATCCTCGCCACCTTCAAAAATTCATCCAACCCGACTGCTGCATGAACCGACTCGGCATATCGAAGAGAATCCACTCCGTTAGACCAGTGAGTAATGTATTGAAATATCACTCCAATCATTGAATGGCTTTTATAGACCCGATAATTTCTGGGGCAAGCTCCATTGATATAGACCAGTTTGTAGCCAGAAATTTCCATGACCTCTGCATCGGGGTCTGTTGGAGGCAGCAGAGTTTTTTCTTGGCAGTCATCTAAACCCGGATCAAGAAGGGAGAGGTTACAAGCTGTACTTTGTGCCATGATTGTATTTTTTGATGATTACAATGTGGTGGCGATTGCAGTTCTCTTGAGGAAGCAATCGCCTTTAAAATGCCAAGTATTATGCTGCTGCTACTGGTTGAACTCCGAGGAATGCGATCGCCTCCGAAGCACTGTTGGCAACCCGATCTAAACCATACTTCCTGGGATTGGAATACCAGCCGTCTTCGTTAGCCCCAATGAAGCCTACAAAATGCCCATGACGATAGACTTTCGTGCTGAATACTAGATAATCAATCTCACCGTGGTACAAACCAAAAAGAGTGCAAGCTTGTTTCAATTCTGTCTCCAAGCGTTGATTCCGTTCTCGTAACGTCTCTGGCAAAGTTGCTTTTACCTGCGCGACTCTTGTAGCGAACCAATCGCGGTCAAAGGCTAGCCGTCCGCCACCTACAAACTGCACCCATACGGTGATTCCGCCTTCGATCCAGATGGTACGCACTGTTTCGGGTTCGACTTCAATAATTTCACCAATGATACGGCGATCTCTGTCGGTGAGGGGGTCTTTCGTTAAGGTTACAGCTACAGCTTGGGTTTCGAGGTGGTTGTATAGTTCTGCTTGAGCTAAGGCTTGTTCGTCACGAAAAGAACTAGGAATTGTTTGCTGTGTATGTGTTGCATAGTTCATAATAGAAATCTCCGTAATAGGGGAAAGGCGATCGCTTACTTCTTGGTCGGAGGGGCGATTGCTTTTGTTATGTGTGCAAACAACGTTGTGGTTTAGCACAACGCTCTCAAATAAATTTGGCGTAGCCATATATTTGTGGCTCAAGCCAGTGGCACTTAAGTATTACCGAAACAGGAAATACAACGTATCAGTCAACGTGTATGACTTCAAACGCTTCAATTGCCGCCCGTCGTCCTGCTGGTGATTTCTTATTCAGTGCAAATCCATTTCCCGGCTGTGTACCCCTCGCCTTCCTGGTTGTGCCAGTGCCTCGACTACTCATCAAGCGGTCACTCTGGATTG